>NZ_JBWPVU010000002.1:0-232093 GCF_056590255.1 Fenollaria sp. C0166D3
TGGATTGAAATAAATACAAGATTATCAAATGGTACTATACCGCTGGTCGCGCCCCATACGGGCGCGTGGATTGAAATATAGCTTCAAGTAAAACTGTAGGTGTCATTATTTAGTCGCGCCCTTCATGGGCGCGTGGATTGAAATAAATACAAGATTATCAAATGGTACTATACCGCTGGTCGCGCCCCATACGGGCGCGTGGATTGAAATCTTATCCATCAATATCCTCTCCTTTTAAATCTTCGTCAGTCGCGCCCCATACGGGCGCGTGGATTGAAATTACTTCAAGTTTATCTTTATTCAGTCTTTTGCTTTTGTCGCGCCCCATACGGGCGCGTGGATTGAAATCGTCTGTTATTGTACATTTTTACACGAAATGATATTTTGCCCTACTTGGGCGAATGAATTGTAATTTTAAGGAGATGATAATGTGCTTGATCCTAAATATTTATCATATCTAACAAAGAAAAAAGCAAAGACTGAACTCGGTTATGAATGCATCGTTTTGACGAAGGACACGCCTAAGTATTTATTTGATGAGTACATGAAAATTGTCAAGGAGCAAGACGAAAGAATTGCTCGAGGCGAGCGAATAATTATGTATTAAGGCTTAGATTATTTTGGGTATATATTTACTAAGGAGTTGATATTATGAGGAAAAACTTGGGTGTTAAACCATATTTCATGCCGCTTCCTGTCTTGCTTGTAGCGACTTACAACGAAGACGGCTCTGCGAACGCCATGAATGCGGCTTATGGTACTTTGGGCGATTTTACTAAGGTTTCCATTTACATTGGCAAGGGCAAGAGGACCATAATCAATGCTATGCGTGAAAAGGCTTTCACTGTGTCTTTTGCGGATGAGGCTCACATGGTCGATGCGGACTACGTTGGCATGACTAGCGGAAACAAGGTTCAAAACAAGCTTGCGAAAACTTCTTTTGAAACGGCTAAGTCTGAGTTTGTGAATGCGCCTGTCATCACTAATCTACCTATGACTATTGAGTGCGAGCTTATTGACTACGATGAAGTGAGTGAGAACCTTATCGGCGAGATTAAAAATATTTCTATTGATGAGAAATATCTTCGTGAAGATGGCTCTATTGATACAGCTAAGATGAATCTCATTTTTTACAACGCTTGCGAAAACACTTATAATTTGTTAGGCGAAAAGCTTGCTAAGGCTTATGATATTGGCAAGAAGCTTATGGAATAGGAGGGCAATATGATTCTTATTGGATACAAAAAATGCACTACATGCAAGGGCATTGAAAAGATGCTTGATGAAAAGAATATAAAATACACTTACAGGGAGATTGACAAGGATGTTCCGACTGTGAAGGAACTAAAGGCGTGGCACAAGGCGTCGGATCTTGACATCAAGCGTTTCTTCAACACTTCGGGTCTTGTTTATAGGGACATGAATCTCAAGGACAAGCTGGCTGATATGAGTGAGGATGAAAAATACAAGCTTTTATCGACTAATGGCATGCTTGTGAAGAGACCGATACTTATCAAGGACGATGGCTCTTTCGTGGCTGTGGGTCCTGATGTAAAAAAATATTTAGCGTAAGAAAAACGGACTGGGTTCATCTCAGTCCGTTTTCATATGCATTTATTTAATTATTCCTAAATTTATTTTTGCTCTTAATACGCGCAAAACGTGTTCGTCGATATCTGTTTCTTTGATCTCGCCATTTGCCACTGCTGCCTTAACAGCTGCTATGTCATTAATAAAGTCTGTTGAGCAAAGCATGTCGGCGCCTGCCTTAAGTGCAAGTACTGCGGCATTCTTCTTGTCTACAAACTTCTTCACGCCTTGCATTGCCAAATCATCTGTGATGATGACGCCATCAAAGGCTAGTTCATCTCTTAAAATTTTATGAACTGCTGGGGATATGGATGCGGGCGCATTCTTATCCATGGCCTCTACTATATTGTGTGAGACAAGTACCATCGATGCCTTGGCGTCAATCCCTGCCTTGAATGGAAGAAAGTCTTCGCTCTTAAATTTTTCCACTGGTCTTTTGTCATGAACAAGGTCTGTGTGGGTGTCCTTGTTATTGCCATAGCCTGGGAAATGTTTTAGGACGCTGCCCATGTGCGCTTCGTTCATCACACTAACAACGCTTTTTACATATTCTGCGGTTTCGGCTGGGCTCTTCGCGAAGCTTCTTTTGTATATAAAGTCATTTTTATTCGTGGAAATATCTGCGACTGGCGCAAAATTTAGATTGATGCCAATGCTTTTTAATAGCTCTGATTTTTCTTTCGCGTCTTTTTTAATTCGCTCCATGCCGCCATGCTTATACAAATACTGCGGCGAGGCGAATGGATATTTACGGAAATTCTTGTTTGTGCTCACACGATTTACTGTGCCGCCTTCTTCGTCCACAGCTATGAACATAGGGATCGCCAAAGCATTTTGATAGCTTTGTATATTTTTTACTACTACGTCTTTCGTTTTGCCTTTAAAATCTCTTCCAAATAATATATAGCCGCCTAAGTGATGCTTCTTAGCGAGTGCTGCTGCATCTTTCTCGGGGCAGCGCGCGATAAATATCTGGCCAATCTTTTCATCTAAGGACATCTTTTCTAATATCTTTTCCTCTTTTGTCTTCTCTATGAGTTTTTTCTCCTCTATCGGCTTTGCCTTGTCATTTACTTTTGCTTCGCCATTTACTTTTGCCTTGTCATTTACTTTTGCTTCGTCATTTACTTTTGCCTCGTTTTGTAAATTTGCATCGTTTTTCGCCTTACACGTTACAAACACAGTCATTGACATAATAATAAAAAGTGTTAATAAAATTTTCTTTTTCATCTTATTTCACATTCCTTACGAGTATTGCCTTGATCTTGACGTCTTGAGAGCGCCACTTTGTCTCGTACTCGCTGATAAAGTCGTCTTGGAACTCATCTATCATCAAATCGTCCGTCTTGAAAAGTATCTCGAAGCCTTCGTTTTCAAAATATTTTAGCGACGCTTCATAAAGACCATAATCGTCGGTCTTGAGCCTAATAGTCCCATCGCGCTTAAGAATTTTTTTATACATCTTCAGTTGATCGGGGTAAGTTAATCTTCTTTTGTGCTGTTTATTTTTTGGCCATGGGTTCGGGAAGTTTATATAAATTTCTTCGACCTCATTATCAGCAAAGTACTCATCGACGTTTCTGATGTCTGCAAGCACCAGCCTTACGTTCGACGTGTCCTCTTCTTCAAGCATGCGCTTTGCATAAACGAGGCAGCCCTCTTCCATATCGATGCCGACGAAATTTTTCTCCTTAAATGTATTTTTCAAATAATTTATAAAGCTGCCCATGCCCGAGCCAAGTTCTAGGTAGATGGGACTATCATTGCCGAAGTCCTCATGCCATTTGCCATTGTTCTCCATGGGTCTGTATCTAAAGATGGGGCTCTCTTTAAGTTCAGGCAGCGCCCACCATTTTTTTCTCATTCTCATTTTATCACCAAGATTAGTTTAGCATATGATGGCTAAAATTGCAAGTTTGTGTTATAATATTTACATGAAGGGGGTTTATATATGTTAGCTCTTGTAAGTGGCGCTTCGCGAGGAATTGGCAGGGCCATAGCGATTGAGTTTGCCAAAAAAGGATACGATGTCTGCATCAATTACCATGAGCATGGTGATGAAGCGATGAAAATTTTAGATGAGGTTAAAAAATATTCTAACGGCTTTGTTTATGGGGCAGACGTTTCAAATTATGATGAAGTTTGTAAATTAAAGGAAGAAATATTTAAAAGATATAAAAGAATTGATGTGCTTGTGAATAATGCGGGCGTGGCTTTGACTAAGCTTGTGCAAGAAACGAGCGAAGAGGAATATGATTATGTATTTAACACGAATATGAAGGGCGTCTTCAACATGACTAAGGCTTTTATTAAGCCGATGATACATGAGGGCGCAGGATGCATAATTAACGTAACGAGCATGTGGGGCGAGACGGGAGCCGCGATGGAGACTGTTTATAGCGCATCGAAGGGAGCTGTCATCGCTTTTACTAAGGCGGTCGCGAAGGAAGCAGCACCATCGGGCGTGAGAGTGAACGCCATAAGCCTAGGCTGCATAGCAACGGACATGATGAAGGTGTATTCAGAGGCTGAAATAGATATGCTTCGTGATGAAACGCCGCTTGAGGCCATCGGAACGGCAGAGGACGCGGCGAAGGCGGCAGTTTTCTTAGCATCACAGGACGCAAAATTCATTACGGGCGAAGTGCTTCGTGTGAACGGGGGATTTTATATATGAAAAAAAAGAAAACTCTTCCAATTATAATCATCGCTCTGCTATTAGCCATAAATATATTTACTCTTTTATTTTTAAATATAGTAAATGTTACTGGTGATAGCATGGCGCCTGTGGCAAATGATGGGGATAAATTTCTTGCGATTAAAAAGCCTTTATTCAGTGATATTAAAAGAGGCGATATTGTCGGAGCAAGGTCTGAAGCCCTAGGCATTGACATGATTAAAAGGGTAGTGGGTCTGCCAGGTGAACATGTTGAAGTGACAAGAAAAGAAGGACTTTTGATAAATGGCAAGAGAATTTACGAGACTTATCTTGAAGATAAATATATGAATGATTTTTCTTGGGTAGATAGGGACAATGGCTGGACGCTTGCTGATGATGAGGTCTTTTTAATGGGTGACAATAGGGCTATAAGTACTGACTCGAGGTCTTTTGGACCACTTAAGATAGATGAAATTGATCATAAGATAGTATTGAAACTGAAAGATAGCAAAAAAAGATAGGGACTATAAAGTCTCTATCTTTTTTGATATAGCGGGTATCATTTGTTTTTTTCTTGAAAGAAGTCCATCGACTGTAAACTCGTTATCTACAAGCTCTTTATCGAAGGCTGAGGCGATGCTTTCTTTGTACGAGCCTTGCACTAAAACTAGTGAATACTCTTTAAGTATATCAGTTATCATCAGTACGAATGTGTCTTCTTGATTCTTTTCTATCGTTTCTTTCATCAGATTTAGTAAATCATCTTTTCTCTTTTTCACTTCATCCATATCCATGGTCATGACTTGAGCGACGCGTATCTTTTTCTTCGCGATATTAAATGACTTCACATCCATCTTTAGTAGGTCTTCACTCGCTACGTCCTTGATGCTTGCCGCTTCAGTAAACATATCTATAGCGTAGACATCTGGATCGATGCTAGCTATTGGCGCAAGAAAGTCTATCATTTTCGCGTCTGTCCTCGTGCTTGTTGGAGATTTTAATAAAAGTGTGTCTGAGATGATGGCTGAGATTAATAGCCCAGCTATATGCTTTGGAATTACTATGCCATTCTCAATAAACATCTTTGTGATGATGGTAGCTGTCGAGCCCAATGGCTCGTTCCTAAAGTATAGTGGCAGCTTTGTCTCGACGTTGGCAACTCTGTGGTGGTCGATGATTTCAAGGATTTCAGCCTCTTCAATGTCGTCGACGGATTGAGTTCTTTCGTTGTGATCGACTAGGATGATGTTTTTCTTCTTATCGTCAAGCAAGTGATAACGGCTGACTGTGTTTATGACGTTGCCGTCGTTATCAAGGACTGGGAAGCAGCGGAACCTGTTTTTGTTCATCTCGGCCTTGACGTCCGAAACAAAATCTTGTATGTGGAAGGTCTTGATGCCATCCTTTGTCATCGCGTACGACACGGGCACGCTCAGTGGAAGTACCCTCGATGCCATGAAGGAGTCGTACTCAGTCGATATGATGCTGATGCCTTTTTCCTTCGCCAAATTTAAGATTTTCTCGCTTATGTCGAAGCCACCAGTCACTATCATGCAAGAAACGTTTCTCTTGATCGCGTCTTCTTGAGCGTCCTCTCTGTCGCCGAGTATAACGACATCGTCTGCTTCGATACGATCCTCAATCATCTTTGGGTCCATAGCGTATATCGCCATGCGGCCAAGAGGCTTTCTGTAGCCATCGTTAATGACGGTACCCTTTAAGACCTCAACAACATTTTTAAATGGCGTATCAGCCTTGCTAAGGATTGTGTCGTCAAAGATGTTTGTATAAATCTCTGTGATATCCTTAAGACCTATGATGCCACTCATCTTTCCGGCCTTGTCAATGACTATGAGTACATAAGCATTCTTCTCGCGAAGTAAGTTAATCGCTTCGTATAGAGAGGCGTCCTCGTCTATAAGCACGGCGTCATCAAGATCAACATCCTTTAATTTTATCTTCATCGTTGTTAATAGCTTTGGCTCGTCTACGCCAAAGTGCTTTAAAACGAATTTTGTTTCCTTATTTAAATCGCCGAGCCTAACTGCTTTTGCATCGTATTTGCCAAGACTATTGACAAGGTAAGCGTAGGAGATAGCACTCGCGATTGAATCCGTATCAGGTACCTTATGACCTGAGACGTAAACTTTTTTATTCATTAAATCACCTTCCATATTATATTCATATACTATAACACATTTTGATGAAAAAATAAAGGATTTAGTAGTTAATTTTGCAAAAAGCCTTGAAAAATTATTTCGATTGTAGTAAAATTGATTGATATAAAAGAAAAGAGGTACTTATGTCAAAGAATTATGAAATAAATATGACGGAGGGAAAACTCCTTCCAAAGTTAATAAAGTTTTCGATACCCTTGATGCTATCGAGCACCTTGCAGCTATTCTTTAACGCCGCCGATGTTATAGTTGTCGGACGTTACGCAGGGGACGCTGCACTTGCCGCAGTTGGATCGACCGGCGCATTGATTAACCTACTCATCAATTTATTCATCGGTATATCGATAGGCGCGAGCGTGCTTATGGGTCAGGCGATAGGTAAGGGCTCATACAAGGACGCGCAAGATACGCTTCATACGTCGATGCTATCGGGTTTACTTGGCGGCTTCATCATGATAGCCGTCGGCTACTTTTCAGCAAGGCCAATGCTTGAACTGATGCAAACACCCGAGGAAGTCATTGATCTAGCGACACTTTATATGCAGATCTACTTCATGGGCATGCCGGGATTTATGATATATAACTTCGGCGCCTCGATACTTAGAGCAGCAGGCGACACAAAGAGGCCGCTTTACTATTTAGCCATCTCAGGCGTTATGAACATAGTTTTAAATTTATACTTTGTAATAGTTTTAAAGAAGACAGTTGACGGAGTTGCTCTTGCTACCATCATCTCAGAAGCTTTCTCAGCCGTGCTAATAGTTTTGTGCTTGATGAAGAGCGACGGCTACTTGAACTTAAAGCTAGATAAATTAAAGATGGATTGGAAAAAGTTTGGCGAAATGCTTAGGATAGGATTGCCATCAGGCTTTACAGGGGCACTATTTAGTATATCCAATATGCTTATACAATCCTCAATCAACTCCTTCGGTAAGCTTGTTGTCGCTGCAAACACTGCAGCTGGCAACATCGAAGGCTTCGTCTTTATGGCGATGGATGCCATTTACCAAGCCTCACTATCATTTGCCTCGCAAAATATGGGTGCAAAAAAGCTTGACAGAGTTGACGAGATACTTAAGACAACCATCGTCATGGTGTCAGTCGTGGGTCTAGTCCTAGGCATAGGCGCTTATCTAGCAGGTAATTTCTTACTAAAATTATATACACCAAACCCAGAAGTTATCGAGATCGCGATGCTAAGGCTAGGTGTCATATCGACAACATATTTACTTTGCGGCATCATGGACGTTTACTCAGGTGTAATACGCGCGATGGGTTACTCATTAACACCTATGATCATAGCTGTCGTATGCATTTGCGGCTTTAGAATATTGTGGATTATGAGTGTATTTCAAAAGTATCACGAGCAATGGATTTTGTATATCTCATATCCATTGTCCTGGTTATTGACTACCATAGTCTACGTCTTTACTTATATCTATGTGAAGAAGAAGGTTAAAGAACGTTTTGCCTTGGAAGAAAATAATTAGGCGAAGGGCTTGACAAAAACGAAAATTATATATATAATGATTAGTGAACTTAATAAGTCTCATAAAGAGTGACGGAGGGAATAGGCCCTATGAAGTCCGGCAACCTGCTAGCAAGGTGCCAAATCCTACAGCGCAGCTGAAAGATGAGAAGAACGAACCTTCAGCTATGAAGGTTTTTTTATTTTACAAGATGCGCCGCGAGAATATATTTGCGGCTTTATATTAGAAAAATTTATAAAAATTAATAAGGAGGAAGATTATGTATAAAAAACTATTTACATCTGAATCGGTTACAGAAGGTCATCCTGACAAGGTTTGCGACCAAATATCAGATGCAATTTTGGATGAGATACTAGAAAAAGATCCAGAGGCGAGATGCGCGATCGAAACAACTGCATCAACTGGCTACGTTTTAGTATCAGGACAAATCACAACAAACTGCTACGTTGATATACAAGCGGTAGTTAGAAGGGTTATAGCTGACATAGGCTACACTAGAGGAAAATTCGGTTTCGATGCAGAAAATTGCGCTGTACTTGTATCGATCGAAGAACAATCTAAGGATATAGCACTAGGCGTTGACAAGGCGCTTGAGACTAAAGAAAAATCAAAAGATAAATATGATTTAATAGGTGCAGGCGACCAAGGTATGATGTTTGGCTACGCTTGTAATGAGACAGAAGTTTATATGCCACTAGCCATATACTTATCACATAAGCTAGCAAGAAGGCTAGCTGAAGTGCGTAAGGACGGCACACTAAGCTACTTAAGACCAGACGGAAAGACACAAGTAACTATCGAATACGATGGAGACAAGCCAAAGAGAGTCCACACTATAGTTGTTTCTACTCAACATAAAGAAGGCGTTAGTCTTGACAAGATTAAGAAGGACATCATAGAACACGTTATAAAACCAGTAGTTGATCCAAAACTAATTGATGACGAAACTATCATCTACGTGAACCCAACAGGACGTTTCGTTATAGGCGGACCAAAGGGAGACACAGGTCTAACAGGTAGAAAGATTATCGTTGACACATACGGCGGCTACTGCAGACATGGCGGAGGAGCCTTCTCAGGAAAGGACGCTACAAAGGTAGATAGATCCGCTTCATACGCAGTAAGACACGTTGCGAAAAATTTAGTAGCAGCAGGCCTTTGCGATAGATGCGAAATACAAGTTTCATACGCAATAGGCATAGCAAAGCCGATATCCATAAACGTAGATACATTTGGAACAGGCAAGATCGAAGAGACAAAGATACTTGAGATAGTTGAAAAAGTATTCGACCTTCGTCCAGCCTTCATCATCGACTACTATGACCTAAGAAAACCAATTTTCCACAAGATTACTAACTACGGCCACTTCGGTCGTGACGATATAGATCTTCCTTGGGAAAGATTAGAAAAAGTTGACGAGATCAAAAAACTTGCTGGAGAAATTAAATAGTATATAAATTATATATATAATAGGAAGAGAACTATGAGCGACGTGCCCATAGTTCTTTTTTGCTTGTGAAAATGGATGGTATATGCCGAGCGATAGACATATGATGGGAGGTAGACATATGCCGGGCGATAGACATATGACAAGAGGTAGATATATGACGGACGATTGCTTTACGCCGCGTGATTCTTTAATCGCGTCCATCGTTTTGCGCCTACTTTGATATTCGTGAAAGCATTAGCACGGCAAAAGATATTACAAAAAATTAATATTTTATACATTTCACTTATATACTCACTTCTATAAAGATAAAATAAAATATACATAAATAAATTTATATATATGTGATACTTTTACTTGACATATGATTTTATTCGTTATATAATGCAAAATAATCGTTGAAACATAGTAAATATCACGGTTTACGGATTAATATATTTTGAAAATCGTAATAAGAATTAATGAAAGAAGGGGAATCATGAAAAAAGGAAGGAAAATATTAGCTTGTTTGATTTTGATGGTGCTAGTACTAAGCCAAGTGCCAACAAACTTGCTTGTTCGCGCAGAAGAAGGCGAAGAAACGAAATATAATTTAAGTTTCGAGCTTGAAAGAGATGCGAGTGCTTTAAACGAAATTTATCAAAAGCATAATGAGGCTGAGAATGAAAGTGAAAAGGCAGATGAAGAGGCTAGTGATAAAGAGGCCGATGGCGAAGCAGATGCAAATAAAGATAACGAGACAGTAGTTGATTTAAGTCAAGAAACAGAAGCTGAAGAAAATTCATCTGAAGAAACAAAGCCAGTAGACGAAGCAAAACCAACAGAAGAAACAAATGATGAAGCTGATTCAGCTGCAGATGAAGGCGAAGAAGCAGTAGTCTTGCCATCAGGCGGAGGCGAAGGCTCTGCGAAAGAAAAGGCAGAAGAAGTAAAGGACCTAAATATCACATATACACTTCACATAAAAGGCGAAACTGAAAAGACTATGGAAAAGATAGTCACTTATTCAGTAGAAAAAGCCGATTTCCTTGGAGATCTAAAATTCGAAGGCATTGAAACATTAAGCAATGAGCTAGAAGTGAAGTATTACAGTAAAGAAGATGGATCAAGCTTTGACGAGAAATCTGAAAATTTTGATTTGTATTTAGAAACAAACTCAGAAAAAACTGTATTAGAATTACCAAGAATAGGCGAAAAAGAAGATTCACTAAGAGTAAAGGAAAGTAATTTTGAAGAATCAATAGAAATAAACGAAGAAAAAGTTAATGAAGCAGCGGGTAATCCAAACGCTACAGCAATTTATCTAAATGGAACATCAGGTAATGACGACAACGACGGACTATCTATAGAAAATCCTGTAAAGACATTTGCAAGAGCAAAGACATTAGCTACAGCAAATCAAAATATTGAAAAAATAATAGTAACTGGTCAAACATATATTGAAGGAGATATTTCATTATCTGGAACAAATGCAAAAGTAATTAGAAGCATTGATTACAATGGATTTTTATTTAGCGTTCCAAGTGGAAAAACTGTTACACTATCAAATATTATTATAGATGGTAATTATGATGTAAATAAAAACATTGGAAAGTCATTAATTGAAGTAAAATCAGATGCAACACTTAATATTAATGAAGGTGCTGTATTAAGAAATAACAAGATAATGGATATTAAAAACACAGCTTCACGAGGCGGAGCAATAAATGCATTTAATGCGACTATCAATATGACTGGAGGATCTGTAGAAAAAAATCAAGCAACATATGGTGGAGGAATTTATTTATATGGATCTACAATGAATTTCTCTGGCGGCATCGTTCAAAAAAATAGATCGGAACGAGTTATTGATTATGCATATGGCAAACAAGTTTATTCTGCTGGCGGGGGCATAATAGCTAACGAGGGGTCAACTATCAATATGTCGAGTGAAGCCAAAGTATTGAATAATTTTGCGGCTGAAATAGGCGGAGGTATTAGCTTGGGAAGCAACCAAGTAGGAGCTGGAAACACTTTAAATATGAATGGCGGTAAAATTGATGGTAATACAGCAGGTTCATCTGGCGGAGGAATTTTTATACAGGCAAAATATGGTAGAGGAGGAGCATCGAAAGCTTTTATTAGTGGCGGCCAAATTACCAATAACAAAATGGATGGAAGTGGAGTAACATATATGGCTTTTGGCGGCGGCGGTATCTATGTAAATGGTGCTACTTCCAAATATGGCGGGAATGGATACTTATATTTAACAAATGCTATAATAACAAATAATAAAGCTGATTACCAAGGCTCTGGGTACGCTGCTTGCCCTATATCAAAAACTACGATATATGTTAATGATGGTGTTGCTTTGTATGAAAACAAATCAAAAGATTTGTATATTTACTGTAATACTAGTGAAGAAGAATATCTTACACATGCTGGCAACCCTAATTATTGGCTTTCAAAACGAATGCTTGGTGGACCATTGTATGAATGGATAGATTTAAAAAATGGTAAATTATTACCAGAAGAAAATTATGAAACGTTCGTGGAAATTGAACAACATCATGATTATATTCATTTATATACAAAAAACAAAGCAAATAACTTTACAAATGCACTTGCAAAGGTCTATATAACTGGCAATGAATCAGCAACAAGAGGAGCTGGTATAGGAAGTAACGGAACAGTTATATTTGGAACTGATAATAAGACTACAGAATTAAAAGTTAAAAAAGAATGGAATGATGACAACAATAAAGATGAAAAACGTCCAAGCTCTATAAAGGTCAAATTGATGGCTAGTATTGAGGGAGATAGTAATAAATATGAAGTGGAAACCATTGAGCTTAACGAAGAAAACCAATGGAGCTATGAATTTAAAGATCTTCCATCTGAAAGCAATAAAAAAGAAATTAAATATACAGTAAAAGAAGCTGGCGAAAAAGAAGGCAAAATCACTTTCGATGGCAAAGAATTTAAAGTAAGCTATTCTGGAGACGAAAAAGATGGTTATACTATCACAAACACACCTGAAGAACCTGATAAAGAAACAAAAGAAATCAAAGTAAGTAAAGTTTGGGATACAGCTGACAAAAAAGCCTTTGCAAATGAAATCACTGTTGAATTATATAAAAACAATGAAAATACAAAAAAAACATTAATTTTAAACGCAGAAAACGAATGGAAAGGCAGCTTTAAAGATCTTGACATTAAAGACAAAAACGATAATGAAATTACTTACACTATAAAAGAAGCTGGCGAAACATATGGCAAAATCAATTTTGATGGCAAAGAATTTAAAGTAAGCTATTCTGGAAACGAAAAAGATGGCTACACTATCACAAATAGCTACTATCCACCAGAAGAGCCAAATAAAGAATACAGAGACATCTTTGTAGAAAAAGCTTGGGAGATAAGAGGCATGAAGCCTATTAGCCATATCGAAGTAGAATTATATAGAGACGGAGAAGCTACTGGAAATACTCTAGTCTTAAGCGAAGCGAGTGGCTGGAGCGGAAGCTTTAAGAACTTAGAGAAAGCCTCTGATGGCGGACACATCTATGACTATAGCGTTAAAGAAATTGGCGAAAAGTTCTACACTGTAGAAATATCTGGTGAATACTACGAAGTTATATACAGAGGCAATATGGATAGTGGCTTCACTATAATCAATAGAGAAGAGCCAAAGAAGCCTCAAAGAAGAAACATAAGAGTTGTAAAAGTTTGGGACGTCACAAATGAAATACCAGTTGATGAAATTCAAGTTGAGCTATACAAAGACGGAAGAGCAACAGGAAATGTGATTACACTTAGCAAGGCTAATGGCTGGAGGGGACGCTTCGAAGACTTACTTGCTTATGACGCGGAAGGCGTTAAATACGAGTACAGCGTAAGAGAAGTGGGCGAAGCATCGCGCATGATTAGCATATCAGGCAGTGACTACGATGTTAGCTACGCTGGCGATATGGATCACTCATTTATAATCACAAACAGAGAAAATATTCCGCCAAAGAAAAAGACTGAAGTAAGAGTAAGTAAAACTTGGGAAACAAGTGGCGAGACAGAAGCGGTTCAAGCTGAATTATATATGGACGGAGCTGCTACAGGTAAGACTATCACACTTAGTGAGGCTAATGGCTGGAGCGGCGCCTTTACTGATCTTGATCTAGAAGACGCTAAAGGCAATAAGCACGTATACACTGTTAAGGAAATAGGTGAAGCAGGGGGCCAATACACAATTGGCGAAAGAGTATTTACTGTTAGCTACTCAGGCGATATGCATAGTGGCATCACAATAATCAATACTGAAGAACCACCTGAAGAAGAAAGAGAAAAGGAACCGCCTAAACCAAAGCACAAGGACAAACCTGACGAGCCAAAAGAAAAAGAAACACCACCTGAAAAACACTTAATACCAAAGACTGGTGTTGAAGAAGAAACTTTATCCATAATCTTAGCACTACTTGTTCTAGTCGGACTATTCTTTGTAAAGAGAAAAATTAATGAGGGTAAAAGTAAATAGATTTTAGAAGATATCTGCTAGGCGATATATATGCTTAGCAGATATATTTTATATATAATAGGAAGAGAACTATGAGACGCGTTGCCATAGTTCTTTTTTTCTTGTGAAAATGGATGCCATATGCCGAGCGATTGCCATATGACGCGCGATAGATATATGACGGGAGGTAGATATATGACTGGAGGTAGACATATGACGAGCGATTACTTTATGACGGGCGATTCGTTAATCGTGTAAATCGTTTTGCACCTACTTCGATTTTGGCAAAACCATAAGCAAGGCAAAAACGCTTTAGCAAAATTGTAAAAATATTTTAATTATTTGCAAAAAAATGCTTGACATTTGTCTTGACTTATTATATAATTATAAATTGCATAATTAGGATTTAAAATGGGTTTTTATTCTCAAAATCTTAGTTTAGGGTACGACATATAGTAGGTTATTTTGATAAGGGGTGAATATTTGGATGCTACATCCTGTTGAAAACGGAAAAAGAACTAGAATGAGTTATTCTAGGATAAAAGAAGCTTGCGAGATGCCAAATTTTATTGAGGTACAAACTGCATCGTTTGACTGGTTTTTACATGACGGCTTAAAGGAAGCTTTTGACGACATATCACCTATTGATGACAATGGTGGTAGCTTAGTATTGGAGTTTGTCAATTATACTATAGGAAAGGAACTAAAGTATACTGAAGAAGAGTCCAGAATTAAGGACACAAACTACAGTGCTCCTCTTAGAGCAAGGGTTAGACTAATTAACAAAGACACTGGAGAGGTTAAAGAGCAAGAAGTATTTATGGGAGACATACCTATCATGACTGATAAGGGTACTTTCATAATCAATGGTGGAGAAAGGGTTGTTGTTTCACAAGTCGTTCGTTCGCCAGGCTGCTACTACAAGAAGGAAATCAATAAGAATGGTGAGCTTGATTACAGCGCAACTATCATACCAAACCGTGGGGCTTGGCTTGAATTTGAAACTGATGCGAGTGGCGCTTTATATGTAAAGATTGATAAGAACAGAAAAGTTATCATCACATCACTTCTTAGAGCTTTAGGTGTTGTTTCTGATCTTGAAATTGTTGAAACATTAGGTGAAACTAATGATTTACTAACAACTCTTGAAAAGGATACTGCAAAGACTCAAGACGAGGCTTTGATTGAGATCTACAAGAGACTTAGACCAGGCGAACCAGAAGCCGTAGACAGTGCTAAATCACTACTTAATAATCTATTCTTTGACCCTAAGAGATACGACTTAGCTAAAGTCGGAAGATATAAGTTCAACAAGAAGCTATCTATAGCAAGAAGGATAGAAAATCACACTCTTGCCATGGATGCGGTGAACCCTATCACAGGTGAATTAATCTATGAAAAGGGCACTCATCTTGATAGACCTATGGCGCAAAAGATTGAAGATAACTTTGTTAATACCATTGACATAGTTTTGGATAATGGTGAAGAGATCAGGGTTGTAGGTAATAACTTTGTATATCCTGAAGCTTTTGATACAAAGGTTAATTTTGAAGAGCTTGGACTTAAGGATAAGATTTATGCACCACTAATGCATGAACTTATGGACGAAGCTAAGGACGACGAAGAGCTTAAAAACTTAATCATAGAAAATATTAAAGAAATATATCCAAAGAGAATTGAAATTGATGACATAATCAGCGCTATCAACTACCAATTCAACTTAATGCGTGGCGTTGGTCAATTTGACAACATCGACCACCTAGGTAACAGACGTGTAAGAAGCGTTGGCGAATTACTTCAAAATCAATTCAGAATCGGTCTTTCCAGAATGGAGAGAGTTATTCGTGAAAGAATGACTACTCAAGACCCTGAAGCTGCTACTCCTCAAAGTCTTATCAACATAAGACCAGTAGTTGCCTCACTTAAGGAGTTCTTCGGTTCATCACAACTTTCTCAATTCATGGACCAAACTAACCCTCTTAGTGAGTTAACTCATAAGAGAAGAATGTCTGCTTTAGGACCTGGAGGACTTTCAAGGGATAGAGCTGGCTTTGAAGTAAGAGATATTCATAACTCACAATACGCTAGAATGTGCCCTATCGAAACGCCAGAAGGACCAAACATCGGCCTTATCACATCACTTGCATCATTTGCAAGGATCAATGAATATGGTTTTATCGAAGCTCCTTATAGAAAGGTAGAAAAAGGTACAGGAAAAGTTACTGATGAGATTGAATACATCAGCGCTGATGTTGAAGATGAGTGCATCATAGCTCAAGCTAACGAGCCAATTGACGAAAAAGGCTACTTTAAAAACGACATCATTGTTGCTAGAAGTAAGGCTGAAAACGATACTTTGATGGACATGTTCAAAAAAGAAGAAATCGATTACATGGACGTTTCACCTAGACAAATAGTTTCAGTTGGTACAGCGATGATACCATTCTTGGAAAACGACGACGCAAACCGTGCACTAATGGGCTCAAACATGCAAAGACAAGCAGTTCCACTACTTATGACAGAAGCACCTATCGTTGCGACTGGTATTGAGTATAAGGCTGCTAAGGACTCAGGCGTATGTGTTGTCGCTAAAAACGACGGTATTGTTAAAAAAGTTGATGCGAAGAGCATCGTTATTGAAAATAAAGACAAGAACATTGATTCATATAAATTAATCAAATTTACAAGCTCTAACCAAGGCACTACTATTAACCAAAGACCTATAGTACAAGCGGGCGAAAAGGTTAAGAAGGGCGATGTAATTGCGGACGGACCAAGCACTAACCTTGGTGAAATGTCACTAGGAAAGAACATCTTAGTAGCGTTTATGACTTGGGAAGGCTATAACTATGAAGACGCGATACTAATCAACGAAAGACTTGTTTATGAAGATGTATTGACATCTATTCACATAGAAGAATACGAATCAGAATCAAGAGATACAAAGCTTGGACCTGAAGAAATTACTAGAGATATTCCAAACACAAGTGAAGAGCTTCTTAAGAACCTTGACAAAGACGGTATCATAAGGATCGGAGCTGAAGTTAAGGCTGGAGACATCTTAGTTGGTAAGGTTACTCCTAAGGGAGAAAAGGATTTACCTGCTGAAGAAAGACTGTTAAGAGCTATATTTGGAGAAAAATCAAGAGAAGTAAGAGATACATCTCTTAAGGTGCCTCACGGCGAAGCTGGTATAGTTGTTGACGTTAAGGAATTTACAAGAGAAAATGCTGATGAACTATCACCTGGCGTAAACAGGATGGTCAGAGTATATATCGCTACAAAGAGAAAGATCTCTGTTGGTGACAAGATGTGCGGTAGACACGGTAACAAGGGTGTTATTTCAAGAATACTTCCTGAAGAGGACATGCCATACTTACCAGACGGCACACCACTACAAATCCTACTAAACCCAATGGGTGTACCATCTCGTATGAACCTTGGACAAGTACTTGAAGTTCACTTGGGTATGGCGGCTAAAAAGCTTGGTATGTACGTTTCAACACCAGTATTTGACGGTGCTAACGAAAACGACATACTTGAAGCGCTTGACAAGGCAGGATACCCTAAGAGCGGTAAAATCTATCTAAGAGACGGAAGAACAGGAAAGTTATTCGACAATCCAGTAACAGTTGGTTACATGTATATGCTTAAGCTTCACCACTTAGTTGACGAAAAGATTCACGCAAGAAGCATCGGACCTTACTCACTAGTTACTCAACAACCACTTGGTGGTAAGGCACAATTTGGCGGACAAAGATTCGGGGAAATGGAAGTTTGGGCCCTTGAAGGTTATGGTGCAAGTCACGTTCTTCAAGAGATATTAACTGTTAAGTCCGACGATATCAATGGCCGTGTTAAGACATACGAAGCCATTGTTAAAGGAAAGAACATTCCAGAACCAGGTATACCTGAATCATTCAAGGTACTTGTAAAGGAACTTCAAAGTTTACTTCTTGACGTTAAGGTCCTTGACCAAGACGACAATGAGATGGAACTTGATGATGAAGATGATTTCATGAACGAAAGAGAAATCATTGCAGGCGACTTCAAGAGCATGGACACTGATTATAAAGAAGATGAAGAATTTGTAAACTTCTTTGACGAAGAATCATCCAAGGGCACAGATGATGAAGATGACATTGATTACGACGAAGATGATGTGGATGAAGATGACTACGATGAAGATGACGATGAAGACATCGAAGAGGATATTGACGAAGATTTCGAAGATATAGATGAAGAAGATTTGGACATGGACGACGATCTAGACATAGGCAGCGACATCGACGAGATTGATGAAGACCTAGACTTAGATGACGATAGTTCTTTGTAGAAAGACAAGGAGGAAGGTAATTTGTTCGAATTAAATAAATTTAACAGTATTCAAATAGGCCTTGCATCAAGCCAAGACATCAGAGAGTGGTCTAAGGGAGAAGTTAAAAAACCAGAAACAATAAATTACAGAACATTAAAGCCAGAAGCAGAAGGCTTGTTCTGTGAAAAGATATTTGGACCTGTAAAAGACTGGACTTGTCACTGCGGTAAATACAACAAGATTAGATACAAAGGCATGATATGCGATAAGTGCGGCGTTGAAATCACAAGAGCTAAGGTAAGACGTGAAAGGATGGGCCACATAGAGCTTGCTAGTCCATGTACACACATTTGGTACCTTAAAGGAACACCTTCAAGGATAGCCATAGTACTTGACGTTTCACCAAAAGAGCTTGAACACGTTGTTTACTTCGCTTCATATATAGTTATGGATCCAGGCAAAACTGGCTTAAAGTATAAACAAATCTTAAATGAACAAGAATATTCAGAAGCTATAGATATGTTTGGCTACGGCTCATTCGATGCTAGGATGGGTGCAGAAGCTATACTTGAATTGCTTAAGGCCATAGACCTAGATAAAGAAGCACAAGAATTAACAGAAGAGCTTGAAGGCGCATCCACACAAAAGAAGATTAAAGTTTTAAGAAAGCTTGAAACTATCGAATCATTCAGACAATCAGGCAACAGACCTGAGTGGATGGTTATCGAAGCACTTCCAGTTATACCACCAGATTTAAGACCTATGGTTCAACTAGACGGCGGTAGATTTGCGACAAGCGATTTAAACGATTTATATAGAAGAGTTATCAACAGAAACAACAGACTTAGAAGACTACTTGAACTAAACGCACCAGAAATCATTACAAGAAACGAAAAGAGAATGCTTCAAGAAGCAGTTGACGCACTGATTGATAACGGCAGACGCGGAAGAGCAGTAACTGGTCCTGGCAACAGACCGCTTAAGTCTCTATCCGATATGATAAAGGGTAAACAAGGTAGATTTAGACAAAACTTACTAGGTAAGAGAGTTGACTACTCAGGTAGATCTGTAATTGTTGTAGGACCTAAGCTAAAGTTCTACCAATGCGGTCTTCCTAAGATGATGGCACTAGAACTGTTCAAGCCATTTGTTATGAGAAGACTTGTTGAAACAGGCAAGGCTCATAACATTAAGAGCGCTAAGAGAATGGTAGAGAGAGCTAAATCAGATATTTGGGACGTACTTGAATACGTTATCAAGGATCACCCAGTACTATTAAACAGGGCACCGACTCTTCACAGACTTGGTATTCAAGCCTTTGAACCAGTTTTAGTTGAAGGTAAGGCTATCAAGCTACATCCATTGGTATGTTCAGCATATAACGCGGACTTCGACGGTGACCAAATGGCGGTGCATCTACCACTATCAATAGAAGCACAAGCTGAAGCAAGATTATTAATGCTTTCAATTAACAATATCTTAGCACCAAAGGATGGTAAGCCAATTTCAATACCATCACAAGACATGGTACTAGGCTGCTATTACATGACACTTGACATAGAAGGAAGCAAGGGTTCAGGCCACATCTTCGAAGATTACGACGAGATGATAAAGGCTTATCAATTAGGACTTATAGACCTACACGCAAGAGTTAAGGTTAGAGTAAAAATTGATGAAGAGGACAGAGGCAAACTAGTTGAATCAACTGTTGGAAGATTCATTCTTAATAAGAAGATACCTCAAGACCTTGGCTTTGTAAATAGAGAAGAAGATCCATACTCACTAGAAATTGACAGAGTTGTTTCAAAGAAGACTCTCGGAACTATACTTGATAAGTGCTATCAAAAACACGGTAACATCGTTACTAGTAAGCTACTAGACCACATCAAATCAACTGGTTATAAGCACTCAACACTTTCAGCAGTATCTATATCTATGGCGGACGTTGTAGTTCCTAAGGAAAAGACTGAGCTTATAGACAAGGCACAAAAGGAAGTAGAAAAGTACGAAAGAGCTTACAGAGACGGTTTCATGACTGAAGAAGAAAGATACGAAGGCGTTATCAATATTTGGAACGGCATCACTGATGAAGTTACTGAAGCGCTTATGAAGTCACTAGATCCATTAAACAACATCTTCATCATGGCGGACTCAGGAGCCAGAGGTAGTAAGAACCAAATCCGTCAATTAGGTGGTATGCGTGGTCTGATGGCATCATCAACTGGTAAGACAGTAGAAATCCCTATCAAGTCAAACTTTAGAGAGGGACTATCAGTACTAGAGTTCTTCCTATCTTCACACGGTTCTAGAAAGGGTCTATCAGACATCGCCTTGAAGACAGCAGACTCTGGTTACCTAACAAGAAGATTAGTTGACGTATCTCAAGACGTTATAGTAACGGAAGACGATTGCCATACTGATGAAGGACACACTGTTAGAACTATAAGAGATGGCAAAGAAATTCTTGAAGAGCTAGAAGAAAGACTTGTAGGCAGATATGCTTTTGAAGATATAGTAAATCCAAAAGATGGTTCAATCATCGTAAAGAAGGACGAACTTATAGATGAAGAGACAGCTCACTTTATTCAAGAGATAGGCATAGAAGAAGTTAAGGTAAGAAGCGTTCTTACTTGTCAAACTAAGCACGGCGTTTGCGCTAAGTGCTACGGAAGAAACTTAGCAACAGGCAATATCGTAAACATTGGTGAATCAGTTGGTATCATCGCCGCTCAATCAATAGGCGAGCCAGGTACACAGCTTACAATGAGAAACTTCCACTCAGGTGGGGTAGCCAACGCAGACGATATCACTCAAGGTCTTCCAAGAGTTGAAGAACTTTTCGAAGCTAGAAAGCCAAAAGGACAAGCGCAAATCGCTCAAATTTCAGGTACTGTATCAATCAATGAAGACGATCCACAACAAAGAGTCATTGTTATTACAGATGACAAAGAAGGCATCGCAGTTGATCATCCTGTAAATTATGCGGCAAGACTTAAAGTTCATGAAGGCGACTACATCGAAAAAGGTAAAGAAATCACAGAAGGTAACGCATCACCTCAAGAAATCATGAAGGTTCTTGGCGTAGAAGGCGTTGAAGACTATATAATAAAAGAAGTACAAAGAGTATATAGAATGACAGGTATCGATATCAATGACAAGCACATTGAAATCATCTGTAAACAAATGCTTAAGAAAGTAAGGATAGAAGCACAAAACGATTCTTCATTCTTACCAGGAGCACTTGTAAACATATACGACTTCATTCATGAAAACAAAAAACTTAAAGAAGAAGGCAAAGTACCAGCAGAAGGTAAGAGAATATTACTTGGTATATCCAAGTCATCACTAGCAACAGATTCATTCTTATCAGCAGCTTCATTCCAAGAAACAACAAGAGTATTAACAGAAGCAGCCATCAGAGGTAAGAAAGATGAGTTAGTAGGACTTAAGGAAAACGTTATCATAGGTAAGATCATACCAGCAGGTACAGGCATGCTTAAGTACAGAAACATCAAAGTTAAAGAAGACGAAACAGTTTTGAAGAAACAATTAGAAGAAGAACAAAAGAGAAAGAAGAGAGAGATAGACGACACAAATCTATTCAAAGACTTTGATGAAGATGAAAAAGAAAAGAAGACTAAGAAAGAAGAAGATAAAAAAGAAAATGAAGAGGTAAAAGATAATCAAGACGCTATCGAACTAGACAAGATTATCAAAGACCTACTTAATGAAGAAAAAGAAAGAAAGTCTTCTAAAGATAATTAGTATATTTAAAAAATAAATATAAGTGGAGACAGTCAAGATATTTTACCTAAATTTAACGAAAAATATCTTGACTTTTTCCGTAATGCGTGGTACAATTCTCTTATGTGTGAAAGTTCACGCTATTAATAGAGCTAAAGGAGGATGCTTAATGGATACCGACACCTTGGGGCCGAATTGTGTAGTAGGCTATAAACAGGTAACAAGGGGGCTAAAATCCGATCTCTTTAAACAGGTTTTTATCGCTCTTGATGCAGATAAGCACATAAAGACGCTTATCGAAGAAGAGGCAAGTAAAAACTCTGTTGATGTTGTTTATGTAAACACAAAAGAAGAGCTTGGAAAACTCTGTGGTATTGAAATAAACGCAGCTGCCGCTGCTTTATTAAAATAAATTTTTATGTAAGGAGGTGCTTTGATGCCAACGATTAATCAATTGATCAAAAAAGGAAGATCAAAAGTAGTTTACAAATCTAAATCACCAGCTTTAGATACAACTTATAACTCACTTAAGAAGAAACAATCTTTAGTAAATGCTCCACAAAAAAGAGGAGTATGTGTTGCTGTAAAGACAGTTACACCTAAGAAGCCAAACTCTGCCTTAAGAAAAGTTGCTAAAGTTAGACTAGTTAATGGATATGAAGTTTCAGCTTACATCCCAGGAATTGGTCACAACTTACAAGAACACAGTGTTGTTCTTATAAGAGGTGGAAGAGTAAAAGACCTTCCCGGCGTACGTTACCACATAATTAGAGGTACACTAGATACAGCTGGAGTTGAAAACAGAAGACAAAGTAGGTCTAAATACGGTTCTAAGAAACCTAAAGAAGAAAAGAAGTAAAAAACATTTTTAGTCGTTGAAATGCAAAGCATTAAATAGATGATGAGCATTTTGGCGCTAGACGGCTTTTAGAGATTTGCCGAGTACCAATGAATCTACTAAGATAGTTAAGGAGGGAAGAAAAAGTGCCAAGAAAAGGACACGTGCCTAAACGTGAAGTAATGCCTGACGCAAGATACAATGATGTTGTAGTAACAAAGTTAATAAACTCAATCATGCTAGACGGCAAAAAAGGCTTAGCTCAAAGCATAGTTTACGGGGCATTTGATATAGTTGCAGAAAAGACAGGTGAAGACGCTCTTGAACAATTCTACAAGGCTATGAATAACATCATGCCAGTACTAGAAGTTAAGGCAAGACGTATTGGTGGTGCCAACTACCAAGTTCCATTGGAAGTAAGACCTGAAAGAAGACAAACTCTAGCAATAAGATGGCTTGTACAATACTCCAGAGCAAGAGGAGAAAAGACAATGACTGAAAGATTAGCAAAAGAGTTGATGGACGCAGCCAACGGTCAAGGAGCTTCTGTTAAGAAGAGAGAAGAAGTTCACAGAATGGCTGAAGCAAATAAAGCATTTGCACATTATAGATATTAATAATAAGGGGGAAAACTTGTGCCAAGAGAAATTGCACTAAAAGATGTCAGAAACATCGGTATTATGGCGCACATTGACGCAGGTAAAACAACCACAACAGAAAGAATTCTATTCTATACAGGAAAGATTCATAAGATAGGAGAAACTCATGAAGGTGCTGCTACCATGGACTTCATGGCGCAAGAACAAGAAAGAGGTATCACTATCGGTTCAGCAGCAACAACATGTTACTGGAAAAACCACAGAATCAATATTATAGATACACCGGGCCACGTTGACTTTACAGTTGAAGTTGAACGTTCCCTAAGAGTTCTAGACGGTGCGGTTGCTTTATACGACGCTAAAGGGGGAGTTGAACCTCAAAGCGAGACTGTATGGCGTCAAGCAGACAAATACGGTGTACCTAGACTTGCATTTGTTAATAAAATGGACGTCGTAGGTGCAAACTTTGACAGAACACTAAAGATGATGAGAGAAAGATTAAACGCTCATCCAATAGCTGTTCAATTACCAATAGGTAAAGAAGATACATTTAGAGGTATCATAGACCTAATCGCAATGAAAGCTGAATTATACGAAGACGATCTAGGAACAGTGATCCAAGAATCAGACGTTCCAGAAGATCTAGTAGAAACAGCTAAAAAATATAGAGAAGAAATGATCGAAGAAATCGCTGATTTCGACGAAGAAGTTATGGAACTTTACTTAAATGGTGAAGACGTTCCTAACGACATGATAAAAAAAGTATTAAGAAGAGAATGCGTTGCAAACCAAGTAACACCAGTTCTATGCGGTAGTGCATATAAAAACAAAGGTGTACAATTCCTTCTAGATGCTATAGTAGACTATTTGCCATCACCTATCGATATACCAGCAGTTACTGGTACAGATAGAGACGGAGAAATAACTGAAAGACCAGCATCAGATACTGAACCATTAGCAGCATTAGCATTTAAGATAGTTACAGACCCATTCGTAGGTAAACTTGCTTATGCAAGAATCTACTCAGGCGTTCTAAAGAGCGGTTCTTATGTATTTAACTCATCAAAGGGTAAGAGAGAAAGAATCGGACGTATCGTATTAATGCATGCTGATAAGAGAGAAGAAATCGAAGAAGCATATGCAGGATCCATCGTTGCTATAGTAGGATTAAAGCTTACAGGTACTGGTGATACACTATGTGCTGAAGACAAACCAATCATATTAGAAGATATGGAGTTCCCAGAACCAGTTATCTCAGTAGCGATAGAACCAAAGACAAAAGCTTCACAAGATAAGATGACACAAGCACTACTAAAGCTTGCTGAAGAAGACCCAACATTTAGAACATATACAGATGAGGAAACAGGTCAAACAATCATCGCCGGCATGGGTGAACTTCACCTAGAAATCATTGTAGACAGACTTTTAAGAGAGTTCAAAGTAGAAGCAAACGTTGGTAATCCACAAGTTGCATACAAAGAATCAATCAAGTCAGCTGCAGAAGGCGAAGGTAAATACGTTAAACAATCAGGCGGTCGTGGACAATACGGTCACGCAAGAATCAAAATCGAACCACAACCAGCAGGAAAAGGTTACGAATTTGTTAACGCAATCGTTGGTGGAGCTATTCCAAAAGAATACATCGGACCAGTTGACCAAGGTATACAAGAAGCACTACAATCAGGTGTTATTGCTGGATACCCAGTACTTGATGTAAAAGTTACACTATACGATGGTTCATACCACGAAGTCGACTCATCAGAAATGGCATTTAAGATTGCCGGTTCTATGGCAATAAAAGATGCACTAAAGAAAGCAACACCTACACTACTTGAACCTATGATGAAAGTTGAAGTTACTACACCAGAAGAATACATGGGAGACGTAATTGGCGACTTGAACTCAAGAAGAGGTAGAATAGAAGGTATGGAACTTGATAACGGAGCTCAACACGTAAAAGCATTCGTTCCACTTTCAGAAATGTTTGGATACGCAACAAGCCTTAGAAGTAACACACAAGGTAGAGCTAACTACTCAATGCAATTCGATCACTACGATCCAGTTCCAAACAGTATATTAGATAAAGTCATTGGTAATAAATAATTTTTATAGGAGGTAAAAAATGGCTAAACAAAAATATGAAAGAACAAAACCACATGTTAACATTGGTACAATCGGTCACGTTGACCACGGTAAAACAACATTAACAGCAGCTATAACATTAGTACTAAACAAAAGATACGGTAGCGGTGAATTCGTAGACTACGCAAACATCGATAAGGCTCCAGAAGAAAGAGCTAGAGGTATAACAATCAGTACTTCACACGTTGAATACGAAACACCAAAAAGACACTACGCACACGTTGACTGCCCAGGCCACGCCGACTATGTTAAGAACATGATTACAGGTGCTGCTCAAATGGACGGCGCTATCCTAGTAGTATCAGCTGCAGACGGTCCAATGCCTCAAACAAGAGAACATATCCTACTTGCTAGACAAGTTGGCGTTCCTAAGATTGCAGTATTCCTAAACAAAGAAGACCAAGTAGACGACCCAGAACTAATTGAATTAGTTGAAATGGAAGTTAGAGAACTACTTAGCGAATACGACTTCGACGGAGATAACACTCCTATCGTTGTAGGTTCAGCACTTAAAGCTCTAGAAGATCCAGACGGAGAATGGGGAGACAAGATCATTAAACTTATGGAAGAAGTTGACGAATACATCCCTCAACCAGAAAGAGCTACAGACCAACCATTCCTAATGCCAGTAGAAGACATCTTCTCAATCACTGGTAGAGGTACAGTTGCTACAGGTAGAGTAGAAAGAGGTACAGTTAAGGTTGGAGATACAGTTGAACTAGTTGGTTTAACAAACGAAGTAAGAGACGTAGTAGTAACAGGCGTTGAAATGTTCCACAAACTACTAGACGTAGCAGAAGCTGGAGATAACGTAGGTCTATTACTAAGAGGTGTTCAAAGAAACGAAATCGAAAGAGGTCAAGTACTTGCTGCACCTAAGACAATCAAACCACACACTAAATTTAAATCAGAAGTATACGTATTAACAAAAGAAGAAGGTGGACGTCATACTCCATTCTTCAACGGTTACAGACCACAATTCTACTTCAGAACTACAGACGTTACAGGTAACATCACACTTGAAGACGGAGTAGAAATGGTAATGCCTGGTGATAACGCTAGATTTAACATCGAACTTATCACACCTATCGCTATTGAAAAAGGACTTAAGTTTGCTATCAGAGAAGGCGGTAGAACAGTAGGAGCCGGAGTTGTAACTGAAATTATCGAATAATTTCGATTGATATAGTTATATAGATTTTAAAGAGAGCTGAAAGGCTCTCTTTTTTTGTGTGTATTCTGTAAAATTTTGTTTTTATTCCTTGCAATATTAAGCATAAAGATGTATAATAGACAAATATAATGTAATTTATTATTTATATTATATCATGCAAATTACTTTGTAAATATATAAATGGAAGGAGGTGAAAATAGTGAAAAAAAGAGTTATAATAATTTTTTTAACTTTGCTTTTTACTATTCTAGCATTTGGTAAAGTAGATCTAAATGCAAAAACAAAAGATGAAGGAACACAATTGGAGGTAACATCCCTAAGTGAAGCAGCATCAGAAACAGAAGAAAGAAAAGAAATAGTGGAAACACCTCAAGAAGATAAAGAAAGTAAAAAAACAGATGAAAATCTAGAGGAAAAACAAAATCTTGAAACAAAAGAAGAAAGTGAAAATCTAGAAGAAAAGGCAGAAAAAAAGTCATCTGAGGAAGAAAAAGAAGCTAAAGAAGCAGAAAAAACTGAAACAGAAAACAAAACAGAAGAAGAAATAAAGAAAGAAATAAAAGAAGAAGCAGAAGATCAACATGTTTCTGATGCAGAAAAAGACGCTGTTGATCAAGAAAGCAAAGAAGAAAAAATTACAAAAGACGAAGAAAAAGCTGAAGAAAAGATCGAAGAAGAAAAGAAGCCAGAAGAAACAAAAGATGCTGATGCTAAAACAGACGAAGAAAAGGCTAAAGAAGGTACAGAAGAAAAGGCTGAAGAAAAAGCTGAAGAAGGCGAAAATACTGAAGCAAATGCAGATGCAAAAGAGCTAAAGGCTGGTGAAACACTTGAAATATCTGAACTAGCTGAAAACCCTATAGCTTTAGGAGCAGGACAAGGCCAAGGCAATGGAACTGTTGTTGAAGTAAGAACGTTTGAAGAATTGAAAAAAGCAATTGAAGAAGCAGGTTCTAATCCAACAGTTATTAAAATAATGCAAAGTTTTACATTACCAGAAACTTTAACTATCGGAAAAGATCAAGATATTACTTTAACTGCAAATAACGATCGTATAGAAGAAACTTGGGATCCGATAAAAAGACCAGCTGATTATGCTGATGAAGGTGAAGCAAAACAAAGAGAGATTATCGAAGAAGGCAGGAAACGTGGTGAAAAAGCTTTAGAAAAAGCTGATTTAGAGAAAAATCCACTACCTAGTGAAGAGAAAGACATCATTATAAAAAGAGCTGCTGACTTTATTAATGATACTTTATTTAATGTCAAAGGTAAACTTACCCTTGGTACAGAAGACTCTGCAGTTTATATCGACGGAAATGGGGACAAAGCACGTACTGCATTTGACAACAAAGGCTCTGTTATAGATGTTACTGGCGAACTTACAATGAAGAATGCCGTTATTATGAATTCGTATAATAAGCATGGCTATACTGGCCCAGTACGCATTAATGAAGGCGGAAAATTCACTATGGAAGGCGGTAGAATTTCTAAAAATACTTCCTTCGAGCAAATTGACCAAGATTACACACGTCCTTATGCTGCAGGAGCAGTATTTGTACAACCTGGTGGAACCTTTACCATGAAAAACGGTTTGATTGATAATAACCACGGCGGTCTAACTGGTGGCGTATTCGCTGGAAGTCTATGGGGTTCTAGTGGAAAACCTGCTGAAGTTTTGATTAACGGAGGTATAATTGCTAACAATCGTTCAGCCACTCGCTATCAAATGGGTGGAGGCCTTAATGGTTTTCCAGCTTCAAAAATAACAATTACCGACGGAATTATTGCAGGAAATAAATCTTCCAATACCGGTGGAGCAATTGGCATTTCCTCCCAATATATTGGCAGTCCAGACAATACCTTAGGAGCTGAAAAAGCATCTATTAATACAAATTATGATAATTTCATAAAAACAAACAAAGCTGAGGCTTTTATTGACGGTGGTTTGATTTACAAGAACAGAGCCATTTCATCCGGCGGCGGCATCTATATAGACTCCAATGATGTCAATCTTGGCAGAACTATGATTTTAGATAATAAAGCAGGACAATTTGGCGGAGGTATTTATGCTTCCTTCCCACCAATTACACAAAAACTAGAAGATATTCTAATTACTGAAAACAAAGCAAAGGGCTGGTATTCAGCTAGTATTATTGGCGGTAGCAATGGCGGTGGCCTTTGGAACTGTCCTACAGGCTTTGTTCACATCGGTGACGGCCACAGCGTTTATGTTTACAACAATGACTCCGGTAGCTATGGAAAAGATATTACTTTCTCTAAAAAGACTTGGAGTTACAAATTAAACAAGATTAATCTTGAAGGCGAATTTTATTCACACATTTCTCCAGTTACTAAAGACAAGAACATTATAAAGTTTTTAGAAGACGGTCCGAAAAAAAGCGAGGGAGTAGATATTCCAGAACGCCTTTCTTACCATAGACAATTCACTCACTTGAAGGCCATTTATAGCGAGGCGCTTATCAAAGAAGCTTGGAAAAACTCTAAGACTTTTGTTTTGGGTAACCAAGCCAATAATGGCGCTGGAGTTGGCTCAAATGCCAATATTACAACACCAAAAGACAAAGGCGATTATGGCATTGAAGTAAATAAAAAATGGGATGAACGAATTGATAAAAAAGATATTCCTAAAGAAATAAAGGCGGATCTTTTCATAGTGCCTCTAGATAAGGATCAAAAATATGTAAAAGCAAATTACGGCAATGATAATTCGCTTTTCAAATACGGTGAAATTACCCTAAGCAAAGAAAACAATTGGCACAGTCGTTTTGACACAAATTACTTCAATGGGGCTAATAAAGAAGAAATTCTTAAAAAGCTTGGAATAAAAGATTTTTCAGATATCGGTCTACCTGATGATGCTTATCAAATGGACCATGGACTACCTTTTACTGCAAAAGAATTGGAAGCAAAAGGCTATAAGTATATGGTCATAGAGCAAGGTGACGATTTCTTTGTAGAATATTCTGAAGAAAAACCGACAGAAGGTAAAACTGAAAAAGCTGGTGTACTTGAAATCACTAGAGAATATAATGAAAAATATGATGATGCAGACGTTAGAAGTGATAAAGATTTATACTTATATTTCTATGACCCAGTAAAACAAGTTTTAACTCGCCTTGGTAAAACAAGTATTCATGAAGATGAAAATACACCAGGAATAGGAAAAGCAAGTTTTACACACCCACTTCTATTAAAAAAGGTTTCAGAATATAAATATTATGGAGCTTACCGTAAATTTACTGAATATGAAGGTTGGGGCGATGTTGAAGGCTATCACAATAGGAATCACGGTTATGCTATTGTTTTAACAGAAAATAAAGACGGCACATTAACTGTAGAAGTACCATATTTATGGCTTAACGACTTTTACGAGGATGTAGGATTTACAGCAAGTCAAACTAAAGAGAAAAAAGATTATTCAGTTCAAGGAAATAAAAACCATAGCTTTACTCTATCGAACTCACCTTGGGGCAAATTAGATGTAGAAAAGTCTTGGAAGAATATTAAAGAAGAAGATCAACCTAAGTCTATTGACTTTTACTTGCTATTAGATGGCAAACGTGTTATAGATGACTATGATGAGAGCGGAAAGCCTATCTATAAAAAACTTACCTTAAGAGATAAAGACAAGTGGAAGGGTAGCTTTGATAAACTTGATCCAAAAGCATTAGCAGCTGGAAAATATACTCTTGAAGAAGACTCAGATATCTTTGCACCAGAGTTTATCAACAATATAGAAAAGTTTATAATTCGTATAGGCTACGCTAATACCTATCATGAAGAAGGTCAAGCGGAAAACGAAAGTACTTCCACGAGCGGACATTTTAAATCATATGTTTATAAAAATGAGGACGGGACATATCGAGGCGTCAAGTTGAATTTATATCTTGATGGTAAAAAAGTGGATACTCAAGAATTTACGTTCACTGCACAATATGATGAGTCATTGGGTAGGACGTTTACAAACATGAAAGACCATGTCTTGTTTAAAGAGCTTGAAGTTGAAACTTATGGTCAAAATATTCCTGTTAAATACTATGATGTGATTAGCAATGAAACAAATCTTGAAGAATACAATTTCTATATAAAAAGAGATGAAGATGGAGCCTATGCTCTATACTTACCTCGCTTGGTCATTGATGGAGTACCATATGCAGATTTATTTATTGCTGAAAAGTTAGAGCCTAATCCACCTTATGATAGTCACGAGAGAACAACTATCATTAATCCTTTAAAAGCTAAAGAAGATTGGCAAATAAAGGCTGACAACAACTATGGTCCAGATCATATGATTGAATTTTTGAAGGAATGGTTTGGTGGAGACAATAATATTCCTGAAGAAATTACAGTTATTGTGACAAACGAAAAAGGTGAGCTTAAAGAAATCAAACTTACTAAGGAAGGTAATTGGCAAGAGACTATAGAAAACTTAAAGGGAACTCTTCGTAAGCATGGATATTCCATTAAGGAAGTGGAGGTTCCAGGCTATACTAGTGAGATTAAGACAGAAAAAGCTGGATTAAAAGTAATCGGAAAGGATGAGGATGGCAAAGAGATTATCCTTAATTATATGAGTGATGAAATTAAAAATATTTTAGCAAAGGGAAATTATCGTTATGAAGTTTTTGAGCTTTCAGAAGAAGATAAAGAAAAAGAATTTAATGAAGCTAATTTAAATACCTTTATCAAAGTAGAAAAACAAAAAGACGGTAGATATATCATCCGCTATGCAAAAAATATGACACTAAGAGAAGTGTTCTCTGTTAACATTAAAAACACAGAAACACCACCAGAAACGCCACCAGAAACACCACCTGAAACACCACCTGAAACACCACCAGAAACGCCACCTGAAGAACCTGAGGAACCAGAAGAAAGGTCTAAAGAACCAGAAAAACCAAAAGAAAAACCAAAAGAACCAGAAAAACACATAATACCAAAGACTGGCGTTACAGAAGATGTTTTAGGAATCTTCTTAGGCTTAATGATTTTACTTGGACTTGTATATATCAAGAAAAAGTATATCTTAGAAAAAAGTAAATAGTTAGATCTATTATCACAGATATCTGCTAGGCAATATGAGCTTGGCAGATATTTTTTGCAAAAAAATAGTAGGAAGCATCTCTTCCTACTATATATACATATCTATTAAAAATTATCTACTTAAACTCAAATGTAGTCATCTTTTCTTCGCCGCCATCGCCTTTGTAGACTAGCTCGAACTTTTCGGCTTTGCCTTTTGCGTGATTGAAGTAGAAAAGCGCGTGCTCTGTCTTGCCGCTTGCGATATTTATCTTGAACTTGGCTGCATCGTACTTACCTCTGTCTGTGTAAAGTGTTGCGCTAAGCAGCTCTCTGTCCCATTTCTCAGTGCTCATAAGTTTTGCTCTTACTTCCATACCCTCAGTAACTTTACCAAGTGATATGAACTGTATATTGATTTTGTCTTTATCAAAGTCACTTACTTGCCAAGCGTGTGGCTCGTACATCGATGGTGCGAACTTGAATACATCGTCTTTATCCTTGTAGATGTAGATGTACTGCGCCGTATTTGAGTTGTTAAAGCTCAAAGTGTATCTAAGCTCGATTGCATGTTCATCAACTTGGCTCGCTTCAACGTCTGATACTTCGATGTCAATGTCTTTAAGTGCTTCGCTCGTCTCTTTGTTAAGTGCCCTGTATTCATCACGCGTCATGTCAACCGCTGTCAAATACTCATCGCTAACCATCTCTGAGAAGGCTTCATAATTTTTCTCTGCTATACTCTTCTTAATAAAGCGTTTAAGCGCATTAACAAAGTCGTCGTCGATGTCATCAGCTTTTGGCTCTTTGCCCTCAGTAACGTTCCAGTCTTTTATCTCTTCTTTTGTAAACTTCGTCTCTTTTTCTGAACATGCTGTCAATGCCATAAGCATGGCCACTAGCATAGTTATAAATAAAATAAATTTCTTTTTCATAATTCACCTCAACATGAATATATTACTACATCCACGGCAATTTGTCAAGCTTGACAAAACGCGGCTCTTGATGTAAGATTTAGCTAGTAGGTGATAAGATGGATTTAGTTTTATATAGAAGATTTTTTCACAAAATCCCCGAGCTCGGCTTTGAAGAAGTGAAGACGACTAAGGAGATCATTAAAATACTTGAAAATTTTAATTGTAAACTTTATTATGGCAGGGCGCTTTACGAAAAGGGCGCCAAAAGCGATATGAGTGACATCGACAAGGGCTTTACTGGGGTAATGGCTGAGTTTGGCGTGGCTCCGTACTTTTTATTCAGGGCCGATATCGACGGGCTCAAGATAAAGGAAACGGCGGATATAACGCATTTGCCGAATATATTTGGTTTTGCCTCGACTAATGGCAATATGCATGCCTGTGGTCACGACGGACACATAGCCTTGGCACTTAGCTTATGCGAGCGCTTTAGCAAGTCTGGGGAAGCGGCTAGAGTGCTTTTTCAACCCGCAGAAGAAGGGGTTCGCGGCGCAAGAAGCATGGCGGATTTTATTACGGAGGATGTGGGTGGATTTTTATCCTATCACATTGGTTTAGGCGAGGAAAAGGGCTACATCGGCGTTGGAACGACTGATTTTTTAGCGACTACCAAGCTTGATATGAGCTTTTTTGGAAAGGCGGCGCACGCAGCAAACGCTCCTGAAAAGGGAATCAGCGCCCTTACTATTGCCATGGCTTTCATGGATATGATAAAAGATCTTACAATTGACGCTCACAGCAAAAAATTTATAAACATCGGTATAATAAATGGCGGCGGCCAAAGAAATGCTGTCATGGACAAAATCACTTTGGGTATGGACCTTAGAAGTGATAGTGACGAAGCGATGGATGAGATGCTTGAGTCGATGGAGAAGATTGCGAAATGTGTATCCGAGGCAAAGGGCGGAAAATACGAGATGAATGTGCTTGCGAGGGCCAATGCATATAAGGAAGAGAATATTGGTTTAGTTGATAGAGTGATTGAAAAACTTAAGGCAAATGAGATAAAGACTCACAGGATGCCAAGTTTTGGCGCGAGTGAAGATGTGACTTTTTATCTTAAGAAGCTTAAGAGCTGCGGCGTTCCAGCCATGCACATGATGCTGGGAACGAATTTAAAGGGACCGCACCACAGCGACACATTTGACTTTGACGAGGAGGACTTAGAATACTTCTACAAGGCTATTGGCCTAGCATATGAGGAGATGAAAGAAGAGTGATAAGCTCTTCTTTTTTAGTCTCTTTAAACTTTTCGCGTATCATCTTGATAAAATCATTGCAAAAAAAATCTATATGTGTTATAATATTTTTGTGAAGAAATTATTATCTTCACGCTAAATTTTTTTACATATAACGCTTTTATAAAGTAAATTGATAAAATAACTATATTTATATGAGGAGGAAAAAATATGAAGGCTTACGATGCAAGCAAAATCAGAAACGTATCCCTTTTGGGACACAGTAGCAGTGGTAAAACTATGCTAGTTGAATCACTTTTATACGCAACAGGGGCTATCTCTAGGATGGGTAAGGTTGAAGACGGAAATACTGTTGGAGACTTCTCCAAAGAAGAGATACAAAGAAAGGTTTCTATCAATACAAAGGTTATTCCTGTAGAATATAATGATGTTAAATACAATTTCCTTGATACACCTGGTTACTTCGACTTCATTGGCGAGATGTATGGTGCAAAGAGAGCGTCGGAAGGCTCTATACTAGTTATTGACGCGCAAGCAGGCGTTGAAGTAGGAACTGAAAAAGCGTGGAAGAACTTAAATAAATATCACACTCCAAGATTTATCTTTTTAAATAAGATGGATAAGGAAAATGTTAAATTCGACGAAGTTTTGGAAGATATAAAAACAAAACTTGGTGGACACATAGTTCCGCTAGTTATGCCGATAGGTGAAGCTGAAGGCTTTAAGGGCATGGTTGACTTAATTCAAGATAAGGCTTACAGCTACGAAGGTAGAAAGAGAACTGAAATTCCTGTTCCAGCTGAGTGGGATGGCTACATTGAAAAGCTTAGAGGCGAGTTAAATGAAGTCGTTGCTGAAACATCTGAAGAGCTTATGGAAAAGTATTTCGCAGGTGAAGCCTTTACTGATGCTGAATTTAAAGAAGGTATAAAGCAAGCTGTTAGAAATGGTGAATTAACTATACTTATGGTAGGCAGCGTTGAAAAAGGCATAGGCATGGAACTACTTCTTCATAAGATACAAAGATATTTTCCTGCACCAAACGAAGTAGGCGCATACACTGGTACTTGGGAAGATAAAGAAGAATTGAGAAAAGTTGATGAAAACGAACCATTCTCGGCAGTTGTTTTCAAGACTATAGTTGACCCATTCGTAGGAAAGTTATCACTATTTAAGGTTATATCTGGTAAGATTACTAAATCTACACCATTATACAATGCAAGTCAAGAAGTAGATGAAAAGCTTGGCGGATTATTCTACTTAAGAGGTAAGACTCAAATCGATACTGATAGCATCATCGCAGGAGATATCGGTGCTACAAGTAAACTTGAACACGCTCGCACTGGCGATACGCTATGCGACAAGGCTCATCCTGTTATATTCGAGAGAATTAGGTATCCAAAGCCAACTTTATATATGTCGGTAAGACCTGTAAAGCAAGGCGAAGACGAAAAGATAGGCGTTGCGCTTAACAAGATGACTGCAGAAGACCCAACATTTGAAGTAATTAGAAATCATGAGACTAAGGAACTTTTAATTGGTGGTCAAGGTAACATGCAATTAACAGTTATTAAAGATAAATTGAAAAACACATTTGGCGTTGAGATTGAACTTGACGATCCAAAGATTGCTTACAGAGAAACTATTAGACAAAAGGCTGAAGTTCAAGGTAAGCACAAAAAACAATCAGGCGGCGCTGGTCAATACGGTGACGTTTGGGTAAGATTTGAACCGCATGATGGAGATGACTTTGTCTTTGCCGAAGAAGTATTCGGTGGAGCAGTTCCAAAGAACTTCTTCCCAGCAGTTGAAAAAGGTCTTAGAGAATCGCTTGAACATGGCGTTTTAGCAGGCTACCCAGTAGTACATGTTAAGGCAACATTATACGATGGTTCATACCACGACGTTGACTCAAACGAAATGGCGTTCAAGATTGCTGCACAACTAGCATTTAAGAAGGGTATGCAAGAAGCAAAACCAATCCTTCTTGAACCTATAGTTAAGGCAGAAATAAAAGTGCCAGAAAGCTATCTAGGCGACGTTATGGGCGATATGAACAAACGTAGAGGAAGAATCTTAGGTATAGACTCACAAGATGATGGTACACAAGTAATTACAGCAGAAGTACCTCATTCAGAAATGTTTAGATACGCAATAGACCTAAGAGCGATGACACAAGCAAGAGGCTCCTTCCAAATGGACTTTGTTAGATACGAAGAAGTACCACAAGACCATGCAAATAAGATTATAGAAGCAGCAAACGCAGAAAAAAATAAATAATAATAAATATACGCAAATAGTATTTAATATATTTTTTCATGTTTTACATCGCTGAAAGCGATGGCAAGGTTCACGGGACCCACCCGAAGCTAAAAAAGCATACACAAATAATATTAATATATTTTTTCAAGTGCGAAGCACCAAGGTTCTCGGGACCCAATAGACGCTTTAGCGTCGTCATTGGGTGAGGTCCTTCTATTTATTCTCTTCCGCTGCCGGAGGCAGCGGTACGAGCAAGAAGAAAAATTTTATAATAAATTGAATATACACAAATAATATATTTTTCATATTTATTCTCTTAGAGAAACACATGGGTTAATACTCATGTGTTTTTCTTTTATCCAAACAAGTCCATTCACAATTCTGGTGGAAATTTATACAAAATAGTTACACTTAATGTTTATCCATTGCACATCTTGGGTACTTATGTTATAATAGTCAAAGAAGGTCAAAGGTGAGAATATGTTAAGCGATGAAATACAATATTTTTTAAACAATTTAATTGAAGAAGAAGGCGGCAGCATACTTATCAAAAGAAGTGATATTGCCGTTAGATTCAACTGTTCGCCAAGTCAAATCAACTATGTTTTGACGACAAGGTTTGCGCCTCACTTTGGTTACTACATTCAGTCGAGAAGGGGCGAGGGCGGCTATATCAAGATCGAGAAGCTTGATCTTTTAGAGGATGAAGACGCATACAAAGAGATACTCATGGAAGCTATTGGCGACAGCATCACCATAAAAGAAGCTCACGACATCATCAGAAAGCTTTGTGATGACGAGATCATTACAAAGGATGAGAAGGAGATAATACTTGCTTCGATTGACGATAGGGCTCTTGCCATTGACATAGACAAGAGAAATGCACTTAGAAGCGATATATTAAAGAACATCCTATTGGTTTTACTGAAAAGGGGGTAGTAAAATGTTATGCGATGAATGCCACAAGAATGAAGCGATGATTAATTTAAAGCTGATATTGGACGGCGAAATAATTGAAAAACACTTATGCACTGAATGTGCACTAAAGGACTTTAACGAAATGAATCAAGGAGAATATGGAGAATATACGGATATGAATATAAATGAAAGCGATATAAGGAGCCTTTTTGAGGGCTTGCAAAAGCTATTTGGCTCGTTCGAAACTTATGAGTTCGAGGAAAAGGAGTGCCCGAACTGCCACATGAAGTTCAGTGATTTCAACAAGAACAGAACGCTTGGCTGCGAGGAGTGCTACAAGACTTTTGCCTACGAGATCAGACCGATTTTGAACTCTCTAAGGGGCGAAAAAACTTATGAGGGCCTACTACCAAAGAGGTATATGGACGCAAATCCTATGCACATGGAGATTATCTCTCTTAAGAAGGAGCTAGAAGCCGCAATACAAGATGAAAACTACGAGAGAGCTGCTGAGCTTAGGGACGAGATCAAGGCGAAGTCCACGAAGGAGAAGGTGGAAGATGGCGAAATCAATGACAATTTACAATAAATATATACTAAACACGATAGTTTCTCTAAAGAGGAACATCAAGGGCTACAAGTACCCTGACATGCTGATGTGGTCTAAGCTTAACGAGATTTTGAATATGGTTTTGGAAGCTTTAAAAAACACTAGCTACAGTTTTATGCTTTATGAAGTATCAAATATGGATAAGGAAAAGTTTGAATACTTTTTAGCTAAGGGTTTTATGGATGAGTCAGTCAAAGAGAATATTACTAGAACGAAGCTTTTGCTTGATGAGGACAAGTCCATCGCCATAGTTATAAATAACAATGACCATATTGAGATCAGAGTTCTTGGCACGGCAAGCGCTGACGAGCTTGTTGACATCGCCATAGACGTGGAGCGTGAGCTTGATAAGTCAATCGAGTTCCAATTCGACGAAAACTACGGTTATCTTACGAGTGACCCCGTTAACATTGGTAATGGCATAAGTATAGCCAAAATCGTTCACTTATACAGAAGGGACGAGTTTAACAAGGACGAGCTAAAGAGCGATGATATGTCTAAGATTAGGCTTACACCGCTTGTGGGACCAAATGGTTCTAAGATAGAGGACATCTACATCTTAGACGCTAATGTAAACAAGTTTACTAATATTGAGTCGTTTAAAAAGCTTTCCATGCTGACTGACCAAAACGTAATTGTTTATGAGAATGAAAATAGACGCAGGTACCTTGAGCAAAATTACATCTTGATGAAGGATAGAATTATGAAGGCTTTGGAGATGATTAAGGTGGCGAGCCTTATCAGCTACGACGAGGCACTTATCTACCTATCGAACCTGATGTTCGCAAGGAGCATGGACTTACTTGATCCAGCTGATGTAAGCATCGACGCGGCTCTTTACCAAATGATAACGCCTGAAGCTATCGAGTATACTTATTCCATTAGCAATAAGTCAGAAATTGACCAAAAGAGAGCGACTATACTTAGGGAAAAGCTTGGCAAAGTAAAATTCATTGACAAGGATATTAAGGAAGAAGAAAATAATTTATAGATTTATATATAAGAAAGGAGATAAATATGGCAGTTTTTGGAAGATTTACTAGAAATGCAAGATTCTCATTTCAAATAGCCGAGGAAGAAGCTAGAAGGATGTTCAAAAGCGAAGTTGATCTTTCTCACGTTTTAATCGGCATTTTAAGCGCAAACACGACTAAGGCATCTGAAATTTTGAGGCAAAACGGCCTCGAAATGGAAGCCCTTAGAGAAATGGTGGAAAAACTATCTGTGCTTGACGTGAAAAAGCCAGAGGATATATATTATTCAGCAAGTTTGAAATATGTGATTGAGGAGTCCATCAAGATGGCAAACCAAGCAGGAGCGCCAATTGTAACGACTGAGCACATACTATACTCAATTATAAAAATGAACGAAGCGCCTGTATCCATTATCTTGGAGAGATTTGGCGTAGATAGAGAGAGGGTTCTTTCAGCTCTTTCAAGCTACCTAAATAGCCTAAGAAGCTTTAATCAAGGCGGCTTCCAAGACGAAGACGGCTTTGATGATGATGCCGCTGATGATGGTGAAGCACTTCAAAAATACACTTTGGACTTAAATGAGCTTGCGATAAAAGATAAGATAGATCCTGTAATTGGCAGAGCATCTGAAATTGAGAGACTTATTCAAATACTAATGAGAAGGACGAAGAACAATCCTGTTCTAATCGGTGAACCAGGTGTCGGCAAGACAGCCATCGCCGAAGGTCTAGCTCAAAGGATTGTTTCAGGCAATGTTCCTGAAATCATCAGAGATAAAAAGATATTCTCCCTTGACTTAACTAGTCTAATAGCTGGATCAAAGTACAGGGGCGAGTTTGAGAGCAGAATCAAGAATTTACTTGAAGAGCTTGGAGAAAGAGACGATGTAATTCTATTTATAGATGAAATTCATACTATAGTAGGAGCGGGCTCGTCAGAAGGTTCGCTTGACGCGTCAAACATACTAAAACCATACCTTACAAGAGGCGAGATACAAATCATTGGCGCGACTACTGTTGATGAATACAGAAAATATGTTGAAAAGGATGCGGCACTTGAAAGAAGGCTTCAAACCATCATGGTGGAAGAGCCTAGTGAAGAAGATGCTATAAAGATTATAGAAGGACTTAAAGACAAGTACGAAGCGCATCACAGAGTATTAATCTCGCACGAAGCCATCGAGGCGGCTGTGACATTATCAAAGAGATATATCTCAGATAGATATTTGCCAGACAAGGCCATAGACCTAATCGACGAGGCACAATCACTTGTTAGAATGAAAAATTATGTTAGACCACTATCACTTAAGGAGATAGAGGACGAGCTAAAAGAGATTGCATCTGAAAAGATTCAGGCGATACAAGCACAAGACTTTGAAAAGGCGGCTCAGCTAAGGGACAAGGAGCGCGAGCTTAAGGACAAGATGGACCTAGACAGAACTGAGTGGAAGCAAAAGTCCGAGCTTAACAGCATGAAGATTGGCTTTGACGATATTGCAAGAGTTGTCTCGAAATGGACTGGCATACCTGTTGAAAAGCTTAGCGAAGAAGAAAAGGAAAAACTATTAAACTTAGATAAGAAGCTAAAATCAAGAGTCATAGGTCAAGACGAGGCGATAGATGTACTTAGCCACTCGATAAAGAGGGCGAGGGTCGGCTTAAAGGACAAGAACAAGCCGATAGGCAGCTTTATCTTTGTTGGACCGACTGGTGTGGGTAAAACTTATCTTGCCAAAGCGCTTGCAGAGAGCCTATTTAACGATGAAAACGCTATGATACGTATAGACATGAGTGAGTACATGGAAAAGTACAGCGTATCTAAGCTTATAGGTTCGCCACCAGGTTATGTTGGCTACGATGAAGGCGGACAGCTAACTGAAGCGATTAGGAAGAAACCATTTTCGGTAGTTTTATTTGATGAGATTGAAAAAGCGCATCCAGATGTATTTAACGCTTTACTACAGCTTCTTGACGATGGTAGATTAACTGACTCAAAGGGAAGAACTGTCGATTTTAAAAACGCTGTCATCATCATGACTAGTAACGTTGGTGCAAGTAGATTCAAAAAGCAAAATACTTATGGTTTTGGCGATGCATCAAGCGAAGAAAGAAGTGAAAAGAAGAAGATTTCCGAGATTGCTAACGAAGAGCTTAAGAAGACATTTAGACCAGAGTTTTTAAACAGGGTCGACGACATCGTTGTATTTAATCAATTAAAAGAGAAAGATATAGAAAAAATCGTTCACTTGATGGCGGAAGACCTTAAGGCAAAACTTAAGGAGATGGGCCTAAATATCGAGATAGACAAGTCTGTTGAAGATGAGATTGCGAAGAAGGGCTTTGACCTTGAATATGGCGCAAGACCTTTAGAGAGAACATTTAAGAAGATGATAGAGGATAGATTATCTGAAGAAATTTTGAAAAATAATGTTTCTAAGGATAAGAGCATCACTATTTACTATAATGGTAAGGAATTGGAATTTAAAAATGGCAAAGAAGAAGAGCTTGTACAAGTGTAGCGAGTGCGGCTACGAATCCAGCGGCTACTTAGGCAAATGCCCCGAGTGTGGTTCTTGGGGCAGCCTTAAGGAAGTTTTGGAGGATACAAAAAAAGCAGTAAAAAAAGAAAAAAGCGTAAGAAGCAAGGCGATGCAGCTAAAGACTGTCACTTCCTCAAACTCAGATAGGCTTAAGACAAGCTTCGAAGAGTTTAACAGAGTTATGGGCGAGGGCATAGTTAAGGACTCGGTCACAATACTTACAGCTAAGCCGGGCGCCGGCAAAAGTACACTTCTTTTGCAAATAGCGAACGACGCGTGCAAAAAAGGCCTTAAAGTTTTATACGCTTCTGGAGAAGAGTCAGAGAGCCAAATCAAGCAAAGGGCAGACAGGATACTTGATACTATCGAGGATGATCTATACATCATAAGCGATATGAGCCTTGACAATATTAAGGAAGAAGTCCTTAGGGTCGACGCGGACATGGTAGTCGTTGACTCAATACAAACTGTTGAGCTAGATGAGTACAAGCCATCAAGACCTGCCTCACCAACACAAACAGTTGAGTGTGCTTATGAATTAGTTAATCTTGCAAAAAATATACAAAGGCCTCGTATAGTTTTTATCGTGGGTCAAATGACTAAAGATGATGAATTAAGAGGCGTTAGAACACTAGAGCACCTTGTAGATACCGTTCTAGTTATGGATACTTATCAAAACGATTCCTTAAGAACCATTGTCGCGAGCAAAAATCGTTATGGAGCTACAGGCGAGATGGGCTTTATGAATATGCAAGAGAAGGGCCTTGTATCGATTGACAATCCGAGCGAGTACTTTGTTTCGTCAAGGAAGGAAAACAATTTCCCTGGCAGTGCCATAACCGTAAATATGGAGGGGACTAGACCAGTTATACTTGAGGTCGAAGCTCTTGTAACGAAGTCATATACACCATATCCATCGCGTATAAGCGAGAATATGTCAAGAGAAAAACTAAATACACTGCTTTCGATCATGGAGAAGAGATTAAATGTCGATATGTTTGATAAAAACGTCGTAATCAAGTCCATGGGCGGACTTAAGCTTAAAGAAGACGCATCAAACCTTGCTTTAATCGCGGCAATATATTCACAGCTAGTGAACAAGGTATTGCGCTCAGACACTGTATATATAGCCGACATATCTTTAACGGGCGAACTTAAAAAAGTGCCTCAGCTTGAGAGGAGACTTAAAGAAGCCGAACGCATGGGCTATAAGAGGGCAGTGATTAGTAGCGAAGCAAAACTATCGACAAAGTTTACAAAACTAGAGCTAATTAAATGCTCTTCCTTAATAGATGCACTAAAAATATAATAGATGCACTAAATATTTGAAAAAAATCTATAAAAGGCTTGACAAAGATTATATAATATGATATCATAAAACTTTACTTTTTAGCCAAACTGTGATATAATATACTATAGGTATGAGATTATCATCTAAGGAAAAGGGAGGCGAGAAGTATGTATGAAGTAGGAGATATGGTTTGTTATCCAATGCATGGAGCGGGCATCATAGTTGACATAGAAAAGAAAAACATTCTAGGCAAGAGTGAGGAGTATTTTGTTGTTAAGATACCTATAGGTGCTATGAAGGTTATGATACCTGTTAAAAATGCAGAAAAAAGAGGGATAAGATCAATCATTGAGAAAGAAAAGTTAAAAGATGTAGTTGAAGTATTAAAGGAAGAACCGACAAAGATGAGCACTAACTGGAACAAAAGAGTTAGGGATAATACTGCGATTTTGAAGGAAGGAGACATCTTCGAAGTTGCTAAAGTTTACCGTAACCTAAAGAGCTTGGATGATAAGAGAAATCTTTCGACCGGAGAAAAAAAGATACTTCACGACACAAAGAACATTTTGATGAGTGAAATGATACTCTCTTCCGGCAAATCATACGAAGAAATTGACAAGATTATCTACGAGGCAGTAGAGTAGGAGGAAAAATGTTTAAAAAAATTATGAAAGTCGTCATGCTCCTCATAGGCGGAGCAGCAGGCTACGGCGTAAGTTTATTGGCCATCAGCCTTGTACCAACATTTCATAATTATAGTATCTATGTATCGGTATTTTTATCCATTTTATTTGCAATTATTTTTTATTTATTGTCAGATACTATATTTACACGACTTATTAATGTTGGTGACAGGGTTGAGATTGAGCTAAGAAGGTTCACAAGCTTGGACCTTATCTTAGGTTTAGCAGGTTTATTACTAGGGCTAGTCATAGCATTTTTGCTATCGCAGCTCGCTATGAACATAGGTATACCAGTACTTGGACCAGTTTTGTCCGTTATATTCTATATACTATTTCCATATATTGGGATTATAGTTACGACTAGAAGAAAGGACATTTCAAATATTGGAGAGAAATTTACTCAAAAGAGCACAGTAAAAAAATCAAAGAAAAAAGATACAAATCTATACAAAATTCTTGACACATCTGTTATAATAGATGGTAGGATTAAAGACATCGCTAGCTCAGGTTTTATTGAAGGTACTTTAGTAATACCTAATTTTGTCTTGCAAGAACTTCAGCACATAGCTGATTCGGCGGACGATCAAAGAAGAAAAAGAGGTAGACGCGGTCTAGACATACTTAAGCAAATGCAAAACGAAGCGATAGTTGATATTGAAATATCAAACGAAAAGATTGATACAGTCGAAGAGATTGATGACAAGATACTTGAACTTGCCGCTATGATGGACGCAAAAGTCCTTACTAATGACTACAACCTAAACAAGGTTGCCCAAGTTAGAGGCATAGAAGTCCTTAATATCAACGAGCTTGCCAATGCAGTTAAGCCAGTTATATTACCGAGCGAAGAACTTGTAGTTGAGATAGTTAGAGCGGGTAAAGAAAAGAACCAAGGCCTTGCTTATCTTTCTGATGGCACGATGATAGTTGTTGAAGAAGCTAAGAAGAGGATAGGCGAAAAGCTCAAGGTCGAGATAACAACAGTGCTTCAAACAGCTGCTGGCAAGATGATGTTTGCTAAGATTAAAGAATAGTTGGAGGAAATTTATGATAGAGAATAACTTTGTCTCAGTTATAATTGCCGCTGCAGGCATGAGTAACAGGATGGGTTCAAAGGTCAACAAAGCTTTTCTGCGCATAAATGACAAGCCAATACTTGCTCATACCATAGAAAAGTTTGAAAGATCAAAGTACATCGACGAGATAATTATTGTCTGTAAAGAAGACGAGATAGATTACACAAGAAAAGAAATTGTGAACAGATATAAATTTACTAAAGTCGTTAACATTGTTAAAGGCGGTAAGGAGAGACAGGATTCAGTATATAACGGCATCAAAGCCATAAACGTTAATGCTGACATAGTTTTAACACACGATGGAGCGAGACCTTTTATCAGAACTGAAACCATTAACAAAGCTGTTGAAACGGTTCTAAATTGCGATGCCTGCGTTGTTGGCGTCAAGGTTAAGGACACAATCAAGTCAGTTAACGAAGACGACACAGTTCATCATACGCCAAAGAGGTCGCTTTTGTGGCAAGCGCAAAGCCCACAATGCTTTAAGAAAGAAATTTTGCTTAAGGGCTACGAACATGCTATAAAAGAAAATATATTAGCAACAGATGACTCGGCACTCGTTGAATTTGCTGGAGTTGAGGTAAAGATGCTTGAAGGTCACTACGACAATATCAAGATAACTACGCCAGAAGATTTAGTTATAGCCGAGATCTTCAATACGAACTGGAAGCAAAGGCTTAAAAGCACAGGAGCATTCTAATGGATATCAGAATTGGTAATGGCTATGACGTGCATAAGCTGGTCGAAGGCAGAGATTTAATACTTGGCGGAGTAAAGATAGATTACGAGAAGGGCCTACTGGGTCACAGCGACGCAGATGTACTTATACATGCGATCATGGACGCCATCTTAGGCGCTATGGCGAAGGAAGATATTGGCTATCACTTTCCTGACACAAGCGACGACTACCTTGACATCGACTCAAGAGTGCTTCTTAGAAGGGTCTATGCCATGGTCAAGGAAGAGGGCTACAGCATTTCAAATATAGATGCGACTGTCATCATGCAAAGGCCAAAACTAAGACCATATATAGATGAGATGAGAGCAAATATTGCAAAAGACCTTGAGCTAAGCATAGACAGAGTGAGCGTAAAAGCTACAACTACTGAAAATTTAGGCTTCGAAGGTAGAGAAGAAGGCGTAAGCTGCATAGCGAGCGCACTACTACTAAAGTAGTATTTATTAACATTTTATTAAGATAAGATTAAAAAAATTTACAATCACGCTTAAAAGTGGTATAATAACTATGGTAAAATTTTAAGGAGGTAATACACATGAAAAAATTATTATCATTAGCTTTAGTGCTTGTACTAGCATTTTCACTAGTAGCTTGCTCAAAGCCAGCAGAAAACAAACCAGCAGATCAAGGAACAGAAAGCGTTCCAGCAGATCAAGCTGATAGCGTTCAAACAGGAGAAAAAGCAACTATGACAGGTGATGAAGTAGTAGCACTACAAGCAGACGCTGAACAAGAAGGCAAATACGTTATCGTTGACGTAAGAAGCGCTGAAGAATACGCTGCAGGTCACATCAAAGACGCAAAGAACATTCCTTTAGATGACATCAAGAACGATGCATCAGTTCTAGACGCTGACAAAGACAAAAAGATCGTTTTATATTGCAACTCTGGTAAAAAATCTGGAGAAGCTCAAGACGCTCTATTAGCAGCTGGTTACACAGACGTTGTTAACGCTGACGGCGTTAAGACTTATGAATACGATTTAGTAACTGAATAGTATTTAATCTATTAAATGAAAAAGAGCGAATGATCGCTCTTTTTTTATGGCTGTATAATATCTATTGGGGAATAAATCCTCAATAAATATTATACAGCCTATTTATTTTACAGGCAATTTACAAATATCTAATGTCACTCTTACAAATTACTAGTATCATGTACAAGGATTATGACAGAGAAAAGCTCTATCAATAATCAATTGATGATTACTATAATACTGGAGGAAACATTGAAGAAGCTAATAAACGTAACACTTGTAATCATACTGATTGCAATATACATATTTTATAGAAGAGTTGACTTTGGCGATGTCAGGTGGGACACAAAAGATGTTCACTATGTTAAAGCAGAAGTTTTAGAAGTTTTGGAAGAAGACCTTAGTGAAAAGTATAATTATCTAAAGCTTGGCTCACAAAAGTTAAAGGTTAAGATATTAGAAGGCAAAGAAGCTGGTAAAGAGAAGATTATTGACAACACTTTGTTCAATACTAGTTCTATACTTGCTAAGAGCGGTATAAGGATTATATTATTGATAAATTCACCAGAAGGCGTAGAACCATATTATACAGTGTATAACTATGACAGAAGCATTGCTATAGCCATATACATAGGACTCTTTATACTCCTACTTTACGCTGTAGGTAAGAAAAATGGATTAAAGAGTGCTTTAGCCTTGATTATAAGTATATACATCATAGCTTTATACATGCTTCCATCTATCTACATAGGAAGACCAATAATACTTGTTACTCTTGTGACCATACTATTAGCAAGTTTATACTCTGCTGTGATTATCTTTGGTTATTCGCTCATAGGCTTGGTTAATATAATCTCAATACTAATATCATTTATCCTAGTCGCAGTCCTATCATATCTAGTATCACTTACATCACACCTTTCAGGTTTTGTTGATCCTAATGCAGAAGGCTTGTTCTATATAGTAGAAAAGACAGGTATGCAGCTTCAATATCTTTTCTTTGCAGGCATTGCTATATCAACATATGGAGCTGCAAAAGATGTGTCTGTATCCATAAGTTCTGCTTTGCTAGAAATTAAAACATTAAACAAAAAAATGGGTTCAAAAGATCTATTTAAATCAGGAATGAATATAGGCAAAGACATAATCGCAACGATGGTAGATACACTTATATTTGCTTTTATAGGCAGTTCACTTACAACAGTACTTTCACTTATGTCATATGGCGTGCAATTCAACCAGCTTATTAGCAGTAACTTCTTTAGCATGGAACTTGCCAATGGTTTGATTGCTACAAGTGTTGTAGTTATGATGGTACCTATATCGGCATACATTTCAAGTCTAGTATACAATGTTGAAGATAAAAGCATGTTAAGGAAATTTTTAACAAAATAAATCAATTCTATTCAAATTCATATCAAGTTTTAAGGAGGAAAAAAATGAAATCAAAAAGAATTGTAAGCTTAGTTTTAGTTTTTCTAATCTTATTAAGTACTTTTTCATTTGATTTGAAAGCAAATGATGCTATCATAAATGAAGAAGTCACAAGCGAAGATAACGAAGCAAAGCTTTCGGATGAAGCAAATGAAGAAGAAGCAAGCGAAGACAATGAAGAAAAGCTTTCAGATGAAACAAATGAAGAAGAAGCAAATTCACCAGTAGATGAAAGTTTATCAGAAGAAAACACAGATGAAGCTAGTGATGATACTATTTCTTTCGATGATAATTGGACATATTTTGAAGATGGAGTGGATCCATCATCAAATGCAGGATCCAATATGTGGGCCTTTGGTCAATACAATAAAGATGCTGCAGCCAAAACTGGACAAGCACCTTTTGGAGCAAAAAGAGGAGAAGCTTACAACGTTGGTGGACTTAAGAGTGAAACAACACTAAGACATTATAAAGATGATAACTCTACTACAATTCCTACATACTTTTTTGTAAAGAAATTCAATGTAGAAGATACAACGTCACTTTGGGGCAAGAGCTTAAACTTTGATATCACGTATGACGACGCTGTTATTGTATATTTGAACAGAAACAAAATTTATGAAGGCAATATTCCAGAAGGTGGATTTGCTTCGATTCTTGATTACGGATGTGCTAGACAACTGGCAGATCCAATAAAAGACAAAGTGAGCATACCTGAAGACACTTGGAGAGTATACTTATCTAGTGGAGAGAATGTTTTAGCAGTAGAATTACACCAAGGATCAAAATCAAGTTCAGACATATACTTTGATTTAGAAAACTTTAGATTTGAAGACGTAACAGAAGTTAAAGATGAATTCTATACACCAGTATTGACTATAGGTAGTGATGAAAGCGAAAGAAACTTCACTTGGTATAACAAGGTTGTAGCCAATGGATATCTTGAAGTAAAGAATCTTAGTGACGCGCAAGATGTACAATTAATCGAATGCGCTCCGCATGAAGATAACAAGAAGGCAGGATATGCTAGCTACCAAGCAAAAATCACTGGATTAAAAGCAGACACTGAGTATGAATATACTTATTGGAACGGTGAAGGCGGAGAAAAATCAGAGCCTGTTAGATTTAAGACAGCCAAAGAAGGCGACTTCTCATTCTTCCTTGTAGGCGACCCACAAATAGGTGCGAGCCGCGATGGACTAGGCACAGATACAGATAGATGGGACAATACTTTAAACATCCTTAAAGATAGAATGAGTGATGACACTAAGAACTTTGCATTTTTATTAAGCGCAGGAGACCAAATCAACAACTACTCATTTAACGAAGAAGAGTATCAAAGCTTTATCGAAAGAAGTGCATTAAAAGGCATGACACTTGCACCAGTTATCGGTAACCACGATGGCGAAGGCGACGCAAGAAGTGGTTACTTTGAACACTTCGCACTACCTGATTTAGAGGACAGTAACAGAGCAGACTATGCTTATGTATACAACAAGACACTATTCATATCTCTTGACTCAACAAAAGGTTGGGATGCTGCAAGACACAACGATTTTGTTAAAAAGACTGTTGAAAAATACAAAGACAAAGTGAACTGGAAAGTATTGACATTCCATCACGCAATATATTCAGTTGCATCACACGCTATCGATGCTGATATATTTAATAGAAGAAAATATATTCCTGAGCTTGTTAAAGACAACGGCATAGATGCAGTTCTTATGGGACACGATCACGTTTATGTAAGATCACACATAATGGATGGACCTCAGGCACTAGTTAAGTGGGACAATGATGAGGAAGGAAAGGCACCGAGCGAGTATACAAATCCAGAAGGTGCGCTATATATAACAGTAAACTCTGGAACAGGAACAAAACATTACAATATAAGAAATCAAATATTTGAATATTCAGCAGTACAAAATCAAGAATATGTTCCAAACTATTCTGAAATCTCTGTTACTGATAATACATTCAAAGTTGTAACTTATAGACTTGATGGATCTGTTGTAGATGAAGTGACATTGAAGAAAGATTCAGATGAAAAACAAGAAGAAAAACTTCCTGATGGCGAGATTTCACAAACTTGGACATACTTTGATGAAGGCATTGATCCAGCAAAAGTTGAAGACAGATATAGTTGGACAAAGGGCGAATTCAATCAAGACGTAGCCGCAAAGGAAGCTAGTGGTAACTTCGGTTCACTTAATGGAGAAAAGTACTACTTAAAAGATGAGTACTATGACTACGCATTTAGCGCTGACAATCAATTAAAGCAAAAAGAAAATAAGAAGAACTATCCAGCATATTTCTTTGTAAACTCATTCAATGTAGAAAATCTAGAAGAATTCAAAGCTAAGTATCCAAACATAAATCTAGGTATTGGATATCAAGATGCAGTTATTATGTATCTAAATGGTCATAAGATTTGGCAAGCAAATGCATTAGATTCATACGAAGACAATCTTTCATATGGAGCTGGAAAAACTACAGGCGTAGTTTATAAGATTATAGACAATGCATGGAGGACTGCAATTGCACCAGTGGAAGAAGAAACAGTTCTTACTAACAGAAAGTTTGCTGATTATTTACAAGAAGGAAAGAACTATATCGCATTTGAAGTGCATTCTAGAGATGAAGAAAGTTCAGGAGTATATTTTGACTTATACGACTTTGCTTTTGAAGACGGCATAGCACCTGACAAAGCCTTATTCTATACACCTGTTATGACTATAGGTAATGATCAAAGCGAAAGAAACTTTACTTGGTATAACAATGTTTTAGCACAAGGTTATGTAGAAGTTAAGGAACTTGGCAAAGACGACACAGCTAAAACATTTATGGCTCAAATGAATGAGAACAATCGTAAGAATGTATACGTTAACTATCAAGCAAAAATCACAGGACTAAAAGCAGACACTGAGTATGAATATACTTACTGGAATGGTGAAGGCGGAGAAAAATCAGAACCTGAAAGATTTAAGACAGCTAAAGAAGGCGACTTTTCATTCTTCTTAGTAGGCGACCCACAAATTGGCGCAAGCGGCGATAAGGAAGGCGACGCAAAAGCATGGGATACTACATTAAATAAAATGTCTGAAAGAATGAAAGACGATAGCAAGAACTTTGCCTTTTTACTAAGCGCAGGAGACCAAATCAATAATTTTGATAACAATGAAGATGAATACAAGTTATACATCGAAAGAAGTGCATTAAAAGGTATGACACTTGCACCAGTCATTGGCAACCATGATGGAGAAGGAAACGCAAGAAGCGGATACTTTGAACATTTTGCTCTGCCAGACTTAAATGAAGAAGGAAGAGCAGACTATGCTTATGTATACAACAACACACTGTTCATGTCACTGGATTCGACATATGGATGGGATGCTGCAAGACACAACGATTTTATTAAAAAGACTGTTGAAAAATACAAAGACAAAGTTGACTGGAAAGTGTTGACATTCCACCACTCAATATATTCAGTTGCATCGCACGCTGAAGACTCAGATATATTAAACAGAAGAAAATATATTCCACAAATAGTAAAAGAAAATGGCATAGATGCAGTTCTTATGGGACACGACCACGTTTATGTAAGATCACACATAATGGATGGAGCTGAGCCACTTGTAAAGTGGGAGAATGACGAGGAAGGAAAAGCACCAAGCGAGTATCTAGATCCTAAGGGAGCTCTATACATCACAGCAAACTCAGGTTCAGGATCAAAACATTATAATATTAAAAATCAAAAATTCAACTACTCAGCAGTACAAAATCAAGAATATGTTCCTAACTACTCAGAAGTATCAGTCACTAAAGATACATTTAGAATTGTGACATATAGAGTGGCAGATGGAACAGTTGTTGATGATGTTACATTGAGAAAAACTGTGGAAGAAACTCCAGAGCCAGAACCAGAAGATCCAACTCCAACACCAGAACCAGAAAAACCAACACCAAAGCCAGATGATAATGACGATGACGATGCTATAGTACTACCAATAGATGAAGAAGTAGTAAGAAGACCAAGAAGACCAAGAACAGATAAAAAAGAAGAAAAGAAAGAAGAAGCGCCAAAAACAGAAGAAAAAACAGAAGAAATCAAAACAACAAAGATAAGTCCTATAGAAGTAGCTGATAAAGTCTTGCCAGTTAATTTCACAGACATAGTCAATGAAAGAAGGGCAGATGCTATCATTAATCTTGCTTCAAGAGGCGTCTTAGCAGGTATGAGCAAAGATAAGTTCATGCCAGAAACAACAGTTACAAGAGCCATGGTAGCTGCAGTCTTCATGAGAATATCAAGAGATAAGTTTATAAACACAAGTATGAGCGCAAAAGATATCACTGTGAAAGACTGGTATTTCAATTCAGTTAAGTGGGCAATGACACATGGTATTGTGGCCGGATACCCAGACGGATCATTCAAGCCTATGAAAAAAGTAAGTAGACAAGAATTAGCCGTTATGCTTGAAGGACTACTTAAACTATATAATATAAATATGCCTAACGTAGTTGACGTTGACTATAGCGCATATAGCTACCTACCAGCATGGAGCCGCGATGCAGTTATAGACGTAGTTAGAAAAGGCTTGTTAGAAGTAAATAAGGAAGGAAAAGATGCATTTGATAAAGAAGTAAGCCGTGCTGACTTTGCATACGCAATTGATAAGATAGTTGAGTTTGCATTAAACAATTAGTTTTTAATAAGATATAGCTAAGAATAATTGATATGTACCCTCTTTACTTGATGAACGAGTAAGGAGGGTATTTTTTTGTAAAATTATATTAAATAAAAATCAAATACTTTACTCACACTTAACATATTGCACATACAAGATTAACAAAGCTCATGTATCATAAACAAGTAATTGAGATATGAAAATTATTTAGGAGGATGTATGAGTAAGATTTCTTTAAGACATGTATATAAAAAGTATGAGAATGGAATCGATAACGCTGTTAAAGACTTTAATCTTGAAGTAGAAGACAAAGAGTTCATAGTCTTTGTTGGGCCATCGGGCTGCGGCAAGTCCACAACGCTTAGGATGATAGCTGGACTTGAAGACATTAGTGAGGGTGAGCTACTAATCGATGGCAAGAGAATGAACGAGGTAGCACCAAAAGACAGAGGCACCGCAATGGTCTTTCAAAATTATGCTCTGTACCCACACTTAAATGTTTATGACAATATTGGTTTTGGGCTAAAGATTCGTGGCGTTGACAAGGATATTAGAGATAAAAGTATTAGAGAAACTGCCGAAAAACTTGGTTTAACTGAGTACCTAAAGAGAAAGCCGGTTGAGCTATCAGGCGGACAAAAGCAAAGGGTAGCTTTAGGCAGGGCCATAGTTAGAGACGCTGAAATCTTTTTAATGGATGAGCCTCTATCGAACCTTGATGCTAAGCTTAGAATACACATGAGAGAAGAGCTTGTTGAGCTACAAAGGGAGCTGGGCTCAACTGTTATATACGTAACTCACGATCAAACAGAGGCTATGACTATGGCTACAAGGATAGTTTGTTTAAAAGATGGCGTGATTCAACAAGTTGGCACTCCAAAGGAGCTTTATGAAAACCCTAGCAATGTCTTTGTTGCGGGCTTTTTAGGAGCACCGCCAATGAACTTTATCAAAGGAAAAATTAGATATGGAAAACTTTATAATAGCAAAGGAAGGGCTCTTGCAAATTATTCTAATGTTGATAATAAAGATGTAATCATGGGCATTAGGCCTGAGCACATTAGAATTACTGATAATGAAGATGACTTTGCACTAAAGATTAAGATGGTAGAGCTATTAGGAGCAGATTACCATATACATGGTGAGCTAGATGGAGATGAGATAACTCTTAGAGCAGATGCAAAGCTTGATATCGAGTCAAAAAGCGAGATACATATTGCTTTTGTGACAGAAAATATCTTGTTATTTGATGCTAAGACTCAAAACAGAATTTTCTGGGAGGCGACAGATGGAGCTAAGTAGAGAAGTAAGCAAAGCAAAAGAAAAAAGCAAGGCAAAAAGAGTTCGTGGAGTAAAAAGCATAAGCTTCTCAGGCTTCCTTGTCTATATAGTTTTGCCACTAATACCGCTTTTGGTATTTTGGTTCATTCCGATGATAGCGTCATTCTTACTAAGCTTTACAGATTGGGACTATATCAGCCCGACATTTAATGTAGTTGGCGCACAAAACTACAAGGACATACTTAGTAGTGATGCCTTTTGGCAAGCACTTAAAAATACTTTGTTATTTGGCCTAGGAACAGTAGTTCCGACACTTATCTTTGGTTTTTTGATGGCAATACTCATAGATAAGTTTAGACGCGGCAAAGAGCTTATACAAGGCTTTTTATTCGCACCATGGATTACACCGATGGTTGCTATGTCTATAGTATGGAGCTGGATGTTTAGACCAGATATCGGCCTTATCAATAGAGGGCTAGCTATTTTTGGAATAAGTGGACCAAACTGGTTAACAGACTCAAACACAGCGCTTATCGCTGTAATGATAGTAACCGTATGGAAGACATCGGGCTGGTGCATGCTTTATTATGCAGATGCCATCAGCAAGATACCAAAGGATTTATTCGAAGCATATGAGCTTGAAGGCTCAAGCGTTTGGCAAAAGATAAAGTACATCTATATGCCGATGACAGCAAAGACAACACTGTTCTTAGCTGTTATAAGCCTTATCAACTCAATACAAGCCTACGACCAAATCAGTGTACTAACACGTGGCGGCCCAGCAGGATCAACAAGAACACTGCTTTATTTATTCTATCAAATGGCCTTCGAGCAATTCAACATGGGTAAGGCGACAACGGTAACCATGATTATGGTCGTCATTACTGGTATACTCGCTGGACTTATGTTTATCTTGCAAAAGAAGTTCGCAAATAGGTGATAAAGATGAAAAAACAAATTAAATTAGTAAATATAATAATAGTTACAATAGTAAGTATCATTACCTTCTTCCCACTTTTATGGATGTTTTCAAACTCATTTAAGAGTGCGGAAAGCATAATCAGAGAGCCGATGAGATTAGCTCCAGAATTCTTTGACTTAAGAAATTTTAGAGGCGTTTTAGAGCAAGCACCATTTGACCTATATATTTTTAACAGTATAATCACATCCATCGCGATAGTTGTACTTCAAATGCTAACGTCTATACTCATGGGATATGGTTTGTCACGCTTTAAGTTCAAGGGAAAGAAAGTTTTATTTGGGGCAATACTACTAACGTATATGCTGCCAGCTGCGGCAACTTATGTACCGAGCTATGTAATACTTGCTAAGATGAATTTAATAGATACACTAACAGGCATCGTAATATCAAACGCAGCGAGCGTCTTTGCCATATATATGATTTATCAAACATTTTCATCCATACCAAAGGAGCTTATCGAAGCGGCTGAGATGGACGGAGCAAATAACTGGCAGATTCTTTGGAGAGTTTTGGTACCAGTAGCAAAGTCTACAATACTTACAACTGCTTTAATTCAGTTCGTGGCGATGTATAATAACTACATGTGGCCATCACTTATAACTAACAGCAAAAAGAATTATCTAATAAGCGTTGGCTTAAATATATTCTTTAATTCAAGAGGAAATTTTACTCAAAACCTACCTATGCTCATGGCAGCTAATGCGATTGCGGTACTTCCGCTATTAATATTATTTTTAGTATTACAAAAGTGGTTTATCAAAGGCATCAGTGACAACGGCATAAAAGGCTAAAATTATCATTATAGGAGGAAAAAAATGAAAAAATTAAGAAGTTTAGCTGTAATACTTTTAGTATTATCACTAGTATTTACAGCATGTTCACCAGCTGCTAAGGAAGCTATGGACGAAGGAGATAAGACTACAAGCGCTGAAGCAAATGAGTCAAAGAGCGAAGAAAAGAAAGATGAAACAGCTAGCGATAAGCCAGTTGAAATTCAATTCTGGTATGGATTAGGTTCTGTAGCTGGAGAAACTATGGAAGAAATTATTAATGATTTTAACAATTCACAAGACAAGGTAAAGGTAACAGGCGTTCAACAAGCCGACTACGACGAAACTTATCAAAAGGTTCAAGCAGCTATTGCAGCTAATCAAGCACCAGCAGTTTTCATAGGTAGCAAGATTAAAGAAATGGGTGAAGCAGGTCTATTGGCTGACTTAACACCATATATCGACGAAAGAACACCTCTTGATGATTATCTAGATGTATTCATGAAGCCGGATCAAATCGATGGCAAAGTATATGCCTTTCCAGCTTATGGCACAACTCAAGTTATTTACTATAGAAAAGATTTACTTGAAGAAGCAGGATTAGATCCTCAAGATGTATATTCATCTTGGGACAAAATTTTCGAAGCATCAAAGACAATGCAAGAAAAAGGCATAGCTGACTGGGGTCACCTAGTTATGTGGGGTCCAGATAACCTATCAGACATTGCTTATAGCAATGGCGGTACTGTATTGTCAGAAGACGGTAAGACAGTAACTATCAACTCGCCTGAATGGATTGAGGCTTGGGACTTTGTTAGAAAGCAAATTTTTGATAATAAAACTACTAAAATTGAATCAGGCGGACAAGGCTGGGAATATTGGTACAGAACTATTGATAACGTTATGAATGGTACTGCAATGAGCTATACAGGTTCATCAGGAGATAAGGGCGACCTTGATTTTACAAAGATCGACTCGATTCCTCAACCATCACTACATGATAAGAATGGTAAGGCTCAAGCGGGCGCACACAGCTTATTAGTTCCAGCATGTGTATCAGAAGAACAAAAGAAAGCTGCTTATGAATGGATAGCATACTTCACAAGCCCAGAAATATCTGCTAAGTGGTCAATGAAAATTGGTTATATCCCTGTTAGAAAGAGCACTATGGATATCGAAGAGTACAAGAAATTTACAGAAGAAAGTCCATATGCAAAGGTACCTTATGAACAAGCACTTACAGCTACACCAGTGTTTGTAGACCCAACTAAGGGACAAATCATAGACGCTTTAAAGATAGCTGCAGATAAAGTTGAATTACAAAACGTTCCAGCTAAGGAAGCACTTGACGAAGCACAAAAAGTAGCTCAAAAAGCACTTGATGAAGTACTAAATAAGTAAGATTATAATTTGGGCGTCTCTATATGAGGCGCTTATTTTTTAATGAGAGGTATATATGCAAAGAGAAAAATTCTTAGATATAAAGTTAAATAAGGCTTATGACGTAGTAAATTTCACTATTGATAAAGATATCAAGGCCCTAACAATTAAGTGGAGCAATAACAAACAGTTTTTTAGCGCCTACGTTTTCGGTCCAGATAAAAAGCTTTATGCACAGATAATAGCTGCGAAGGAAAGTGGCGAAAGGCGCATAGCTACTATCCAATCTAGCTGTTCGCCTTGCTGCCAAAGCTTTAAGCCTAATATAGCTAAGGGCGTTTGGAGTCTTGAATATGGCGTTCTAAATATGTGTGACGCAGATGATATCAGTCTTGAAATTTATGAAGGAGATTTAGATAGTGAAGAAAATATTTTTAATGAAGTAAATTTATTTGATAGCATAAAGATGATGGATGATGGACCTAAGAAAACTTCTTATGCGGCGGACTTCCACACTCACACCATATATTCAGACGGTAAAATGTCTAGAGAAGCCAATAATGATGTGGCGATAAAGCAAGGACTGGACTTCTTTGTGCCAACAGATCACAATGTCTATCACTACACATGGCCAAAGCATGAGGGCTTAAAGATCTATCCAGGCATAGAGATAACATCTAGCCTTGGTCACATCAACCTATTATTTGCAGAAAAAACGCCATTTGCAGAGCATGCGATATATGAGATTGAAGACGAAGAAGCACTTGTAAGGATAATCAAAGAGGCAAAGGACTACTCACTGATTTCAGTGAACCATCCATGCATGCCGCCGTGGGACTTTCATGCAAAATCATTTCCGCTTGACTTAATCACGTTTATGGAAGTGATCAACGACCCGACATATATGACATCTAAAAAGGCAATCAAAGACGCCATAAAAGCCTGGAACTACTTATTAAACGACGGCTACAGAGTCATATCCATAGGCGGAAGTGATTCACACTTACTTCCAGAAGAAAAATATGAGGGTTCAGTATATCCATCGCTTTTAGGAGACCCAAAAACCATAGTTTACGCAAAAGAGAACACAGCCGAAGCTCTTAAAGACGCGATGCTGGCTGGAGAAGTGTCTGTGACTAGATCAAAGGAGATAAAGCTTAGTGCCAATGGCTTAGCAAGAGAAAATGAAAACTTCACTGGAAGAGCAAGCTTAAGAGCGGAATTACTCGAAAACAATTTTCATTCATCAGCTCTTCATATATCTTGGCTAATCGATGGCGAGTGCGTTAAAGATGAAAAGGCTAAAGAGTCGATGTTCAGTATTGAAATAGACAGCGCTTACCACTGGATAAGGGTAGATGTTTGGGACGAAGATGGCAATCTTTATGGCTACACTAATCCCATTTTCTTCAATAGAAAGACTAAAGAGCATGAAATGAAGGTCTGGGGCGATTTGATGGAGAAGATGTCAAATGAAAAATAATATAAAGGGCGTAATATTTGATAAAGACGGAACGCTTTTAAAATTTACTGACATTTGGAGGCTTAGTTTAGAAGATCTTTTTGATTATTATGAGCTTGGTGAAGCTGATAAGCTAGATATAAGGCAGGTAGTAGGAGTGAATGAAGACCACAGTATTAGAGAAAATTCTATACTTGCCTCAGGGACTATAGCTGATTTAGCAGAAGTATTTAGTAAATATGTTGACAAAAGTAAAGAAGCTCTTGATAAAGAGATAAGTGATTTCTTTTTAGCTTACTTAGATAAGCATCCAGAATTGATTGTGGGGACGTGTGATGTTAAAAAATGTTTTGACGCGCTAAAGAAACTTGATATCAAAGTAGCTGTCATAACAGCTGATAGCTTTAAGCAAGCGAAACTAAGTTTTGAGATGCTTGGCGTATATGATGAAATAGATTTTTTAGCAGCAGCTGATTTTTATCCAAATAAACCAGATCCATCATCATTAGATGCTTTTTGTAAAAATTTTGGACTAAGTAGAAAAGAAGTAGCCGTTGTAGGCGACTCACTAATAGATTTAGAGCTAGGTAAAGTAGCTGGGCTTGCTGTTGGAGTAACGTGCGGCGTAGGCACAAAAGAGATGCTTATAAAGGATGCGGATATAGTTTTGGATACGCCACTTGATTTAATAAAAGTATTAAGATAAGTAAATAAATATTAATTGGGTATAAGAGATGTGTGAAGCGTATATTGCTTTACACATTTTTGCGTTTAAGGAGATATATATGAAGAACTTACTTATTATTTTTACAAGGGTACCCATTGAGGGGCACACAAAGACGCGTCTCGAAGATTTTTTATCTAAGAAAGATATAGTTTTATTTCACAAGAATCTTATTAAAAGGCTTGTAAATGAACTTAAGTCTGATAAATGGGATTTAGAAGTGCATGCGACGCCTATTGACAAGGTAGATGTACTTAAAGAAATTTTACCAAATGAAGTATACAAGGCGCAAGCTGAGGGAAATCTCTTTGAGAGAATGGAGCTTGCCATCGATACGGCTCTTAAGAATTATGAAAAGGTCGCTCTCATTGGTTCTGACATCTATGACATTAGCAAAAAAGATATCGAGGCCGCCTTTGCAGCGCTTGATACAAACGATATAGTTTTTAATCCATCATCGGACGGTGGCTATTCACTAGTCGCGTCGAAGATTAATTTAGCGAATAAACTTAATATAGATTTTAAAAATAAATCAATGATACTCGAAGAAACTATTAAAAATTCTAATACTTCGCTAATTAAGAGCCTTAGAAGCATTGATGATATTGACACGAAAGAGGATCTATTATATAATTACTTTGGAAAAATTGTAGATTTTTTAAGTAAGGATGAGATTATCTTAGATGGCAAAAAAATAAAGCTTGACGAGACAATTTTTCACGACTTAATTAATATAAATAATTGGGGGAATAATAATGAAGAAGAAGAAAATTTCTAAGATAGTACTTATTTCTATCATATTACTAGTAATAGTACTGTATTTTGCAGTACCAAGTTTTAATGCGACTATGAAAAAATTCGTGACAGAGCTAGGAAGCTTGAATTTAGAATCGGTTATTGAGTTAATCAGAGGTTACGGTGCGTATGCAGCAGTTATTTCATTCTTTTTAATGATCCTTCAATCAGTACTTGCACCCATACCAGCGCTTTTAATCACTTTATCTAATGCGGCAGTATTTGGCTGGTGGAAGGGCGCACTTCTTTCATTCTGGTCAGCTATGGCTGGAGCTGCATTATGCTTCTATATCGCTAGAACACTAGGTAGAGACTATGTTGAAAAGGTTGTTACTAAGACTGGCCTTGCAAAAGTTGATGAATTCTTTGAAAGATACGGCAAAAACTCAATACTTATCTGTAGACTACTTCCATTTGTTTCCTTTGACATAGTTAGTTACGCAGCAGGCCTAACACCTATAAAGTTCTGGGACTTCTTCCTAGCAACAGGTCTTGGACAACTACCAGCAACTATCGTTTACTCATACTTAGGTAATTTAGCTGGCTCTACAAAGACTATATTTATATCTATAGTTTCCGTTGTTGCTCTAAGTGCCTTAGTTTATATGATAGGCAAGATATATAATGACAAGAAAAAAGCAAATAAATCCAATTAAAATACTGAGCCTATTACTCATAATAATAGGCTCCGTTCTAGTTATAAAGTACGTGCCGATGGAAAAGCTCAAGGCCTTTATCGAAGAGCGAAGAGAGCTTTCAGAAGTCTTATACGTAGCAGCTTTTGCGATACTGCCTGTATTTTTCTTCCCAGTGCCAGTCCTTGCGCTTATAGCCGCTGCCTTATTTGGCTTTGTAAAGGGAAGTCTCTTGACCATGGTAGGAGCGCTTTTAAATATGTCTATCATGTTTGTCATCGCAAGATACATCGGCAGAGACTTTGTCAGCGCCTTGGTTCATAAGCACGTGAGCAAAAAGACTTACGATAGATATTTTGCCAAAGATGCCAAGATCGCATCAGGACTGTTTTTACTTAGGCTTACGCCAATCATTCCATACAATATACTTAATTATGCTTATCCCTTAACTGATATTAGCTTTTGGAAGTATTTAATCGTTTCTTTCTTGGGGATAATGCCTGGAACGCTTGTTTACCTAAACCTAGGTGACAAGATTAAAGACTACAAGTCCAAAGAGTTTCTGATTGCAGTTTTAATCATGCTCGCACTTGTAATAATTTCAGTTTTGCTGACAAAGTATGTTAACAAGAAAAATGATAGCAATAGTAGTTCCAGTATATAAGGAAGAAAAAAGCATAGAGCGCTTCATAAGGCACTTATATAGCTTAGATGGAGACTTCAAAGTCTATATAGCTTATGCCGGTGGTGGAGACGCTACGCTTGATGTGCTTCATAAACTAAACAAGGAATTTCCATTTAAGGTAGTTATGAGCGAAAAATCTCGCTCAATTCAGATGAATACAGGCTTTAAAGAAACTACCGAAGAAAAAATAATGTTTTTGCACGCAGATTCATATTTAGATAAGGACGCCATAGTCAAGATGGACAAGGCACTTGATAAATACAGCGCCGCAGCCATAAAGATAAAATTTACTAGCAAAAGATTTTTAATGAAAGTCGTTGCCTTTAGATCAAATCTAAGATTAAAATTATATAATATTGCCTATGGAGATCAAGTTATGTCATTTAGGCGCGAGAAGTTCATAAACATGGGCATGTTTAAGGAACTGCCACTTATGGAAGACTACGAAATGTCTAGGAGACTCAAAAAAGAAGGAACAAGGATAAAGGCTATAGACTCATACGTTACGACAGATGCAAGACGCTTTGAACAGACGGGTATACTTAAGACCATAATACTAATGAAAAAATTAAAATTTATGTTTTTGCTTGGCTACCCGATTGAAGAGATCACAAGGAGATACAGAGATGAAAGATGATAATAAAAATTATTTAGAATATGTCAAAGAGACTTGCCTCGACTGCTCGCTATGCACACAAAACTGCGATTTTCTAACGAAGTATGGCCTTGACCTAGCAGATTTTGCGTCAAGAGATGATTTAGCCTACTCATGTTTTTTATGCGGTAGATGCTATGAGGTCTGTCCCGTTGATTTAGACGGCAGAGAGATCTCACTAATACATAGGAAAAATGAGGGCTTCGGCATGATGAAGTTTGAGAAGTCCCTATATAAGTTCAGAAATAACTCAAATAAAGAGACGAAGGATTTATTATGGCTTGGCTGCTCATTTCCAAGAGCATTCCCAGAAACAACAAAGAAGATGATAGAGATATTTAAGGACGATGGCTGTGACTACTCAATCGACTGCTGTGGAAAGCCAGTCTTTGAGAGCGGTGACAAGGAGCGTGCGCAAAACAACATTGATCACGTCAAAATGCTTTTACTTAAGAAAAAAGTAAAGAGAGTCGTTACATGCTGCCCAAACTGCTACCACTTCTTTAAAGATTACACAGACATAAACGTAATAACAATATATGAAAAGCTTCACGAGCTAGGCGTAGGCAAGGTTTTTGAAGATGAGTTTCATATCTATCACCCATGTCCAGACAAAGTTCATAAAGAGATGTTTAAAGATTTAAAATACTTTATGCCAAACGCCAAAAGCGATTACAAAGACGTTCTATGCTGCGGCCTAGGTGGACTTGCTAGCCGCGATGAACCCGAGATAGCGAAAGCATTCCTAGATAGACTTAAAAATTATGAGAGCATGGTCACAACATATTGCGCAAGCTGCTCGATACAGTTTACAAAAAATCAAATACCTAATCAGCACGCACTTACCATGATACTTGGCACAAACGAAAAAGTCGTTCCAACAAGCCTAGCTAGATTAATAAAGATGAAATTTTATGGCGGAAGATAAATTATAGACGGAAATACAAAAGCAGATGCACATCACATAGTGCATCTGCTTCTTTTATATCTGATATATTATTCTTCTTTTTTTACCTGCAAATACTTTGGCCTTTTATAAAATGTATCTAGTAGTGGCACCATAAAGGCAGCTATGAATCCACCGGAGAAGCCGTTATTATAAAGGTTCAGTCCAGCATGAAGGCCGCCGACGTTGTTTATAAGCGCCATGTGCAAGAAGCCTGCCAAGAAGCCTGCGAAGCTACCGTAGTAGTTTGAGATTGGGCAAAGTGTTGTGCCGAAAAGGCTAGCAAGTAGAAGTGCTGTGTCATGCGGGTTGTAGACATTGATCAGGCTCGCGACGTATATGCCTAAGAATATTGGCAGGGCGTTTCTTATGTCTTTACCGATAAAGGCAAAGCCCATGATTGTCAGTATGCCGCCGATGATTGGCCCGTTTAGCTCGCCTCCGACAAGTATTACATAAAGCGTCGATACTATGCCAAGTGTGCCAGCGTTTATCAGGCAGGCGCCGCTACCAAATTCTGCTTCGTAATTTTGAAGCATGGGCCCTATCCTCTTAAGAAGTTTAAAATAATTTATAAGTGCATTTTTTTCGCAAAATCCCAAAATTATGAAAAGCATCGACAAAAGCAAAAGTAGTGGCAGGAACTTATCGTTGTATCCACTCAAGACTATGTGTCTTTGTGGCAGCTCTATATTTATGGTCTTTAAAAAGCCTGAGTAGAACATGGCGATGATGCCTGCTGTGAATCCGCCATTGTAAAGGTTAAAGCCCTTATGAAACTCTTTGAATGGTTTTAAAAGCGGCGTAAATATAAAGCCTACTAAAAAGCCTGCGAAGAAGGCACAGACCACGCCAAAGACGCCGCCAACTAGTAAGTAGACGTTCGTCACCATGGGTGCAAGCGATGTAACGAAGAGGGCGTTTGCGATATTGTCTTCGATCTTGATTTTGTAAAGCCTTGTGAAGGCGATGACGCCAAACATTAGCGGCATTGAATTAAGTAGATTCTTGCCGAAGAGCGAGAAGCCCGACACAACGAAGACGGCGGCTATATGTATGCCTCTTAAGTCTATCTTTCTAATATTCATTATCATTATCGAGAATAAAGTGACTATGGAGCTATTAACAAGGGCGGCACCGATGTTTGCAAGCTTCATATAGTCTGTCACGAGAGATGCCGATGAGACGCAGATGATATTTAGACCATTCACAATTTCATCTGGCGTGTTAAAGGCAAAGCCCGTTATAAATAAAAATATGGCGTATAAGTATAAAATTAAGTACTTATTTTTATAATCACTAAGGTTAATCATGCTATGCGCCTCCTTATCTTATATATATTTTACCATAAATATGGATAAAATTGATATAATATTTTTTGTGATTTATTTAGGCGGATTGGGTATATATAAATTGAGCGAAAGGCTCAATAAGGAGGTAAAAATGACAAATTTAATAGGTAAACAATTAGACGAATTTAAGGTAAATGCATTTCAAGCAGGAAAGGACTTCTTTCAAGTAACAAACGAAGACTTAAAGGGTCACTGGAGTGTACTTTTCTTCTACCCAGGAGACTTTACATTTGTATGCCCAACTGAACTAGAAGCACTTGCTGAAGAATATGAAAACTTTAAGAAAGCTGGCTGCGAAGTATATTCAGTTTCAACTGACTCTGAATTTGTTCACATGGAATGGCAAAAAACATCTCCAGCTGTATCAAAAGCAAAATACGTTATGCTAGCTGACAGAGCATTTGAACTTTCTAGAATGCTAGGAGTATTAAACGAAGAAGAAGGACAAGCTTACAGAGGATCATTTGTAATCAATCCTGACGGCGTTATCACTGCTTATGAAATCCACGACATGGGTATAGGCAGAAGCCCTAAGGAATTACTAAGAAAGGTAGAAGCTTCAAAATTTGTTAACGAGCACGGAGACAAAGTCTGCCCAGCTAACTGGATGCCAGGCGAAGACACACTTACACCAGGCATGGACCTAGTAGGTACAATCTAAGATATTTACAAGAGTAGGCGCATCTATGCCTACTCTTTTTTACGTCTAGTCCATTTTAAAAAATTATCAAGATAAAGGGATAATTCGCTTGACGTATTAATATATTTGGATGTATAATAAATATATAGGCAAAACTATGTGTGTAAATTAAGGAGGTTATTTTATGAGAAAAACAGAGTGTACAACTATATTAGTTGGTAAAAAAGCGTCAATAGATGGAACTATCATCATCGCGAGAAACGAAGACTACCACGACGCTATAAACCTAAAGAAATTTGTGGTTCATGAAGATAAACCAAACGGAAGCACTTATGAATCAGATAACACAAAGGTTAAAGTTGAATTGCCAAAGGGCGCAATGAGATATACAGCTATCCCATCAGATGATAAGAACGAGCCAGGTGCTTATGCCGAAGCAGGTTTTAACGAACTAGGCGTTGCAGTTAGCTCGACTGAAAGCTTATACGGCAACGAAAGAGTTTTAGCTCTTGACCCACTAGTTCTTGATGGTATCGCAGAAGACGCTATAAATGACTTAGTTACACCATATGCAAAATCAGCTCGTGACGGAATTAAATTCTTAGGCGAACTTATTAAGAAATATGGTTCAGCTGAAGGCAATGGTATCTTGTTCGCGGACAAAGACGAAGCTTGGTATATGGAGATACCTACAGGACATCACTGGGTAGCTGTTAGAATACCTGATGATTGCTACGCAGTTGCTCCAAACCACGTTTGCATCGAACAAATAGACTTTAATGACAAAGAAAACTATATGTGGTCAGAAGGCATGGAAGAATTTGTTAAAGAAAATAACTTAAATCCAGACTTCGAAGGATTTAACTTTAGAAAAGTTTTCGGCACATATAGAGAGCTAGACAGAGTTTATAACACACCAAGAGCTTGGTACGCACATAAATTATTATCCTCATGCGACTGCGACCCAACTTGCGGCGACATACCATTTATAAAGAAAGCTACAAAAAAGATTTCAGTAGAAGACTGCGCTAAAGTTTTAGGCTCACACTATAACGAAACAGAATTTGACCCACTAGGCTGGCAAGGAACAGAGCAAGAAAAGAAGAGATTCAGATGCATCTCACTTTCAAGAACAGCTCACTCACATATCTTACAAGTATATCCAGACCTAGACGAAAAACTTAGAGGAGTAACTTGGTTATCCTTCGGAACAACAGCATTCAACCCATACGTACCGTTCTTTAACTACGTTGAAGACACACCAAGAGAATACAGAACAGTTCCTGAAAAGATGGACATCGACAACGCTTACTGGCTAGCAAAAGTCTTCGCATACTATGCAGAAGAACATTACAAGCTTTTCAATAGAGACACACACGAGTTCTTACAACGTATGGCAATCTATGGCAGACAAAGAGTTATGGAAGTTCAAAAAGGAGCAAAGGGCTTAGACGACAAAGCACTTATGAAGTACTTGACAGAAGAAAACCAAAAGACAGCCACTTACTTCATCGAAGAAACAAAGAAGCAATTACAAGATTACGCAACAAGAGCTTTGTTCACTTCAAAATTAACTTTCCAAATGGATAAAAACTTATAGAATTTAATATTATGTATATGGATGGGGCCTTATGATGAGGCTCCATTTTTTGCTTTAGCATGAAAATAAATTATATGAGCTTGACAAATAATATGGTGGGGGTATAATGTATATATAGTCTAAAATAACTGGAGTAATTAATGAAGGAGGTACTTTATGAAAAAGTATATTAAAGCAAATTTAAAATATTTGATTCTGTCAATTTTATTTGCACTACTAAGCACTGTATCATTTTATTTTATAACAAGAAATATGGGTAAAGTTGTTGATGCGGCAGGAGCAGGAAACTTCGAAATCATCAAAAAAAGCTCTTTATATGCACTTTTATTCATAGTTCTATGGGTTTTTACTTCTTATCTAATGCTTAATTCTAGCAACAATTTTTCAAATAACGTTGCCTTATCATTAAACAGAGATTATTGCAGAGCAGTATTTTTAATGCCAACTGCTATATATGATAAGAAATCAAATGATTATTACATAAATTTAATGAACGAGGACTTAAACATACTTAGAAGAGATTATTTTTTAACTCTTAGTCGTTTTGCAAGCTATGTAATACAAGCTATAGTTTTTTTAGTTGGTTTATTTTTAATTAGCCCGTATTTTTGTGCACTTAGCTTAGTATTTTCACTTTTACCATTCTTTATAAGTAAATTTATAACTAAAAAATTGCAAGCGCTGCAAATGGAAGTTTCTCAGTCAAATGAAGAAAAATTTGGTGGAATAAAAGAAATTGTTTTTGGATCACACCCTATAAAACAATCAGGCAATGAAGAAACTTTTATAAATCGCTATTTAAAAGTCTTAGGTAAAAACTTATCAACAATAAAAGAGTCAAATATAAAAATGAATATCTTTAATCAATCGATGCGTGGAGTAGGTTTATTGAGCCAATTAGTAATTTTATCTTTAGGCGCTTTATTAATACTAAAAGGCACAGTTACTACAGGTGACCTAATCATGTCAATGTTCTTCATAACATCAGTTTCAGACGCAGTTGGAAATGCCATAGAGACGTATAACAATATAAAATCGACTAAGGGCGTTGGAGATAAATTCTTAAATATGCTTAAGAGTAACGAAGAGCTTCCAAAGGGAAGAGTCTTAGCACTAGAAGCAGGAAAAGTGAAGGACGGAGTAAGTGTTAAAAACTTTAGCTTTGCCTTTGGAGATAGAGATATATTTAAAAACTTTTCATATGAATTAGCAGATGGAGGTGCCTATGCAGTCATAGGCGAGAGCGGTAGCGGTAAATCAACATTTGCAAGACTATTAACAAAAGAGCTTGACGGATACAAAGGTGAAGTAACAGTCTACGGACAAGACTTAAACGATATATCAGAAAAGTCCTTGTTTGAAAGCGTCGCAGTAGTGCCACAAGAAGCCATGATATTTAAAGACAGCTTATTTAACAACATCACAATGTATGACAGCTCTATAAAAGAAGATAGTGACGAGTATAAAGAGATAATTAAGAAATTAAATCTCGAAGGCTTAGCAAAGAAAGAAAAAGAGGGTACACTTGATGTACTTCAAGCTTCTGGTGGAGAAAAAGAAAGAATATCCATAGCCAGAGCTATGATTAGAAATCCAAAGATACTTATACTAGACGAGCCAACAACAGGACTTGACCCAGACAACGCAAGAGAAGTAAAGAAGATAATCACAAACTTAGACGGAGTCCTAAGACTAGTTATAACACACGATTACGACGAAGAATATCTAAAGAAGTTCGATGGAGTAATATTTATGAACGAAGTTTGTGCTTAATAAATTGATTATAGGTGGAGAGAAATCTTCACCTATTTTATTGAATAAATAAAGGTATTGCACTTTATTTAAGGTCATGATATCATATATATAGGCTTGGGGGTGATAAACTATGTGGAAGTTAAGAAAATATGTTTCGAATAAAGATTTATTTAGCTACATAGTCATATATATACTATATAAAATAACTTTTCTCTTAAGTCCATATCTATCTGGTATATTTATAGATGCATCAGTTGCGAAGGACTTTGACAAGATGATTTTATACGCTATATACAATATAATTTTGTTTGTGGCAGGACAAGGAGTTATGTACTTTTTTGACATCATTGAGGGAGAGGCAAGTACACGCTCGACCATTAATATATATGAAAAGCTTGATGATAATCTTTTAAGATACAATCTCAAAACTAATAATATTAGCCGAGACAAGATCAATCAAGAGATAACGCATAACCTTGATGCTGTTAGTAAATACATATTCAAGACACCAGTCAATGTAGTTTTTCAATTTTTGACAATGATTTTCATCTTTGTGATTATGCTTACTATATCGGTACAACTTGCTTTTGTCATGCTTATAAGTGTGCCAGTCGGTGCTTACGTTTCATACAAGCTTGGAGATAAAATTTCTGATTACTCTGAAGAAAATATTCAAAACACACAAAATATCAATGGTTACATTCTAGATAAGTACGAGATAAACAAGTCTGAAAGGCTTTTAGATAAGAAGCAGCTATTTAATATTAAAGATTATTTGGATAAATATAAAAACACTTTGTTTAAAAAATTTAAACTACAATCTTTAGTAGAAAATTGGATGATATATTTTATTTTAAATGGCGTTATACTTATGATGACCATACTATCAGGTTACTATGTTTTCAACGGCAGTATAAGCATAGGTGCATTCTTTGCTTCACAGCTCTATGTTTCTCAGTTTTGGGGACCAGTGCAAGAGCTCTTTGATATAAGAAATGAGTATTTGAGCGATAAACCAGCTATCAATAATTTTGCTGAATTTTTAGAGATAGAAGCAGCAAAGTATAAAGATGATAAAATAAAAACTATTGAACTAAAAGATTTTGAGTGTTTAAGTAAAGATAATACTATTTTGAACGAAAAAGTCAACGCTTGCTTTGATGCGTCACATATCAATATTATCTGCGGGGACAATGGTACTGGAAAGACAACCATAGTCGAAGCTATACTTAATTATAACAAGAGATATAAGGGTAAGATATATATTAATGATGAAGAATTAAAAGACCTTTCATACTCGGACATAGTTTATATACCAGCAGATTACTTGATATCAAAGTTTGGCGTGCTTGAGGACAAAGCTAAGATGTCGTCAGGACAAAGAAAAAAGGCGCAATTTGACTTATCACTACTAACAGATAAGAGCGTGTATATAATAGATGAGCCAACAAACTTCTTAGACCTTGAGAATAAAGAAGCAATTGCAAGGCTTATATCGGATCTACATGATAAAGGAAAGATAATTATAATGATTACACATGATAAAGACATTATTAATAAATTAAACAATGTAGATACTATATATTTAGAAAGAAAAGTCGTAGCTTAATAAATTGACATAGGTGGAGAGAAATCTTCACCTATTTTTTTATCTAAATGGGTACATATATAAAAGAGGTGATGATATGCTAAAGAGATTTTTTGATCTTAGTGGTGACGAGATCATTAATTTAAATAAAGATGAATTGAAACAAGCGATTAAGTCTTGTGAAGCAAGGATAGTTTTGTCGGAGAATGTTGTGGTTCAAGAGCCAGCAACTTATGGCGTGACATCGTCTGAGCTTGCTAAGGCTTTTGGCGCTGACCTAATTTTATTAAATTTCTTTGATGTAAATGAAAAGAAAATTAAGGGCCTTGATTATAGTGGTGATGACATCATTAAAAAGCTAAAAAATCTTGTAAAGAGACCTATCGGTTTAAATCTAGAACCAGTTCAAGATAAGAATATGTTTAGCGAAAAGAAAATTATTAGCGAGGGAAGAAAGGCAAGCGAAGAAAATATTAAAAAGCTTGATGAGATGGGCTTCGACTTCGTTATGTTTACTGGAAACCCTGGTACTGGCGTTGACAACGAAGGCATTAACGAGGCGATAAAACTTGCGAAAAAATATTTTCATGGACTTATCTTTGCTGGCAAGATGCATTCATCGGGCGTTGACGAGAAGATTGCAGACCTTGATGTTTATGAAGGCTTTTTAATTGCCGGCGCTGATGTTCTTTCTGTACCAGCTGTTGGCACATGTCCAGGCGTTTTCGATGAAGACGTTAGAGCTATCGTAGAGCTTGCACACAAAAACGGCGCTCTTGCCATGACTACCATCGGCACTTCGCAAGAAAGTTCGCCAAAGGAAGTCATTAGGGACATTGCACTTAGAAATAAAATTTTAGGCGCTGACATTCAGCATATAGGCGACTCTGGTTACGGTGGCCTTGCCATTTGCGAGAATATTTTTGAACTTTCAAGAACCTTAAGAGGAGATAGACACACATTTAAGCTTATGGCTGCGTCTATAAATAGATAATGGATATAGAAAAGTTTATTCGTTTTAGAAAAGAGCTTCACAAGATGCCCGAGGAGGCTTTTAAAGAGGATAAGACTAGGGCTTTTATCAAAAATGCTTTAAAAGATGTTAATGGTCTTGAGCTTATTGAGGACAAATCTTATTTACTATATAGATTTTTTAAGGGCGAGGACAAAAAGTCAATAGTTTTGCGCTGTGATATGGACAGCATTGTAAATAGCAACAAGGAGCGCTTTCACGGCTGTGGACACGATGGCCACATGGCGATAATGCTTGGTACTATACTTTCAATAGACGCAGCTAAGCTTGACAAGAACGTTTACTTTTTATTTCAAGCGGCTGAAGAGACTGGTTATGGAGCGCTTGATGCTCTTGAAATTTTTGATAAGTACAAAATTACCGAGGCTTACGGCCTTCATAACTACGCTGGAATCAAGACAGGAACTATATCTACAAAAAAGGGACTATTGTTTCTATCGTCATTTGGCTTAAAATTAAATATACTGGGAAGGCAGTCGCACGCGTCCATACCAGAAAATTCGCTAAATCCGATATATGCATGCAGCGAGATTATTAAAGATATAGAGCCATTTATTAAAAAAGATGCTTACAAAGATTTTACTCTTCAAGGCGAAAAATTCTCTGACAACATCTTTATAACCGTTGTTGGCGTAAAGCTTGGCGGAGAAAATTTTGGTGTGTCGCCAGCAAATTTAGAGCTAGATTTAACCTTGAGAGCATATAACGACGATGATTTAGCAAAACTTAAAAATATTTTTGAAAATAAATATAAAAAGGCTTTAGAAGAGATGGGTTTTGTGGTAGAATTAAATAGTACGGATGAGTTTTTATCGGTTGTGAATGACGAAGAGCTTTATGAGGACTTCGTTAAAGCTATTGATGCGGATGGACTTCCATTCGAAGAGAGAAAAGAGATAATTAGAAGCAGTGAGGACTTCGGCTACTATAGGCGTAAGGCGAGAGAACTATTCTTCCTACTAGGCGTGGGCGAGGATCATAAGGACATTCACGACGAGGCGTATGAATTTAATGATGAGGCTATAGAGAATGGCGTAAAAGCGTTTTTATCTATAGCGTATAGACTTTAGGAGGGATTAGATGAGCTGTGATAACGATTGCAAGGCGTGCAAAGACAAGTGCGCATTTGAAAAGCTACAAGCGAATGATAAATCAAAGATAAATAAGGTAATAGGAGTCGTGAGCGCAAAGGGCGGCGTTGGCAAAAGCTACGTAACAACGCTACTTGCGAACGCTTTGGCAAAAAAAGGCTACAAGGTCGGTATACTTGACGCGGACCTTACAGGACCATCGATACCGGCATCTTACGGCCTTCATGGCATGATTACTTCAGAAGATGGTGTGAACATCGAGCCGGCTGAAGCGGCTAATGGCGTTAAAGTTGTGTCAATGAACTTACTTATGGAGCACGAAACAGATCCACTCGTTTGGAGAGGACCTATGCTTATGGGCGCCTTGAGACAATTCTACCAAAACGTTAACTGGGGCGAGCTTGATTATCTTTTAGTTGATATGCCGCCAGGAACATCAGATATACAGCTAAGTATATATCAGCTATATCCATTAAACGGACTAGTTATAGTTACATCGAGTCAAGAGCTTGTTGACATGATAGTTCAAAAAGCCTTTAAGATGGCTGGACTAATGCACATCAAGGTATATGGCCTAGTTGAGAACATGGCATACTTCATCTGCGACGAGTGTCAAAAGAAGCACTACATCTTTGGTGAGCCAAAGGCAGAGGCACTAGCTGAAAAATTTGGCGTGAAAGATTATGCGGCACTAGCACTCAAACCAGAGAACACAAGACTTGTTGACTCAGGTCAAGCAGATTTGATAGAAGAAAAAGATTTGGACGGCATAGTAAAAGCACTAGAAGAATAGTTTTAACAAATATAATGCACATGGCAGAGTATGATTTTCGTACTCTGTTTTTATTTGAAATAAGAAAGCGGAAAATGGATTCTTATTTCAGAAAATGATGATTATTTGAAATAAGAAATGGAAAAATGGATTCTTATTTCAGAAACTATTGACTTTTTGAAATAAGAAGTATATAATGTAATCACTATTTCAAATTGGAGCTGATTATATGATGAGTAAAGAAAGAGCGGGTAAGTTAATAAAAAATCTTTCTGGGATAATCGAGTACTATTCATTCAGACCAAGTCCACTGCCACCAGAGCCTGCTATTGCAGTTGACAATGAGCTTAACAATTTAATAATAGATGCACATAAGATGCTTGCCATTTTGGACGATAGAGCAGAGAAAATTCCTGATATGAATTTATTTATATCGATGTATGTGAAGAAGGAAGCGCTTCTCTCATCACAAATAGAAGGCACACAGGCAACGCTTGAGGACATCTTTGAAGTGAATCGCGATGAGAGCATAAACGAAGACGTCGAAGAGGTAGTTAACTATGTAAAGGCGGCGAACTATGCTATAGATAGATTAAATACCTTGCCGCTATGCAATAGACTGCTTTTGGAGACGCACGAAATTTTGCTTTCAGGCGTAAGAGGAAACGAGAAAAATCCGGGCGAGTTTAGATGCAGTCAAAATTGGATTGGCTCAAAGTCTTCAAATATCACTACGGCGAGGTATATACCGCCAAATATTGACGATATGAAAGAAGCTTTGTCAGATTTAGAAAAGTTTATCAATGACGATGGACCATACGATGCGCTGATAAACGCGGCTCTTGTGCATTATCAGTTTGAAAGCATACATCCATTTTTAGATGGCAATGGCAGGATAGGTAGGCTACTTATAGTTTTGTATCTACTTTATAAAGGCACTATCAAGACGCCGGCTTTGTATCTATCGTATTATTTAAAGGAACATAGAATTGAGTACTACGATAGAATGACATCTGTTAGAGATAGCGACAACTATGAGCAATGGATTAAATTCTTTGTGCGCGGTGTATATATTTCATCAAAGTCAGCGATAGAGAGCGCCGACAAGCTTATTGAGCTTAAAAATTTTGATGAAGACAAAATAAATAGCCTCGATATAAGTGATAGAAGAAAGATAAATATAATGAAGCTTTATAGACATCTCTTAGCAAAACCTATAATTGATATAAAGGGCGCAGCTGAAGAGCTTGAACTTGCATACAACACAGTAAAATCTGCAGTTGACGTGCTTATGGACCTAGATATACTTAAGCAAGACAATAATCAAGAAAGAAATAAAGTTTTTTCTTATGAAGCTTATTTAGCTGTATTAAGAGAAGGAACAGAGATAATTTAATAGATGAAAAACGCCTCGATTGTGAGGCGTTTTTATCTGTGGGTAATTATTTAATTATTTCTTAATTATTCCAAGAATTCTTTTTCCTAAGTTTTTCCATGAATACTCATGCAAATCTCTTGATATTTCTTCTGTAAATAAATTCTCATCAAGCCTTTCTATTTGCGTTTCTATATTTGCCACAAGTCTCTCGACATAGGCGTGGATGTCCTCTGTATATGGTTTATCAACGTCGCGTATACGAGGAAGCTTTGTAAACTCAATTATGCCGCTATTTACAAGTTTTTTACCAAGCAATTGTCTTAGCCCATCTATCTCTGACGCGACTACTAATTTGTGGCAGGCAAGTGCCTCTATCGCAACTAAACCAAGGGCTTCGAAGTATGATGGCAAGATGAATATATCTGAGCGTCTTAGGTCTTCTGCCATAAGCATTTGGTTTTCAGCGTCTCGTATAAATAAATTTTTGGAGTAGTTTGCCTCCATCATCATCTTTTCTTTATCTTCATCTGATGCGTTTCCTATGATGTGCAGCTCGACATTGTCGTGATTTTTCTCTAGATATGGCAGTGCTGCTGCTAGAGCAAAAATGCCTTTTGACTCAACTATCTTCCCAGCGTACATAAGTCTGATTTTGCCATCATCTTCATGATTTTCACTAGGGTAGAAGACTTTGTCGTTATAAGCGCCACCAACAAGATGAATATTTTCCTTAGCTATGCCAAGCAGCTCCACGATTTGCTCGTGCTCAGCTGGAGTTACAGTGAGTACTTGATCAAGGTCCTTAATATGAGTAAGTCTCTTTAAAAATCTTTCGTGCTGCATGATTTGCCTTATGTCAGTGCCGTGGCTGATGCCAACGACTTTCACATCGTCAAAAACTTCGCGAACGAGGTCCGTTAAAAACATTAGGTGGTGAGAGATAACTAGGTCTGGCTTAAAATCGTTTTTCACTTTAATAAGTCTCTTGCGAAAGGCGTCAAGCATCGTATCTATCATGCCTTCACTCATCTCGCTATATATAGTCGACTCGTATGGCATGGTGTCACTCATACCGCAGATGTGGAAAGGCACTTCATCCGTGTCATACAAAACTTCATATGTCATGTCCGCGTCTACATTTATCAAGTCTCTGTGTTTTTCTTCAGCGCCGTATATGGCAGCATTCTCTACGCCTGAGGCCTTGAAAGCCGATATTAAATTTGCGAAGTAAACGCCGCTACCAGTTTTAGCAGGAAGCTGTGTCAAGACGTGTAGTACTCTCATCTATGTCCTCCATTTCATATTTAACCTTAATTTTATCGCCAATTTGATAATTGACGTCGTCGTTTAAAATTAGCATTTCTAGCTTATGCTCATCATTTTCTATATCCAGTTCAATGGTCTCGCCATTAAAAGTTATGTCCTTAATTACAAATTTTTCGCCATTTGCATCAGGGCGAATTTTTTCTGGTCTTACATATTTATCCTTGATAATATTTTTGTTGCCGATAAAATCAAGAGTGAATTCGTTTTTCGGATGATTGTAAATATCTTGCGGAGCGCCTTTGGCAACAAGTTCGCCCTGATTTATGATGATAATCTCATCCGCCATAACAAAGGCTTCCTTTTGATCGTGCGTTACGAATATGGTTGTTATGTTAAACTCTCTTTGTATTCTTCTTATCTCGAATTGCATCTCGCTACGAAGTTTTGCGTCAAGTGCGCTCAGTGGCTCATCCATAAGCAAGATCTTTGGTCTAACTACAAGGCTTCTTGCGAGAGCAACACGCTGCTTTTCGCCGCCCGATAGCTCAGATGGATACCTTTTTTCGTAGCCATTTAGTCCGACGATGCGTAAAACTTCTCTCGCCTCAGCTTCTTTTTCTTTCTTTGATTTATCTTTTTCCTTAAATTTAAGACCATACATAACATTTTTCAAAACATTCATGTGAGGGAAGAGGCCAAAGCTTTGAAAAACGGTCGAAACGTCTCTATCTTCAGGAGAGAGATCCTTAATGCTTTTGCCGTCAAGGATTATCTCTCCCTCATGTTTGATAAAGCCGCCAATTGAGTGAAGTATAGTTGACTTACCCGAGCCAGATGGCCCAAGCAAACAAAGGAACTTGCCTTTCTCCAAAGAGAAGCTCACGTCCTTTATCGCGTATTTGTCCTCATATTTTTTGGAAATATTTTTCACTTCTAAAAACATTTACTTCACATCCTTTCTTGTAAATATCTTTGTAAATTTATTTTTAATATTCTCTCTAAAATCTCTGCTCATCAAAAGCCTTAAACATATGTTAAAAGCAAGGCAAATTAGTATGATGTAGAAGGCGATTACAGAGCCAACGCCATATTTCCCGCTTTGAATTACGTCAAACATAACGAGCGTCATCAGTTTCTTGCCAGGGTAGACAAGGAAAATGATTGTTCCGACAGTTGTCATCGTCGTTGTGAACGCGTTTATCATCGATATCATTATCGAATTTCTTGAAAGAGGCAAAACACCGTCAGTAATTTCGTTTATAGATGAGCCGCCTAAGTCTCTGATTGAGTTAAGTGTATTCGTGTCAATGTCCATCATAGCTGCGCTTGATGCCCTCGTTGAGAAAGGTAGCTGCTTAAATAAAACGTTTAAGACAACTATCGCCGCTGTTCCTGTTATTGCTATAGGAGGCGACCTAAAGAATAACAAATAACCTAGTCCAAAGAAAGTTCCTGGTATGATGTATGGCAGATTTGCTATCGTGTCAATGACCTTCATATATTTATAGCGTTTAATAATTAAGTAGTAGCCAATTAAAAGTCCGATGAAAGTGCCGCCAATAGCTGAGATTATACTATAAGCAATACTTCTAAGCGCGACGCCGCCTATAAAGACCTTAGTATTCTGAAAATTATCAAGAGTAAATACAAGTTCGCCGACACGCATCTTTGTAAAAGCATTTAAAATGATGGACGCATATAAAGAAACTATCCAAAATATGAAAAATATTGCAAAAGTGCTGATTATATAATACAAAATGCCATTTCTCTTAAGCGGAACCTCTTCCTTACTAGGTGAGCCGCTTGCTAGTGTGCCTGATTTAACTGCCTTTGATGAGAATAAAAATATAATTAGTGTTGGCACTAGTATAAAGACGTTCATGGCAGCCGCTCTGCCGAGATTACCATTGGCAATGACTTGAAAGTAACTTTCAAGGGCCAATACTTCGTAATTACCACCGATTATGGCTGGCGTACCGAAGTCTGAAACACTTCTAAAAAAGCTAAGCATCATGACAGCTTTGATACCATTCTTCATTGCGGGAACAATGATATCGATGATTATGTCATTAGTGCTTGCGCCCAAGCTTCTTGCCGAGTTGATTATGCTCTTGTCAAGACTTTGAAGAAAGCCTATGAGCAAGAGACTGTTTAGAGATAAATCCGATAGAGCCTGCATAAAGACAATGCCCCACATGCCATAAGGGTTCATGTTTAGGCCTAAGAGCTTGTATGTTATTATCCCGCGTCTACCAAAAAGTGTGATATAGCTTAGCGACGATACGAAAGGCGGGCTTATTAGAGTGATTGAAAGTATTAGTATGATAAGTGTCTTTACTTTTTTCCTCGATAGATAATAAAATATAGCTACGAAAGATGAGGAAAGTGTTGCGACTAGTGTAGTAAGCACACCCATCTTAAATGTATTTGTAATGAGCTTTTTATTAGAGAGAATTTTTTGGTAATGCTCTAAAGAAAAAGCACCATCTACATAGAAACTCTCTTTAAAAACTGTTAAGAAGGGGATGAGTATGAAGATTACGACTAGTGCCGAGAGCACAGCCGCAATTGTGTAGTCTATTAACTTAGATGATTTAATCTTTTTCATATAAACTCCTATATTTGATATGTTTTAGGCCATATGCCTAATATGTAAAAAAATAGTGTGACAGTAAAAACTATCACACTATAGATTATTTAAACTTATTTGTCTTCAGTTTTACCTTTTGAAATTTCGTTAAACTTTTCTAAGATTCTTTCTCTGTCTGAACCAAATGTTGATAGGTCTTCCTTAACTAGTCTGTCCTTTGGTAAACCTAGGTCAAAGCCTTCAATACCAGGAACGATAAGTTGGTTAGAGTCCTTTCCGTCGATTTCAGCAATCATCTTTTGAGCGTCTTCGCTTAACATGAAGTCGATGAAAGCCTTTGCAACGTCAACGTTTTCGCTACCTTTGAATATAGCAACTCCTTCTGGTACCCAGCAAACGCCGTCTTCTGGATAGATAACTGTTAAGTTATTGTCCTTAGCTGCGTCAAATGCTTTCTTGTCAGCAGGAATTATACCGATGGCGAATTCGCCTTGAACAGTTTTTTCTTGTGGGTCTTTACCTCTCTTTGAGTAGAAGTCAATGTTATTGTTGATGCCTTCAAATACTTTCCAGCCTTCTTCTTCTCCGTAGATGTCTAGTAAGCCCTTAAGAGCTGCATAGTTAGTACCTGATATAGCAGGGTTACTCATGATAACTAAGTGTTGGTACTTAGGATCAGCAAGGTCCTTCCAAGTCTTAGGTGCTTCTAAGCCTTTTTCTTCTAGAATTGCATCGTTAACGATGAAACCAACAACAGTGATACCCTTAGAGATGTATGCGCCGTCTTTGTCCTTGTATTCTTCAGGAACTGTAGCAGTTACATCAGATGTGTAGTTTTCTAGAAGACCGTCATCTCTAGCAGCCATGAAAGCGTCAAGTCCACCTCCGAACCAAAGATCAGCCATTGGCTTGCCTTCAGCCTTAGTTCTTGAGATAACTTCACCACTTGACATAGATAGGAATTCTACCTTTGCGCCAGTTTGTTCAGTGAACTTGTCAAATAAAGGTACATAAGAATCACTTGTAGCAACTACGTTTAAAGTTTTGCCTTCAAAGTTTTGTGTATCTTTATTTTCTTCTTCTTTGTTTTCTTCTGTGTTTTCAGCTGTTTCTGTTTGAGTGTTTTCTTCAGCTGGTTTTGTTTCGTTGTTATCTTTTTTACCGCAGCCAACTATTACTAGTGAAGCCATGATTAAAACTGATAACAATACTAAAAATTTTCTTTTCATAGTTTTATCCCTCCAGACGATATTGTAACAGAAACTTTACAAATAATCAAGATATATTGATTTATTAAATATTGAGTGCTATTGCTATAGAAAATATTTATACTTCTTTTACCTTAGTGACGTGTCACTATGTTTTACAATATAGTCAACAATCTTTTCTAAGTATTCCTTGTCAATGGCGTCAAAATTACTATATTCATAAGAGTCGATGTCCAAGACACCAACGCCGCGCGTCATATTATATATAGGAACGACAATTTCACTTTTACTCATAGCATCACAAGCGATGTGACCAGCAAAGCTATTAACATCGTCAACGATTTGAGTTTTCTTACTTGAGTAAGCAGTACCGCAGACGCCTTTGCCAAGCATTATCCTGTTACAAGCGGGTTTGCCTTGGAAGGGACCAAGTACAAGATTAGTTCCGTCATATAGGTAAAAGCCCGACCATGATACGCCATCAATCAAGTGATATATGATGGCAGCAGTATTCGCAAGGTTCGCTATAAAATTCGTCTCCTCTTGAAATTGACGCCTAATCATCTCGATGGCAAGCTTGTATTTATCTTCTTTACTTAAATTATTTGCTCTACTTATGTCAATCATTTAATCACCTCAAGAAAATATTAACATAAATATGATATTTTGTAAATAAAATTCATAATCTTGGGTAATAGTATAATGAGGAGGAGATATTATGTTATATTCAATTATAGTTGGAGCACTATCAGGCTGGATAGCTTCATTAATTATGAAAGTTGATAAACAAATGGGCTGGATCAAAAACATCCTTGCTGGTATCATAGGCGGCGGCATAGGCAAATGGATTGCGAAGCTTGCTGGCTTCGAAGCAAAGGGCGGCATGATCAACGACATCATAGTTGGTATTGTCGGCGCAGTTGTACTGATCTGGTTAGTTAATATGATTTTTGGAAGAAAAAGATAAATATTTAATTAGATGAAGAAACTCTTGGGCACTTGCTCAAGAGTTTTTTTGCTATATATAATGCGAAGTGACATTTAATAAATATAAAAAGCAAGTGCATATATTGTTTTTGAAAAAAAATGTGCTATAATGTATCTATCATAATTAGTATTAATTATAACATTATATATAATAGGAGGCAATTATGAAATTAGAAATCAAAATTTTGGGAAAAATAAAAAAATCAACCATAATAGAACTTATTTTTTCACTATTATATACTATGTGTATAGCGTTAATACCATATGTTCAAAAAGAATTGTTTAACGGTATAGGTAATAATACTAAAAATTTATTAATAAATTTAGGATTTACATATTTGGCATTAATCTTAGGTAGCGCTATATTTCAATTTATATCACAATACAATGAATGGAAGAGGGATAAAGAATTCACAAAGTACACCAAAGACGTTATTTTTAAGTCGATTTTTGGAAGGCCTAATTATGTATTTAAAGAAAAAAGCGTTGGTGAGTATTTAACCATAACAAATAATAATGTTGAAATCATAGAAGATGAATATTTGTCAACATATGTCGATATAATTAAATCTATTGTTCAATTACTTATATATACAGTTTCCTTAGTTGTTTTTGTGGACTATAGGATAGCCATTGCTATTATTTTAGCATCGCTTATAAGTGTAATAGTACCTAAAATAACTGCTAAGAAATTAGCAGAAAAAAGAAAGTTTTATCAAGATAGCTTTGGTAATTATACTGACACTTTAAACGATTTCTACTTGGGACATATGGGCTTGGATGAAGCATCAAAAGATGGAATAAGAAAATATCATTATCAAAGATTATCTGAAACAGAAGATCAAAAATTAGCATTTGGCAAATTTAAAACTTTTGTTAATATTGTTAACGGTTTTGTTATGGATTTAGTTAGTCTTACAGCTTTTATAATGGTAGGCTATTTACTTATTAGTGGTGAAATTACCATTGGAGCAGGGGTTGCAACATTTGCTTATATTGAAAGTTTTATTTATCCTATTAAATATATTTTAAATGATATAAATTCAATAAACTCTTGTAAGGAAATCGTTAGAGAAGCAAAGGAAATAGGCAATGAATATTTAGAAAATGAAAAAGAAGATAGCTGCATACTGCCTGAATATAATGAAATATCGTCTTTGAAATTAGAAAATTTAGAATATGCAATAAATGATTTTCGTTTAGGACCGGTAAATATTGAATTTGAATCAGGAAATAAATATCTAATCATAGGTGAAAGCGGCAGTGGTAAGTCAACGCTACTAAAGAGTATCGTTGGACAAATTGATCGCGATAGAGGGGACATTTATATAAATAATGAAAGCATAAGTAATAATTTGTCTGAATTTGCTTCAGAAAAAATATTTTATATTACTCAAAATTCACATGTTTTTTCAGTACCTTTTCTTGAACAACTTACGCATTTTAATGCCTATGATGACAAAGACATTTATTCTTATTTAAACAAATTACCTAATACCATTGTTAACAGACTAGTAAATTCAAATAATTGTAATGAACTAAGTGGCGGTGAGAAGCAAGTATTAAATATTTTGACCTGTGCTTTAGCTAAAAAAGATATTATTTTAGTCGATGAAGGATTGTCAGCTATTGATATTTATACTAAAAAACTTGTTCGTGATGAAATTATCTCCAATTACAATAGTAAAATTTATATCGAAGTATCACATGATCTTGGCACAGATAATATTGATTATTTTGACTATATAATTCGAATAAAAGAAGGAGAAGTTTCAAATGTATATACCAAGCAAGAATATATCTTGGTAAACAATATTTAATGAAACATATAATAGGAGGCAAGTATGATAAGAGATAAATACAAAAAGAATTTTCCTAAAATCTTATTATTATTTTTAACTGGAATAATCGTAGGAAGTTTAAGTATCTTCCCTATGGTTTTCATACAAAAGGTGATTGACTACTTAACATTAGGCATACAAAGTGAATTTATAAAATATATAATACTTTATTCGCTTGTATATATTTTTGTTAATATGTTTAAGATAGCTCTTGTAAATTTTGGATCAAAATTTGAGTTAAATTTAAATAAAGAAATAAAAGATGATATAGTCGAAAGCGTTCTTAATACAAAGATTGATCAGCTTGAGCAAGCTGGACGCAGTAATGTCTTTAATGTTATTATCGACGATTTAAAAGCGCTTGACGATAAACTTATACCGCTAATATTTGACCTAGGCTTTTCAATATCAAGCTTTATAATTGGGTCTATCATAATTATTAAGTACGACTACATCATGCTATTTGCGATGATTATAATATCTGCCATATCGACACTAGTTATTCAAAAGATTTTACAGAGCTCTGAGACAGCGTCTGAAAAGAGCCAAATACAAAGGCTTAATGTAATTAATAAATTTTTCGACATCATTGTTGGCGCGAGAGATATAAAGCTATTTAACAAAGAGAAAGTATTTACAAATGAGTTTCACGAAGAGAATCATGAATTAACTAAGCTTGATAAAAAAATCGTAAACATTAAAAATGTTTCTCAAGCACTTGTTAGTTTATTGTTTAATTTGATTATGGCGACACTAATTTTTATTGGAGGTATGCGTGTTAGTCAAGGCAGTCTCTCTGTAGGAGCCTTAATCGCCATAATATTGTATGCATCGATGATTACTGATCCAATATTTAATATCATAGAAAATCAAAAAGAAATATCCGCTTTTAAAAACTCAGTTAAAAGAATAGATGAGACTTTCAACAGCATAGAGAGAGAAAATATCGATTTAATCGAAGACTTTAAGAAAATCGAATTTAAGGACGTTTCACTAAAATATGGAGATAATCAAATCTTGAAGGATTTTAATTTAATCATAAATAAAAATGATAAATTAAAGATTAACGGCAGAACTGGTTCGGGTAAGTCGACCATCGCAAAATTAATTACGAATATGTATAAGCCGACTTCTGGTCATGTTTATGTCGATGGCAAAGAAAATCAAATGATATCTTTATCAGCAGTTTTTCAAGAGAATAAATTATTTAACATGTCAATCATTGATAACATCACATTCAAGTCCAAAGTAGATGAGAACAAGCTCAATAAAATCATTAAGATATGTAGATTAGATGAAGTTATTGAAAAATATGGCTTGAATAATATTGGTTTTGATAGCAGCACTCTATCTGGCGGCGAAAAGACAAGAGTATTATTAGCAAGAGCCTTATACAAGGACTGCGAACTATATATATTTGATGAGATAAGCACGGGACTTGACGAGACGCTCTTCTATGAGATATTTGATGACACTATGAAATATTTAGCAGCTAAAACAATTATCACTATCGACCATAAATACATTGACGAAAAGTATTTTACAAAGAGCATTGCTATATAAATGTTTTTGAAGAGAAGATAATATACGAGATTTAATAAATGGATAAGAATTTAATTTCTTATCCATTTTTTTGCATAAAGAAAGGCAGAACCATTTCGTTCTGCCTAATATAATTCTATTAAACTTTGCCTGTCACTATCTTAAATGCTAAATAAAATATCGATGCGACTTCTTGTAAATAGTTTTTGACTAGTATATCTTGTGGCGTCTTGGCTGAGTATAGCTCGTGCTTGATGCCGAGGTACTTACTTATTAAATCGATTCTAAACATATGAAAGCCGTTTGACACGATTAAGTACTCTTTATCTTTGCCGGCTATGTCGCTTGCGTACTCAAGATTTTCTATAGTATTAGTAGAGTGCTCTTCAGTAATTATGTCTGCTTCATCAACGCCAAGCGATACAAGATAGTTCTTTGCTATCATCGCTTCGCTTATAGTTTCGCCTAGACTCTCAGCGCCTGTCGTGATTATCTTGACAGCTCCATGTATAGTGTAGTACTCATACGCTGCGTTGAGCCTATACTTAAGTGCGAGCATCGGCTCATTGTTCTTGCATCTCGCTCCCGGTACTATGATGTACTCGGGTGAGCCAGATGGTCTCTTGCTATTGTTAAAAATAACTAAGATTTCTAAAACTATTGCCAAAGCTAAAAATATTTTGATTAATAGCTTAATTATTTTCTTTATCATTGTAAGATGTAGACCATAACTGGTCTTCTACCAAATTGTAAGCACTCCCAAACTGTGTCCATGAAAAGGTCAATCTTATTACCTTTAATAGCGCCGCCGGTATCTTGAGCGATGGCAAAGCCATAATCAGGAACGCCTGGTGTAAGGCTCTTTATATATAGCTTAGTGCCAAGCGGAATTACGCGTGGATCGACTGCAACAGTGCCTCTCTTAGCTCTTGCGCCTGAAGCAGTGATGCCGTAGCCCTTGTCGCCAGGTCTCTTGCCAGTTGATCTTGGGCCTGCTTCATATGCAGTTGCCACCATCTTGATGGCTTTTCTTGCGGTGAAGTCGCCTCTGTCGTTAGTAAAAACGTCTTTTGTTCCTTCTTCAAAAATTTGGTCAATAGGCTTAACAATAGTCTCAACGTGAATTACTTCTTCTTTAATAAGCTTGTCACCTGCATAATATTCTTTGCATTTGACTTTGTTCTTGCCGTTCACGCCTTGAACTAAAATTCTGCTTTGCTTATGTGTTAGCTCTTTGTTTTTCTTCTTAATAGTTTTAAAAGGCGCTTCGACTTCTTTTTCGATGACTTTAACGTCTACCTTTATTATACTTATCTTTCCTTCGCTCTTAAGCTCTGTATCTAAGTCCGGTATGACGATGTCGTCATCATCAACTTTAATCTTTAGATCGCTTAATAGTTCTTTAACAGTTTTACACGATGTCTTATATGTTTTTACTGTGCCATTGTTATCAATCTCATATACGTGAGTTTTTGCATCTTTAGCAAAAGAAAGACTTGTTACTATTAATAAGAATAGTATAAAATTAATTATTTTCTTCATAGTCTTCTCCTTTCGAATTTGTCATATATGATATTATAACAAAATTAAATCGCATTTGTCAAATCGAGGCTAAAACTCTATATCAAGTGAGACTGGACAATGGTCTGAACCTAAGACGTCATCAAGGATTGCTGCGTCCTTAATATTACCTTCAAGCTCCTTTGATACCAAGAAGTAATCGATTCTCCAGCCAGCGTTTCTCGATCTTGCTCTAGTTCTGTATGACCACCAAGAGTATTTATCTTCAAGATCAGGGTAGAAGTACCTGAATGTATCGATGAAGCCCGAGTCAAGTAGCATGTTGAACTTTTCTCTCTCTTCATCAGAGAAGCCCGCCTTGCCTACGTTTGCCTTTGGATTCTTAAGGTCAATCTCGTTATGAGCCACATTTAAGTCGCCGCACACAACAACGCCCTTAGTTTTTCTTAGGCCATTAAGGTAGTCTCTAAACGCGTCCTCCCAATCCTGTCTGTACTTTATCCTCTTAAGGCCATCTTGCGCATTAGGCGTGTAGACATTGACAAAGAAGAAGTCCTCGTACTCAAGCGTTATGACTCTTCCTTCAGTATCGTGCTCAGCTATGCCAAGACCATAAGTCACGTTTATGGGCTCAGTCTTAGTTAGTATCATAGTGCCCGAGTAGCCTTTCTTTTCAGCGTAGTTCCAGTACTCGTGATAGCCTTCACGCTCCATCATCAGTATTCCTTCTGAGATTTTAGTCTCTTGAAATGCGTATATATCAGCCATAGTGTCATCCAAAAACTCATTAAAGTTTTTTTTAAGGACGGCCCTTATACCATTAACATTCCACGAAATAAATTTCATTTAATCACCTCTTTTAAAAATTTTCACATCCTTATCACTATTCTATCACAAAAGACATTTATAATAAAGTTAGAAAATCAAAAGGAGGACAAGATTATGAAATTCGATGAATATGGTAATGAAATCATTGACGATGATGATGTCATTGAAAATCCAGAAGTAGAAGAGCTTCATGATGATGAAGAAAGTACTTTCACTCAAACAGATGAAGACGTTTATGAGAGAAGGACATATAGAAGGGCCAATGGTCCTGATAGGAATGATTACGATAGGCCAAGTGCAAGAAAGGCAAAGTTCTCATACAACGAAGTTAATAAAAAAGAAAAGAAGCGTTATGGCAAAGGCGTTCTTGTATGGTCAATTATATTTGCCATCTTCTTTGGTACGCTAACAGGTTTTGGCGGCGCTTACATCTTTAATAGAGCGAATAATGCATATAATTATGTGCATAGTGAGGCTAAAAACGATACACAAAAGATTACTATCGATCAACCGACTGAAATAGTCGAAGCGGCCACTAAGAAGGCTATACCATCTGTTGTAGGTATAACTACTCAGGTTATATCGAGAGACTTCTTTGGTAGACAAGCCCTTGGCAAAGGCACTGGCTCAGGCGTTATCGTTAGCCCTGACGGCTACATCATTACAAACGCACACGTGGTTAAATCAGAAGTGCAAAACACAAACGAAGGCTTCGACGATTTTCCATTTGGAGACGACTTCCCATTTGGCGGAGGCAGCTCAGGCAATAAGCAAGGCAAGACTAGTGATGACGACGATGATATTGATATAGATGAAGATAATAACAAGGCTTATGATTACAGCAGCAAAGATAAAGATAATATGAAGCAAAACAAAGGCGGTAAGATAAGCGTTTTACTTGATGATGGTTCAACACACAAGGCAAAGATAGTGTGGATGGACGAGGACATGGACCTTGCCATAATCAAAATAAATGCAAAGAATTTACCAGTTGCCGAACTAGGCGATTCAGACAAAGTGCAAATCGGTCAGATAGCTATCGCCATAGGTAATCCACTAGGACTTGACTTTAACAGAACAGTTACTTCAGGCGTTATCTCTGGTAAGGACAGAACCATAAAAGTAGATAAACAAGTTATAAACAATTTAATTCAAACAGACGCATCCATCAACCCAGGTAACTCAGGCGGACCGCTACTAAACTCAAAAGGTGAAGTTATCGGCATCAACACAGTTAAGCTTACAAACGCAGAAGGCCTTGGCTTTAGCATACCTATCAATATGATTAAAGGCGTTTTGAACTCAATTTTAAAGACAGGCAAGGCGCAAACAGCTCAACTAGGCGTATCCATCTACAATGCAAAGGACTACGAAGCCGCTCTTAGAGTCAAACTTAACACAAATAAAGGCGTTATCGTTCTAAGCGTTGCGAATGGAACTGCAGCCGACAAAGCCGGTATCATGGCAGGCGACATACTACTAAAGGTAGATGATAAAGAAGTGACTGATGTCAATACACTTAAGTCGATAATGTTTGGCTACAATATAGGCGACGAAGCGACTCTTAAGATAAACAGGAATGGCAAGGAAATGGACGTAAAAGTCAAGTTCACAAGCATGAATAAAAACTAATACTTTAGTACAATTATAAAATAAATTTATATAAATGATTGACAAATCTTATTATGTATGCTATACTATATATAGATGTAGATCAAGTATATGAAGGGTGGGATTCATCTTATGAACGAAATTAAGAGAATTAGAAAGAGTGTTGAGAGTATTTTAGGTAAAAAAGTGCATCTAACGACAAACGTTGGTCGAAATACCTTTGTCGAGGCACAAGGAGTGATTACCTCAGCATATCCAAATCTATTCACAGTTACGCTAGAAGATGGACAAAATAACGATCAGGTTATATCGTATACTTATTCAGATGTATTGACATCGACGGTAGTAGTAAAAATAATCTAAAAAATTTTCCTCACAGTGATGTGAGGACTTTTTTTTGCCTTTTTTCGTTTTTTTCATTTTTTCTTTAGCGGGGATGATGGCAGGGCCACTTCGTTTGTAAAAGTGATTTCATTATGACGAGCGAATGATATATGACGAGCGAATGATATATGACGAGCGAATGACAATTGACGATCAGATGGCATATGACGGGCGCTTATATAAGCACGCGCAAATCATATAAAAAATAAAACTATACATTGAATTTAAAATGTGTTATAATTAAATTAACAGTGGAGGAGTATGTGAAGGTCATGATAAAAACAAAATCTTATGCGAAAATCAATTTGCATCTTGAAGTCGTTTCTAAAAGGAACGATGGCTTTCACGATATCATCACTCTTATGTCTAAAATAAATCTTTATGATGAGCTTGTTTTTAATAAGGCGAGTGGCTTCACCATTAGCACGGATACTGATATAAAAGATAATATCATGAAGAAGGCATATGATTTTGTAAGAGAGATAAGAGATATACAGGGGCTAAGTATAGAGCTTAAGAAGAACATACCTATGGGCGCTGGCCTTGCTGGTGGCAGCTCAAACGCTTACGAAACACTTAAGGCGCTTGACGAGCTTTATGATCTGTCCTTGACAAAGGAAGAATATTTTGATATCCTTTTAAAACTTGGTAGTGACTGTAACTTTTTTACTTCGAAGTCGGCTGCCATATGCACAGCTAGAGGCGAAAAAATTAAGGAAGTAGAGGGACTTAAGAAGCATCACGTGCTCTTGGTTAATCCTGGTATTAATATTAGCTCAAAAGAAGTTTATGAGGGCATGGACTTTAGCGGCGAGCACTTAAGTAGTGAAGAGATTGAAGAGCTTATAAATAAGGATGACTTTACTAAGTTTAGAAACAATATGCAAGACTTTGTCTTTGAAAACTACATAGCTGTTAAAGAGCTTTACGACGAGATGAGCGCTTTAGGCGGCTTCAAGACTATGATGAGCGGCTCCGGCTCGAGCATCTTTAGTCTATATGACGACGAAGAAAAGCTTGATAAGGCTTATAAGCATATGAAAAACCGCTACCAATTTGTGATCAAAACTCAATTGATATGAGGTGATTTTTTGTTACAAAAGATATTAGAACCAATATTTACATTTTTATATATATTAATAATCATCGTTATGGATAATTTTATCAACAAGTATAATTATGCTGATAAGGATTTTAAGCTGCAAAGCATATTCACAAAGACTTATGTGGTCTTCGTCACCGCCTTCTTAGGCATCAGGACTTATGCTTTGTTCTTAAATGATGACGAAAAGATAATAAGGCTTACAAACATCTCTTTGTTTATAAGTTCACTTATGGTGCCAATACTACTGATAATATTTTATTATCTAGCGGCTAAATCGCTTCGCAAGAGAAGAATGCCTGAGGCGTCGAGCATAATATATTTACTTGTGGCGATACTATTAATATTAACGCTACTACCACAAAATGGCTGGTTCCAAGACAGAATCAGTAGATTTATGGAAGTCTTTAGGACCATAGTCATGCTCGTACTAACGGTACTAATCTTTATGAGTGTATTTAGAAATGCCGTCAGACGAAGAAATATCTCTATACAGAGGGCGTCCTTAATATTCTTTTTAGCGGGACTATTCTACAGTCTTGGCAATCTTTTAAAGTCTGTTAGGGTAAAGAACATATTTTATGTATTAAGTTTAGTACTTATACTAATTATGATATATTCGTGGTACAGAACCATTCGCAAAAAAACTGAAATATATAGAGTATAAAGGAGTTTTTAATGAAAAGACCTGTTTTTGAAGCACTATCAAAATTAAAAGATGAAAATTCTGTATCTTTCCACATGCCTGGTCATAAGGGAAAGAACACGCTTTTCAACTGGGGCGACTATATCCCAGCTATTGACACGACAGAAACTTATGGTATGGACAACCTACTTGAACCAAGAGGGGTTATTCTTGAGAGCGAGAAGGAAGCTGCTAAAGTATTTGGCGCAATGAACACTTTTTATGCTGTTAATGGCTCTACTGGAAGTATATACATCGCTATAGCGACTATTACTAAGCCGGGCGATACTGTTATTGTTCAAAGAAACTGCCATAAATCAGTATATAATGCTTTGATACTAAATAGACTAAATCCTGTTTATGTATATCCAAAGTATAACGACGACTATCACGTATTAACTGGTGTTGATCCAGATGAGATAGAGGACTTAATTCTTGACAATCCTGAGGTAAAGGCTGTTATAGTAACTCACACTAACTACTACGGCATCGCTTCAGACCTTGAAAGGATAGCTGAGATTTGCCATAACTATGGCAAGATACTTATGGTTGACGAGGCTCACGGACCTCACATGAAGTTCGATGACAGACTACCTAAGTCGGCTCTTGAATGTGGCGCGGACATCGTTATTCACTCAACTCATAAGACGCTAACTGGATTTACACAAACATCGATGATACATGTTGGCTCTGAAAGGATAGATATCAATAAGTTAAAAGACAGATTCCAACTATATACAACTACATCGCCATCGTATTTATTTACGCTATCGAATGAAACAGCTTGTGCGTATATGGACGGCGAAGGCAAAGAAAAGCTTCATCACAATGTAACTAAGTGCTTGGAATTTATTGAAGAGCTTAAGAAGATTGACAGAGTTGAAGTTTTTGAAGGCGATGACTTTGACAAGACTATCAAATCAAAGGATAACACAAAGATACTATTCAAGCTTGAAGGGGTTAAGGGCTCAAGGCTTAGAAAAGAGCTTTATGAAAGACACAATATTAGGCTTGAAATGAGTGACTACTACTACGCTCTAATATTTGCAACGCTAATGAATGAGGATGAAGACTACGAAAAACTTCTTGAAGCAATCAAAGACTTATCTAAGAACCTTTCTTACGAAGAGGTTAAACATATAAAGGTTAATATGCCTGATCCGAAGATCATAATCAGACCAGCGGATGCATATTACTCATCAAAGAAGATAATTAGCCTAAAGGACTCACTTGGAGAGATAGTTACTTCGCCAATAATTCCTTATCCACCTGGAGTGCCACTACTAGTGCCAGGCGAAGAGATTACTGAAGAGATACTTGATCACATACAATTCCTTAAGGAGTCAGACCTTAACATAGTTGGTCTACTTGGCGACGATCAAGACTCGCTGGTTGTAGTTGACTAATGAAGGGACTTGTAATAGCTCTTGAGGGACAAGACGGAACCGGCAAGAGCACTGTAATAGACGCAATCACAGGCTACTTCGATGAGATGGGCCTTGATTATATAAACGGGAGAGAGCCAGGATCGACTGATATTGGCGAGAAGATAAGAGATATCTTAGCTGACAAAGCTAATAAGGATATGGATTATCACACAGAGGCGCTTCTCTTCGCAGCATCGAGATCCGAGCTATATGACAAGGTGATTAAGCCAAATGTGGCTAAAGGCACATCGGTCATATTAGATAGATTCTTACTATCGTCACTTGCTTATCAAGGCGTAGTCAGAGGGCTTGGCGTAGATGAGGTCATGAAGATAAATGATTTCTTCTTAGATGGCTTTAGACCCGACCTTACTATACTTATGGATTTGGATGCGAAAGAATCTTATGAAAGACTGAAAAAGCTTGGTGAGCTTGACAGGATAGAGTCTTTGGGAGAGGACTTTCAAGAGAGAGTTCACCTAGCATACTTAAAGCTTTATGAAGAAAAACAGATGAAGCTAATTAAATTGGATGGTACTAAGGACAAAGCGAGCCTTGCTCACGAAGCCTTAGAGGAAGTAAAAAAATTAATGAAGGAGTGTTAGTATGAAACTAATTGTAGCAATCGTTCAAGATCAAGATGTTAATGCACTAATGGATGCTCTTACAGAAAAAAAGTATAGAGTAACAAAGCTTTCTTCAACAGGCGGCTTTTTAAAATCTGGCAACACTACATTGCTTATAGGTGTTGAAGATGACAAAGTAAATGAAGTTAAGGAACTTGTTGATCATAATTGCAAGACAAGAGAGATAACTACATCTTTACTTACTGTAACTATGCCTGGAGATACTTTTGTTCCATATCCACTTGAAGTAAAAGTTGGTGGAGCAACATTATTTGTGTTAAACGTAGAAGAATTTTTAAGAGTTTAGGAGTAAATTTGTGTTTGAGAAAATATTTGGGAATGATGAAGTAAAAAAAATACTTTATAACGATATCAATAATAATAAAATTGTATCGTCCTATATTTTTGAAGGCAAAGACAGTGATTATCTAGAAAGCCTTGCGATGGAATTTGCAGGGCTTCTTCTTAAGTCAAAAATTCCTGAGAAAAAAGCAGACTTTGCTTTGTTTGGTAAGAGTGATAAGATCAAGAAAGAAGACGCTCAAAGCATAGCAAAGGATGTTTACATAAGGCCCTTCGAGCTAGATCGAAAGGTCTATATGCTTCTGGGCGCAGAAGACATTCAAGTCGAGAGCCAAAATGTTTTATTAAAAACGCTTGAGGAGGCGCCAAGTTATGTTGTAGTCATCTTAGTTACTAAGAGCCTTAACATGATACTTGACACCATCATCTCAAGAAGCAAAGTCATTAGAGTAATGCCTCTTAGTAAAAATGAGCTTATGGATTATATCAATGAAAATTATCCGAAGCTTGATAATAAAGAGCTCTACGCATCCATTGCCATGGGCGATATAAGTGCGCTTAAATCCTTTATTGAAGATGAAAACCAGATGCAGCTTAGAAAGAGGGGCGTAGCTGCAGCCATAAACGTGTTAAAGGCAAAGCGTTATGAGAGCATCAAGGACCTTGCGTTTTTAGAAGAGAAGAAAGATGATATTGAAAAAATACTTACATACTTTGAAATTTTTATCAAGGATATAGCCTCGAGCGAAGAAAGGATAATTAATCTTGACTACAAAGACGAGATTAAAAGCCTTAAAGGGCTCGCTCTATATGACTTGGCCCACAGCATTGACATGATAGAAGAGACTAAAAGATACTTGAGTAACAGCGGCAATTTTAGACTGCATCTCGAGACTTTAGGTTTAAATATGATAGAAAAATTTGATAGGTGATTAAATGAATAAAAAAATAATTGGCGTAAGATTTAAGCCCATAGGAAAAATTTTTTACTTCGATCCTATGGAGCAAGAATTTACTACTGATGACAAGGTCGTAGTTGAGACTGTTAGAGGTCTTGAGCTAGGTGATGTTGTCATCGCAAACAAGGAGATAGACCTTGATGAATTTGGCATACCTCTTAAGCCGATCATCAGAAAGGCGACTGAGAGGGACATTGCTCAAAAGCTTGACAATGATAAGAGAAAGGCTGAAGCGAGAGAGATATTTGTTCAAAAGAATGAAGAATATGGTCTTGGAATGAACTTACTTGACGTTGACTTCACTCTTGATTTAAACAAAGTTATCTTTTTCTTTACAGCTGAGGGCCGTGTTGACTTTAGAGAGCTAGTTAAGGATCTTGCAAGAATATTTAAAATGCGTATAGAGCTTAGACAAGTTGGCGTCAGAGACGAAGCAAAGTGCATACCGTCAGTTGGTAAGTGCGGCAGAAAGACTTGCTGCTCGTCATTCTTGGGTGACTTCTCACCTATAAGCATAAGTCTTGCGAAGAACCAAGACCTAACGCTTAACGGAAGCAAGCTATCTGGCCTTTGCGGTAGACTTATGTGCTGCCTAAACTATGAGGCGGATCAATATAATGAATTAGTTGATAAGATGCCAAGGATAGGCGCAATAATTATCACTGAGCAAGGCAAGGGCGTTGTTATCGACAGATACATTCTTAAGCAATCCTTAAAGGTCGAGCTAAAGGAAGGCGACAACGTTGGCAAAGTTATATTGACTTTTGCTGATGAAGTTAAGGACACAGGCAAAATCGATAGAAATTATGTACAAGAATCATATACAGACGATGATAATGAAGATATTAAAAATATAGAAGGTGACTAGATGTTTATACAAGATAAAAAATTACTTATTGAATATGCTAAAAAGATGATTATAGATGAGCTAAGCGTCGGTACAGCTGGCAATCTAAGTATATACGACCCAGATGAAAAGGCGATGGTTATCACACCATCTGGCATTCCATACGATCACATGAACTTTGATGACCTTGTGGTTATGGACCTTGATTTAAATATACTTGAGGGCAAGAACAAGCCATCGACAGAATCATTTTTACACGCACTTGTTTATAAGAACAGACCCGAGATAAGAAGCATAGTTCATACGCACTCGATATATGCAACTAGCTACAGCACACTTCGTAGGCCACTTGAAGCGCTTCACTACATCATGGCTGACCTTGGCGGTGAGGACATAAAGTGCGCTGAGTACGCTACATTCGGCACGCAAGATTTAGCTGAGAAGGCTCTTAAAGCACTTGCCGATAGAAAGGGCTGTTTACTAGCTAATCACGGCGTTTTAGCACTAGGCAAGGACCTTAGAGAAGCCTACTCTAATGCTAGAACCATAGAATACATCGCGAAGATGTATCACATAGTGCGTTTCGAAGATGATGTTCACGTATTAAGCAAAAAAGATATAGATGCAGTTATTGAAAGGATGAAGTCCTATGGACAATAAAGATAGGATGGACAAAGACCTTGGCTTCATGCTAAAGTATGAGAACGTTGCTTGGTTTGAAGACGGCAAGGTTAAGATACTTGATAGAAGAGTCTACCCGATTGAAACGCGCTACGAAATTTGTTCTAACTATAAAGAGGTAAGAGACGCGATTAAGAACATGGTTACTCAAAGCGCTGGGCCATATACAGCCGCTTTTATGGGCATGGTACTCGCTGCATACGAAGCAAAAGACTTTACTGAAGGTAAATTCATTAAGCATATGAACGAAGCAAAGCTAGCCCTTGCCAATGCTAGAGAAACAACATCTTTTAGAATGGCGCAAGTAACACAAAGGGCCTATGATATTGCCAAAGACGCGATAGAGAAGGACCTAGTTCCATACGAAGAGATATTCAAAGGAGCAGTTGAGTCACTAGAGAGAAGGTACTCAGCCATAAACGAGGTGGCAAAGAACTTAGCAAAGCTAATGCCTGACGAAGGCGCCATCATGACGCAGTGCTTTGGCGAGACCATAGTCGGCTACATGATGCTTAGAGCGAAAGAGCTCGGCAAAAAGATTAAAGTTTATTGCCCAGAGACAAGACCATTCTTACAAGGGGCGAGACTAACAGCCTCAGTACTAAGGAGTCAAGGCGAGGACGTTACAGTCATCACTGACAATATGGGCGCGTGGACGATGAAGGAGAAAAACATTAGTTTATTCACTTCAGCAGCTGACAGCATCACTAAGGAAGGCTACGTTGTTAACAAGGTAGGAACTTTGCAGCTCGCAATTTGCGCAAAATACATGGGTATACCGTACTTTGTAACGGGCATACCTGATTTAGGTAAATCGATTGACGATATAAGTATAGAAAAGAGAGACCCTCATGAAGCGACATCCTTTATGGGTAAGAGCCATGTAATGAAGGGCGTTAAGGGATTTTATCCAGCCTTCGACGTGACACCGCCAGAACTAGTTTCGGCAGTCGTTACTGACAGAGGCGTCTTTGCACCATATGATTTAGCTTCATATGGCAATATGGGAGAAGTGGATTATTATTAAAATGTTTAAGGAAATGAATATTTACAAACAAATACTCATCACTATAGCTGTGGTTTTAATCTTATTTCTTGCAGCGACTTTTGCTTTTCCTGATAAAGTAGTCGGCTTTTTGACTAAGCTTCATCTTAAGAGAGAGAAGACCCTTAGTCTTGATAAAGTTTATTCAAGGAATTTGACTTCGGATATGAGAGTTTGCTTTAGAGATGGCCACATCTATTATCATAAAGATGGTACTCTCGTTATGACTGGGATGAGCGACGAAGAACTGATGAGAAGGGACTTTGAAGCGAAGACTGCGAATGTGCTTTTTAAGGACAAGTACATCTACTCGACTGATGCGCCAAATGGCATTGTCAATATTTTGAGCTACGATGACTTAAAGGACGTGAAGGATTTTAATTATGACGAAGCAATCTCATTTATAGATGAAAAGGGTGGCAGATACACTGCTTGGCTAAGCGACAACTTCAATGAAACGCTACGTGCTTATGACGACGACTTCACTGAGCGCTTTAGATACAAGGCCTTAAACCCGATACTCACATACAATGTCGACAAGGACTTCAAGACTATGCAGATAGCATCTTTCGACCCGTATTCAAGTGAGATTAAGGCATCTTTGTACAAGGAGATCAATAGAAAGGGCGAGAACAAACTTTATTACAAGTTTAACGACGAAGTCATTGCCTTTATCGCGGATCTTAAGGACATGAAGCTAGTCGCAACAAACAAGGCGCTATACTATATGCAAGAGGATGCGATTGTATTCAAAAAAGAGTACACAACTCTTAAGGACATAGCTGTCGATGGATCAAAAGTCTATTTGCTAGCAGACGATAAGCTTATGACGCTTAATAATAAAGCTGAAGTTCTTGACGAACACACATTTAATCAAAATGTCAAGAGCATGCTTAAGTATAATAACGACTACATCGTTTACTCAGAAAGAGAAATCTATATACCATATAAGGCTAAGTACTATATGAAGGATATGCAAGAGGATATAAGAAATATTTATGTGAGCGGAGGCTTTATCGCTGTAGTCTCTGATGAGAACATAACAATTTATTCAATAAAGATAGCTTAAAGTATAAGAATTATTTATAATAGTATAAAATATCTTGACAGAAATCTATTTTAAGTATAAATTATAAGTAGGAGGCGGTATTTATGAAGGAAATAGATGCAAGAAAATTGGCATGTCCAAAGCCAGTTATATTAACAAAGAAAGAATTGGACGCAATGGAAACAGGTGTAGTATGCACACTTGTAGATAACAAGGTTGCTACTGAAAACTTATCAAGACTTGCTGAGTCCATGGGACTTAAGGCTACAGTTGAAGAAGTGGGCGAAGACTACAAAGTAACTATCAACAAAGATCACGCTGTTGAAGTGAAAGCAGATGACGAAACATTTGTTATAGGTGTAGGCACTAACGTTATGGGTCACGGCGATGAAAAGCTTGGCGCAATACTTATCAAGAGCTTCATGTACACTGTTTCACAAACAGCTCCACTACCAAAGACTATAGTTTTCTTCAATGGCGGAGTTAAATTAACTTGTGAAGGCAGCGAAGTGCTTGAAGACATTAAGAACATGGCAGACAATGGCGTTAAGATCATTTCATGCGGCACTTGTCTAGACTTCTACGGCTTAAAAGAAAAGCTTCAAGTTGGCGAAATCTCTAATATGTACACTATCTATGAAACATTAGAAAAGGCAGATAGAAACATAGTTTTATCATAATGAAGAGATACGTTTTAAGCTTCAACTCAACTCACCACGCAATACTTGCTGAAGGCGTTTTTAAGAGTGAAGCAATCGAGTACAAGATGATACCAACACCAAGACACGTTAGCTTGTCTTGCGGCTTATCAATAGTCTTTAACAAGGATGACCTTGATAGAGTAAATAAACTTATCGAGGACAAGAAAATCGAAGGCGAGGTCTTTGATTACTAATGCTTCTATATAAGTTAAATGACCTTGTTAAGATGAAGAAGGCCCACCCATGTGGCTGTGATGAATTTAAAATCATCGCAATGGATGGAGCACTCACTCTTAAGTGCAGTAAATGCGATAGAGTAATCGAGTTTACTAAAGAGGACTTTGAGAAGTACGTGAGAAAAATCTATAGAGACGGAAAATTTATTAGCATAAGATGATGGAGATGCGATTATGATTTCGCATCTCTATTTTTTGCGCGCATCAAAAAAATGGCGGCACTTTAAGTGCCGCCATTAGCGTATATAAATTATTTTTCTTCGTGCTTATATGGTTCCAAAAATGCGTGGAAGTGTCTCATAGGTAGGTTCTTACCCCAAAGTATTCTCATATTTGGAATGCTTTCTCTATCTTCATAAAGTGCTTTTACAGCTGCTATAACATAATCTAGGTGCTCTTGAGTAAGTCTGCTCCTATCTATAGCAAAGCGCACAACATTAGCTAGTTCAGCTTGTTGCTCAGGCGTCTTAAGGTCATACTCCATAGAGAAGTCGCCAAGTTCAGCAACTCTTATGCCGTAGCGTCTAATAAGTTCAAGTGAAAAGCCTTGGCCAGCGAAAGTATCGTGACCGCGCTTGCCATCGAAGAACTCATCCATGTTGATGTAGACTGCATGGCCGCCAGCAGGCAGGACAACGCCCTTAACGCCCGCCTTGTAGAAGCCTTGAGCAAGATACTCAACTTGCTTAACACGGCTATCCATGTAATTAAAGTCGCAGCTTTCATATAGACCAACAGCTAGTGCCATGATATCGTGGCCGCTCATGCCGCCGTAGGAGTCGTTGCCGTAGCAAGAGATTTGCTTAACTTTAAGTCTTACGCCGACATCCATCTTCATGGAGCCGTCTTCATTAAAGTCAGAGAACTTTTGCCAGAATAGGCCCTTGTCTCTAAAAGCTAGCATGCCACCCATATTAGCGTGGCCATCCTTTTTAGCTGACATACAGAAGCCGTCGCAGTATGAGAACATCTCAGTCGCTATCTCGGCGATGGACTTGTCTTCGTAGCCTTCTTCGTTCATTTTGATGAAGTAAGAGTTTTCTGCCCAACGAGCCACGTCAAAGATAAGTGGTATGTCATATTTGTGAGCGATTTTATTTACTTCTCTGATGTTCGCCATGGAAACGGGTTGACCACAAACAGTGTTATTAGTGATGCACATGAAGATCAGTGGAACGTTTTGGACGCCAACGCCATTTATTAACTCTTCTAATTTTTCTAAGTCCATATTGCCTTTGAATGGATTCTTGTCATATTTACCGCCCTCAGGTATTTCATATAAAAGTTTTTTGTTATATAAATTTCTTGGTATAGAGCCCATTTGCTTGATATTGCCTTCAGTTGTATCGAAGTGACCGTTCGATGGTATAGTGAAGACCTTGCCTGGATGGCGCTCAGTCAATATATTTCTAACTATCTCCATAAGAACCGATTCAGCAGCACGTCCTTGTTGAATGATAAAGGAGTTAGGTCTTTCCATTTGCGCTGCGCCGCCATTGAAGAGGCCGCCTTCGTACTCGCATAGATAAACTTCGTCCATCATCTTTTTAACGTCTCTGCAATCAGTTCTAACTAGATCTAGAGTTTTCTTCCAGTTCTTTTCGCCGCCGCGTTCAAAGATGTCTCTAAAAGTATCAAGAAGAACGTAGTAGCCAGTGTTTCTGCCATATGCCTCGTCACCTAAGAACATCGATGACCACTGAGTGTTAGTCATGGCAGTAGTACCCGAGTCAGATAACATGTCAATAGTTAAGAGTCCCGACGGAAACGCAAACTCATTGTAGTGAGTCGCCTTAAGTGCCTTTTCACGCTCTTCTACTGTCACCTTTGGAAGGTCTTTCACCACATATGTAAAGTGTGTTGGCGTAGGAACATTTAATGGATATTTTTCACTCATAATATACCTCCTTTGAATTTTATGTGAGCCTAGTCCACTAATTCTAGTATAAGCTTTTAGCATATGAAAGTCAAGAGAGATTATTATATAAAAAACTTGCAAAAACTTTTTAAATGTATTATAATAAAGATATAAATACATAGTAAATTGATAGCATAGTAAAACTTTTTGTAATGAATTTGAGGGAGGTTTATCATGAAGGATAATGAAAATAGGGACCTAGACCCTATAAAAGAAAATCAAGATTATAATGACGATTATGATTATAATCAAGACACTAGCCCTGACTATGATGCAGTAGATAACGAAGACTATGGCGAAGACTACAACGACTACGCAGATGATGGATACGCTGATGACTACGCAGATGATGGATATGCTGATGACTATGCAGATGATGGATATGCAGATGACTACGCACAAGATGACTATAGAGATGATTATTATGAAGAAAGAAGATCACAAAACAGAGGCGGCAGAAGAAATGACAATCGCCAAAAGAGTTTAGGCAGCGGCAATAGACAAAGACAAAACAATAGGCGCAGAGACAATAGATACGCTCAAAACAATCAATACTACGATGCAAGAGTGCCATCTGAGTTTAGAGGCGGCTACTTTGACTATATAGGTAGAATTCTTTTAGGAGGTCTTCTAACTATAGTAACACTTGGAATTATGCTTCCGTGGGCTATTGTTCTTATTAACAGATATGAAATAGATAACACATATATCGAAGGAAGAAGATTGTACTTCGATGGAACAGCAATGCAATTATTTGGTAACTATATTAAATGGTGGTTCTTCTCAATCATTACCTTTGGTATATATGGCTGGATCACTCGTGTAAAGATGAGACAATGGATTGTTAAGCACACACACTTTGCTTAAGATATTTACTTAAGCTATCAAAAAATATTCTTAATACAAAAAGTTTTAAGGAGGGGCGATATAGCCCTTCTTTTTTTGCCTCTCATATCAATTTTACTTATCAAAGCAAAAAGGCTTTCATTAAGCTGAGCGCTTTAAAAACAATTTTTCTTTTCACTCAAAATTTATTTATAAAAAACCATTTTCTCCTTTTTAAAATCATTGAAGTAAAGACTTTTTTGTGTTATAATCATCTTGGAGATTATTTTTTAGGAGTGATACTATGACTAATGAAGAAAAGGAGCTTCTTGATATCATCAAAGAAGATACCATGCCTGCCCTTGGATGCACCGAGCCTATCGCCGTGTGTTACCTTGGAGCGTTTATAAAAAAGTACATAAAAGATGACATTGCTAAGGCTAATGAGATCGATGTAGTTGTTAGCAAGAACATCTATAAGAATGGTAAGAGCGTTACTATACCTAATACCGGCACTTGCGGTCTTGACCTTGCGGCTATCTTGGGCCTAAGCGGAGGCAATAAGGACGATGGGCTACTTGTTTTAACTAAATTTACTGACGAGATGATAGCTAGAGCGAAAGAGCTTAGAGAGACTTTAAATATCAAGCTAAGCTACGATGAAGATACACCTGATATATACGTTAAGATGAGTGTAAAATTTGACGACATGACAGTAGAGGGCCTATTACAAAAGGGACATACTAATGTTGAATACATAAAAGTGGATGACGAAGTTCTTTATGAAAATAAGCTAGACGAAGCAAAGGACGATGTGAAGGAATTTATGTCAAAGCTTACTCTTAAAAAGATTAAAGAGCTTGTTTTATCCACGCCAATGGAAGAGCTTGCCTTTATTGAAGAAGGCGTTGAGATGAATATGCGCGCCGCAAATGAAGGACTTAAGCTTAAGAACTCGAATCTTTTAGGACAAAGTCTTAAGAAGATGGAGAACAAAAACATAATTTCAAATGACGCCTATACAAGGACTAGGATACTAACTGCGGCAGCTGCTGATATGAGGATGTCGGGCGGTAACTGCATGGTTATGACAAGCGGCGGCAGCGGTAACCAAGGTATCAACGTTATCATACCGATATACTTAATATATGAAGAATTCGATCTAGATAAAGAAGACATGATTAGAGCAATATACTTCGGTCACGCCATCAATCGTTTTGTCAAGACTTTCTCGGGAAAGTTGTCTGGCATGTGCGGCTGCGCTATAGCAGCTGGTCTTGGTGCTGCAGCTGGCATCACGATGATGATGGGTGGAACAGACGAACAAATCGAAGGCGCGTGCTCAAATATGTTTGCAAACCTTACTGGTCTTATCTGCGACGGGGCAAAAAACACTTGCGCCTTAAAGCTATCGACATGCGCAGGCGAGGCAGTTCTTAGCGCGTTTTTAGCACTTAACGGCTGCACTCCTAAGGAAAATGTCGGAGTTGTTTCGGGCACTATTGAAGACACTATCAAAAACGTTGGACTTCTTTGCAGAAGCGCGTTTAACAGAGTTGACGACGTGATGCTTGAGATTATAAAATAAATTTTAACAGGAAAAAATTATGGAAAGAAAATTTAAAAAAGCCATCAGCTTAGAAACATTTATCTTTTTGGCAGTACTATTTGCCTTTTTCTACTATCTTTCATCTAAGATGGGAGCCATTAACTTAATCAATACCTTTATGAATACAGCTTATGCCTTGCTTATGGAAGTCTGCTTCTATATCATGGCCATAGCCGTTGTGGCAGGAGGACTATCGGCCATACTAAGTGAGTTTGGTGTTATATCCTTAATCAATAAGCTCTTGTCAAAGCTAATGAAGCCGATATACGATTTGCCGGGGGCGGCATCTGTCGGCGTTTTGACATGCTACTTGTCAGACAACCCATCGATACTTGCTCTAGCCAAGGACAAAAACTTTTTAAGGTATTTTAAAAAGTATCAAGTGCCAGTCTTGACAAACATAGGCACAGCCTTTGGTATGGGCTTTATCACGACTACTACTATGATGGGTCTAAAGATAGACGGCAGCATAAAGGCGGCGCTTATAGGCAATTTAGGCGCAATCATTGGTTCAATCGTAAGTGTTAGAATTATGATGATATTTACTAAGAAGAAATTTGGCACTGAGGCGATGGCTGTCGGCGATGCAGACGCATCTAAGGTAACTATGGACCTAAGACCAGTTAGAGAAGGATCGATTTTTAATAGATTCATAGACGCCTTACTAGACGGAGGCAAGATTGGTGTAGACATGGGCTTATCAATAGTTCCGGGCGTTATACTTATCTGCACTGTGGTACTTATACTAACTAATGGACCGGGACCAGATGGGCTTTACACAGGCGCAGCAAAGGAAGGCGTTAAGCTACTTCCAATGATTGCGGACAAATTAAGTTTTATAATTAAACCAATTTTTGGATTTACTTCAGGAAAGTGCATAGCCGTTCCAATCACAGCACTTGGCTCAGCAGGAGCTGCCATAGGTCTAGTACCTGAACTTATTAACACAGGCGCAGCAAGTGCTTCAGACGTAGCTGTCTTCACAGCTATCTGCATGTGCTGGTCAGGTTATCTTTCTACACATATTGCGATGATGGATGCCCTTGGCTATAACGACTTAGCAGGCAAATCAATATTCGCACACACTATAGGCGGCTTAGCAGCTGGCTTTTCAGCACACATACTATTTACACTATTAGCATAGATAGGAGAAGAAATGGACGAGAGACAAAGAGTAATTTCATTATTTAAATACATTAGGCAAACTATTGACGACAAGTACAAGCCTATATTAAACGTTAAGGATGAGCTTTGGAACAAGTATTTGGACGAGATTAACTTTAACAATAAATTCCTCTACTTTTCTTGCGGAAGCGATTCGACAAGCGATGTGATTCTTAGAATCACTAGACCTTATTCGCAAAAAACGCAAGAAGATATTAGAGTGCAAAATTTGTTCAAGGATTTCAGAGAGCTATATTACAAGCTTGAGAACGAATCGCACCTATATGAATTAGTCTTTGCCAATGGTATTTTAATATCAAAATACGATGCCAATATCTATCATCCTATATTAATAAAGAGGGCGGCAATTGATTTTGACTCAAGGAAAGATAGTATAGCGATACGCGATACAAACAGAGACATGACTCTTGACATCAAGCTAATATCTATGATTGACAGTATTAATCACTTGGAGCTAAAGAATATCATGGAGCACATCTCCATGAACTACTACCACCCATTTGACACAGCGTCAATGGCTGAGCTAATGAAGTCTATGGCGAAGAGATTACATACGGACTCATCTTATGAAGAGACGGGTGTGAGCGAAACGGATAAGGCTTTTACAATAATTAATAGACCACTATTATTCTTAAGAAATAAAGAGACTGATTTTATACAAAATCTTGACGAGATGATTGAATCCATAGAAAAGGGTTCGGAAGTGAACAAGAGCCTACTTAATCTATGCGGCGTCAACATCAAGGAAAAGGAAGTAGAAGAAAGAGCTGAGACGCTTGAGGACAAGATCAGAAACATCGAAGGCATTTCACAAAGCGTTTTATTCACTAAAGAAGCGAACAAGGAGCAGCTTGAAGTAGCTGAGAGAATTGCTAACTACGATACTGTTTTGGTGCAAGGGCCGCCGGGCACAGGTAAAACGCATACCATAGCGAATCTATTGGGCGATATACTTGCAAGAGGCAAAACTGTTTTAGTTGCTTCACAAACAAAGAAGGCACTATCGGTACTAAAGAGCATGACCCAAGAAGAGATCAGGGCCCTTTGCGTATCGACTATTGACGACAATAACGAGGACATGGAGAAGTCCATCGACTCGATCACTGATTATATAAGCAATCACTCCATAGAAGAGCTTAAAGAAAAGATACAAAAGCTCAATATGGATAGAAACATTCTTATCGAGAGACTTAATGAAACAAGAAAGAAAATCTTTAGCATCAAATCATCTGAGCTAAAGAGTATTAATATAGGTGAAGAAGTCTTCAGCCCAATAGACGCGGCAAGATTTTTGCATGATCACGACGGTCTAAACAAGATACCGGGCGAGGTTAAGCTATATGAGGCGCTACCGATATCAAAGGGAGACATAGACTTTTTATACTACTCAAACGAGGCACTTACTAGAGAGGACGAAAAAGAATTAAATATAGGTCTACCAGATCCAAACACTATACTTAATCCGGAAGATCTTGAAAAGACTATAGATGCGATGGATGCAGCACTTCTTAGAGCGAAGACGCTTAAGGAAGAGATCAGAAGAAACATCACTTTAAAGGAAAGAGTCTACCTTGATCAAAATGCTCTATATAATGGCAAGGCCGATGAAGATTTTAGTGATATCTACGAGAAGATTGATTATATCAATAGTCTTGACGAGCTGGAAGATTGGCAGATAAAAGCCATTGTTAGTGCCAAGGCAGGAAATGCTGATAAGAAGAGCTATATTAGGCTAACAGAGCTAATCACAGAGCTTGATGACTACTACGATAGAAACGTAGAGCACCTAAGAGGCAAGAGACTTATCTACCCAGCTGATATGAATCAAAAAGAGCTAAGACAGTCACTTGAAGAGATGAGATCAAGACTTGTTGATGGCAAAAAAATTAAGGGTATATCCGCGATGTTTAAAAACTCGTGGAAGAAAGTACTTACAAGTGTTAGCATCAACGGCCAAGGCCTAGTAACTGTCGAGGATATGGACGACGCTATAGTCAACATCAACCTAGATATCAAGATAGCTGAGCTAAAAGCCTTATTCGACGAGCTTATATACAAGACAAATGATGATTTTGATAGAGAAAAGCTAATTGAAAATAAAGAACTATTAAGCTATTTACCATTAATCACAAAGCTAATGAAGTTCTACGACGAGAACGTTCAGTCCTTATTTAAGCTAATGCAAGACAAGGGCATCAACGTCAACAGTATCTTTGTCAACAATAAAGTTCTTTCACCGCACGATTCATTTATTAAAGAGATGAAGCTGATTAAAAACGATTTAAGAAAGTACATTGAACTCGCTGACGAATATGATTTAAAATACATTCCTGCAAAGGCGAAGCTTGATGATACACTTGATAAATTAAAAGTTGATGAAGATAATAAATCTGATTTACTCTTATTAATGAATACTGCGATTGAGACTAAGTACTACGACAGCTATAGAGATAGTTTTGAAAATCTTAAAAAGACTTATGAAAAGATTAAGATACTTAAGAAGAGAAACGAACTTCTTGATGAATTGGCAGCTGTTGCACCTACTTGGAAAGAGTTTATATATAACCGCTTCGATATACATGGACTTAAAGATGCACCTGAAAATATCGAAGAGAACTGGTATTACAAGCAATTTGATGGCATCATCTCAAAGATAAATAGAACGCCTTATGAAAAGTATCAAAAGATGATGACTTGGTACAAGAAGCAGCTTTATGATATAACGAAAGAGCTCGCTTCGAACATGGCATGGCACTCATTTATGCTTAAGATCAAGGACGATATAGAGAAAAAGCAAGCACTACAAGGCTGGCAGCTAACAATGAAGAAGATTGGTAAAGGTACTGGCAAGCAAGCGATTGGCCTAAAGAAAGAGGCTAAAGAGCTTATGAAGAAGTGCCAAAGAGCTGTTCCTGCTTGGATTATGACCATTGACAAGGCGCTTGAAAGTCTTGATTACAATCAAAAATTTGACTATCTAATCATAGACGAAGCATCTCAAGCAGACATCTCGGCTATACCTATACTTCAATTAGCAAAAAAGGCTATCATAGTCGGCGACGATGAGCAAGTAAGCCCACAAGCGGTCGGCATAGACCAAGACAAGCAAAGAAATCTTATAGATATGTATATTAAAGACAAGGTGGCAAACAGCCATTTATATGATTTAAACTCATCTCTATACGATATACTTAAGACAAGCTTCCCAGTCTTAACGCTTAAGGAACACTTTAGAAGCGTGCCAATGATAGCTGCTTACTCAAATTTCATTTCTTACGATGGCATAATAAAGCCACTAAGAGAGTCATCATCGACAAAGGTTCAGCCTGCGCTTAAATTAGTAAAGGTCGATGGCATAAGAGATGAAGATAGAGTGAACGAGGCAGAAGCAAATTACATTGCAGATGAAATCCTAAGGATAAAGGACGAGCCTGATTATGAAGGCAAAACAATCGGTGTAATATCGCTTGCGAGCGAAGATCAAGCTAAATTTATAGATAAGCTTCTTATAGAAAAGCTAAGCCTACAAGATTATGATAGGCTAAACATCTTATGCGGCAGACCAGCAGCTTTCCAAGGCGATGAAAGAGACATCATCTTCTTAACGACTGTTGATTCAAACGACAAGGACGAAGCGATGAAGGTCTTAAATGAAGGCGCCTACGATGTGAACAAGAAGAAATACAACGTAGCAGTATCAAGGGCCAAGGACCAAGTAGTTTTAGTCACTTCGCTTGATTACAAGAAGGACCTAAAGCTAGGCGATATTAGAAGAACTTTAATCGAGTTCTTTATAAATCCTGAGGACAAGATGGTCTTTGACAAAAGAAATAGATATGAGCTGTCGTCATTTGAAGAAGACATTAAGAAAGAGCTTGAAGCAAGGGGCGTCGAAGTAAAAACGAATGTCGAAGCAGGTCTATATAACATAGCCTTACTCGCAATTAAAGACGATAAGAAATTTATAGTAGAAGCAGAAGGATCAGAATTTGATATAGATGACGAAACAATCATCGACCAAATGGAAAAGAGAGATATTTTGGAAAGAGTTGGCTGGAACTTTGTCAGCATCAGAAGCACAAAGTATTACTACGATCCATCAAAGGCGATAGATGATTTACTTAACGATATGAAGTAGAAGGTGATTTTTTGGATACACTTAGAGAAGCAGGCATACTTTTACCTATAAGTATATTAAAGAGCAAATATAAGCACGGCACATTCAAAGACGCCATGAAGGCGGTTGATTTTTTAAACAAAGCAGGTCAAAAGATTTGGCATATCGAGCCAATCATGTATATGGACGGAGATTTAAGAAGCGAAAAAAACATTTCTCAGTTCGCCCTTGACCCAATATACGCGGATTTGGATGAGTTCATCAACATGGGTCTACTTAGCACGGCAGAGATATTTAAGCTAGATGAAGAGGCAGAGAAAAAATTCGAAGCGCACGACAATGAGCTAATCAAGGCTGAAAAGATAAAAGCGCTGCGCCTTGTATATAAAAGAGCTTATCAAGACTTCACGAAAGAGGCCATTTACCAGGACTTCATCAATGAAAATCAATATTGGCTAAAAGATTTCTCACTTTTCATGACTATATATAATAAGAAGAAAGTCTTTGAAGAATTTTCAGATGAAGAGATAAATATCGCCATTTACAAGGAGCATATCGATGAAGAAATCGAAGAAGAAGCGAAATTCCAAGAATTCGTTCAGTTCTTATTGTATAGGCAGTATCTTAAGTTAAAAAATTATGCCAATGGCTTAGGCGTAAAAATTTTTTGCGACGTTCCTTTTTATGCTAATGAAATATCTTCAGAGGCGTGGGCAAAGAAGGATTACTTTGAAGTCGATAAAAAGCTAAGACCACTTAATTACGCTATAAAAGCGTATGAACAAGATAAGGACCTAAATCAAATTGATAAACGATTGGTTTATAGTTTTGATTTTATCGCCTTCGACGGATATGAATATATAAAGGAAAAGTATTCTTATTATGCAAAGCTATTTGATTATATTAGGTTAATCGATATTGAAGACTACGAGACAACAATCAAAGTCGATGCGAAGACTATGGACCTAGATACTATAAGCGCGGATAAAAATCCTATAGAAGAAATTTTTTCTGTATTGAAAGATATCGATGTAGTAAATAAAGTATTTACTGATTATATTAGATGCAATTCGAAAATCATTAGAAAGATAATGAAAGATGATAGGATAATCGAGTCAAGGACTATACAAGACGCCTTTGACGTAAATGCTGATGAGAAGAACTTGCCGCTTAATGTTGACAAGACTTGCTTATACTACAGCTCGGACTTTGATATGAAAGAGCTAAGTAAGTACTTAAACTCATCGAGCGATATGAAGCTAAGGATAGAGGACTACACGATGAAGAAGGACTTCAATAACTACGACATCATCGAAAGGATGTATAGCTCTAACGCTTCTAAGGTAATTATTGCTCTTTGGGACTTAAGTGGCGAGGTAAATAAGAAGACTTGCGAAGTCGATATTAATGAAATAAGCCTTAAGCTCGAAACGATTTTGAAGCAATATATGATACAATTCTCACGATAGACGAAATAAAATATAAGCACATAGACGACCACATGGCTCCGATATATGAATTTAAAAGTTCAATATCGGGGCTTTATTATTGATTATTATTCAAAAAACTTGACTTTTATCATTAGAAAGTTTATAATAGTCATTGTAGATACTAATTTTATTTTAAGGAGGAAATTAAAATGAAAAGCAAAAAGTTTTTAGCTTTACTATTAGTTTTAGTAATGGCTATAAGCGTACTAGCAAGTTGTAAACCAGCTGACGAGCCAACAGATGCTGACAAACCAGCTGAAACAACAACAGATGAAGGAAAGGATACTCCAGCAGAAAACGAAGAAGAACAATCTGCTGAAATCCCTACAGGTGGAGAACCAGATGCTGATCAATACATCAACACATTTGACGACTCTCACCCAACTACTCTTGACCCTGCAAAAGGAAACGATAGATATGGTAACAGTATACTTATAAACGTACTTGAACCACTTATCAGAATCCAAGACGTAGAAGGCAAATTAGGCGAAACTGAATATGTTCCAGCAGGAGCTGAAAGCTGGGATATCTCAGAAGACGGTCTTACTTACACATTCCATATCAGACAAGGTAACAAATGGAACGACGGCCAAGAAGTTACTGCAAAGGATTATGAATACGGTATTTTAAGATGTATCGATCCAGCTACAGTTTGTCCATATGCTAACATGCTATACAACATCGAAAATGCTGAAGCTGCTAACGGCGGAAAAGCATCATTAGAAGAAGTTGGCGTTAAAGCAACAGATGATTACACACTAGAAATCACACTAGCAGCTAAGACACCTTATTTCTTAGACCTAGTAACTCAAAGAGTTTTCTTCCCAGAAAGAAAAGACTTAGTAGAACAATACGGTGACTCTTACTCAACAAGCCCAGAAACAACTCCACAATGTGGACCATTCATTCTAAACGATTGGGTTATCAACTCAGAACAAAACTATGTTAAGAATGAAAACTACTGGGATAAAGACAACGTAAAATTAAGTAAATACAAAGTATCTATAATCAAAGACTCAAACACAATCTACAACGCACTTAAAGCAGGTCAAATCGACTTCGCAGGTGTAGGTGACCCTAAGTGGAGAAGCCAATTCTTAGACAACCCTGATTACTATAGCTTCGTAAGAGCTAACCCAGGTACAGATTACTTCATGTTCAACTTAACTGAAGATTCTAGAGTTAAGAGCGCTAAGATTAGACAAGCTATCTCTATAGCTCTTGACAGACAAGAATTAATCGACACATGCATGAACGGTGTTCCAACACCAGCTTATGACTTTGTACCACCAGCTGTTACTTGCCAAGCTAAAGAATTCAACAAACTTGGTGAAGGTTGGGTTTCTAAGTTAATGGAAGAAAATCCAGATCCAAAGGCTTTATTCATCGAAGGCATGAAGGAAGACGGACTTGGAGAAGATCCATCAGCAGTTACTTTAAGATTACTTGGTTCTAACACATCTCAAGATGGTAGAAAATCAAGTGAATTTATTCAACAAAACTTAAGCGAAGTTTTAGGTTGCCAAGTTGAAGTAGATAACCAAGAATGGTCACAATTTATCAATATTGTTAATACTGGTAATGATTGGGATATCGCATGGTTAGCTTGGAATGCTGACTTTAACGACCCTGCTAACTTCCTAGAAACTGAATATTCTAAGACAGCTGCTTATCCAGTAGGATATGTTAACGCTGATTTCGATGCTTTAATTGAAAAAGCAAGAGAAACTATCGACCCAGAAGAAAGATGCCAAATTCTTCATGACGCTGAAAAGATCATCGTTCATGACGATCCAGCTCTAGTTCCAGTTGTACACGGTATAGCTCACATCTTCAGAAGATCATACATCAGAAATGCAAGCTATAACTACTTCTCAACTATGGGTATGTCAAGAATATACACAAGCGGTAGAAAATAGTTAGTAAAACAATTTATAAACTAGAAAAGGGGATTCTTCCCCTTTTCTTAGCTTATAAGAAGAAATTAGGAGGATAATATGATAAAGTATATCGTAAAAAGAGTTGTTTATTTATTTATTACTCTTTTTATAATCACTACAGCAACATTTTATCTAATGCATACTATTCCTGGAGACCCTTTGACCGTTAGAGTCCAAAAGAACTTACCAGAACAAATCAGAATTAACTTTGAAAAGAAGTATGGCTTGGATAAACCGTTGCATGAACAATATGGAATGTTCTTAAAGAACTTAGCTCAAGGAGACTTCGGTGAATCAATTACATATCCAGGTGTAAAGATTGCGGATAGAATATTCAAGACAGCGCCTATATCAGGTGCTTTAGGCGGAACAGCTCTAGTTGTAGGCTTCATACTAGGTATGACCTTAGGTATCATAGCCGCGTTAAACAGAGGTAAGTGGCCTGACTACTTAGTTATGTTCCTTGCAATTATAGGTATAGTACTACCATCATTCGTATTAGCGACATTACTTCAATATATATTTGCTAATAAACTTAATGTGCTACCAGTATTTGGTTGGGGAACAGTTAAGCACGCTGTGCTTCCTGTTATAGCGCTAAGCTTTGGTACTATAGCAACTTATGCAAGATACATGAGATCTTCAGTACTTGAAGTTATTAACTCAGACTATATCTTAACAGCGAGAGCAAAAGGCGTAAGCGAATTTAACATTATAAGAAAGCATGTGTTTAAAAATGCATTTATTCCATCACTAACTATACTTGGACCACAAATTGGTGGTATCTTTGCAGGTTCCTTCGTTATAGAAAAGATATTCTCTATACCAGGCTTAGGATTCTTCTTAGTATCATCAATCAATGACAGAGACTATCCGATGATCATTTCATCAACAATATTCTTTGCCTTCTTATTTATAGTTGCTACATTAGTTGTAGATATACTATATGTAATCATAGACCCAAGAATCAAGTTATCAGAAGATTAATCAGGAGGTAGACATGGAAGAAAAAGATTTAAAACTTACTCCTGAGATGTTCAAAAGGATACCAAAAGACAATGAAGAAGCAGAACATATTGCTAGACCTTCAATATCTTTTTGGCAAGACGCATGGAGAAGATTAAAAGAGAATAAAGTAGCTATGCTAGCACTTGTTTTGCTTGGCATACTTGTATTTTTAATTATATTTGGACCATACTTTAACAGTTACAGTCCTATAGCGATGTCTTCAAAAACAAAAGACATACTACCTAACTCACAATTCTGGTTTGGTACCGATAGTGCCGGCCGTGACATATTTACAAGAGTTTTCTACGCAGGTAGAACATCACTTGTTATCGGTCTTGCGGGCGCACTTATATCAACAATAGTTGGTTTATTATATGGTGCTATCTCAGGATACGTTGGTGGCGCAGTTGATATTGTAATGATGAGAATCCTAGAAATTCTAGCTTCACTACCATATTTACTAGTAGTAATCGTACTACAAATCAGACTACAATCAAAAAACATTGGTACTCTATTACTTGCCTTAACTATAACAGGTTGGACAGGTACAGCTCGTATAGTACGTGCTGAAGTACTAAGAATAAAGGCTCAAGAATACGTTCTTGCAGCTCAAACACTTGGCGTAAGCTCTTGGAAGATAATTACAAGACACTTAGTACCAAATGCTATGCCTATACTTATAGTAGGTATTACATTTGACGTTCCAGGCTTTATATTCTCAGAAGCCTTCCTATCATACTTAGGTATAGGTCTTCAATCACCTGCAACATCTTGGGGTATTATGTGTTCTGAAGCGACAAGTACCTTCATGTACTTGCCACATCAAATGTTCTTCCCATCACTAATGATAGCTATAACAATGTTATGCTTCACACTATTAGGCGATGGACTTAGAGACGCACTTGATCCAAAACTAAGAAAGTAGGAGGCTAATGATGGAAAACAATAGAGAAAAACTATTAGATGTTAAAAATCTTAACGTTTCTTTCCATACTTACGCTGGTGAAGTAAAGGCAGTTAGAGGTTTAGACTTCCACCTTTATCCAGGTGAAACATTGGCTTTCGTAGGTGAAAGTGGATGCGGAAAGAGCGTTACAGCAAAATCACTAATGAGACTACTTCCAAAGGACAGTAGTGAAATAAAGAAAGAATCACAAATTACATTTAACGGTAAGGATGTCTTAGCTATGAACTCCAAGGAATTAACAGACCTTAGAGGTAATGATATATCTATGATATTCCAAGACCCAATGACTTCATTGAACCCAACTATGCGTATAGGGGACCAAATCAAAGAAGCATTAAAGATACACAGACAATTAAGCGGCGCTGAAGCTGACAAGGTTGCTGTTGACTTACTAGAACTAGTTCAAATACCAGAAGCAAAGAACAGACTTAAATCATATCCACACGAATTATCAGGCGGTATGAGACAAAGAGTTATGATTGCGATTGCACTTTCATGTAATCCAAAGCTTCTTTTAGCTGACGAGCCAACAACAGCACTTGACGTAACTATTCAAGCACAAATACTTGACTTATTACAAGACCTTAAGAACAGATTAAACACAGCCATCATACTTGTAACTCATGACCTTGGCGTTGTTGCTAACTTTGCTGAGAGAATTCAAGTTATGTATGCAGGTGATATCGTTGAAGAAGGAACTACAGATGAAATCTTCTACAATGCTAGACACCCATACACATGGGCTCTACTTAACTCTATTCCAAAGGTTCACGCAAAAGACGTTGAGCTTAGAGCTTTAGGCGGTACACCACCAGATCTATTACTACCATTACCAGGATGCCCATTTGCAGCTAGATGCTCTAGAGCGATGGAAATCTGTAAAAAGGCACACCCTCCTAAGACTGAACTATCTCCTACACACCACAACTGGTGCTGGCTAGAACATGAATTAGCTGGAGATATTGACTGGGATGCAATGAGAGGAGGAGCATATTAATGGCTAAATTTACTGAAAAACTTATAGAAGTTAAAAACTTAAGTAAACACTTCAATGTTGGCAAGGGTAAAACTCTTAAAGCTGTTGATAATGTTAGCTTTGATATCTACAAGGGCGAAACATTTGGCGTTGTAGGTGAATCTGGTTGCGGCAAGACAACTTGTGGTAGAACAGTTCTTGGTATGTACAGAGCTACTAAGGGTGAAGCTTTATTTAACGGTAAAGACATTCATTCACTTAGAGGTAAGGAAGCTATTGACTTCAAGAAGAATGCTCAATACATCTTCCAAGACCCATATGCATCACTTGACCCAAGAATCACTGTTGGTGACATCATTGCTGAAGGTATGGATGTTCACTTCAACTATAGTCATGAAGAAAGACAAGCTAAGATAAATGAATTACTTGACAAGGTAGGTCTAAACAAGGAACACGCTCTTAGATACCCACATGAGCTTTCAGGTGGACAAAGACAAAGAGTTGGTATAGCAAGATCACTTGCTGTAGAACCATCATTCATTGTCTGCGACGAACCTATCTCAGCTCTAGACGTATCTATTCAAGCGCAAATCGTTAACCTACTAAACAAGCTTCAAGACGAACTTGGCTTAACATACATGTTTATCTCACACGACTTATCCATGGTTAAGCACATTTCTGACAGAATCGCAGTAATGTACCTTGGATCAATCGTTGAACTTGCAGAAAGTTCACAAATTTATGAAGCATCACTTCACCCATATACACAAGCTTTGATGAGTGCTATACCAGTACCAGACCCACATGCAGGATCAGCAAAGAACAGAATCAAGCTTGAAGGAGAAGTGCCTTCACCAATCAACACTCCACCAGGATGTAAATTTGTTAACAGATGTAGATATGCAATGGACATCTGCCACAAAATTGAACCTGAACTTAAGGAGTTAAAGCCTGAACACTTCTGCGCTTGCCACTTGTATGACAACGGTTTGATAGACTTAAAAGATGCAAAGGTAACACAAGATTTAGGAAACAAATAATTAAATAAAGAATATGATTAAAGGGGGAAGAGATTTTCTTTCCCCTTTAAATATTAGGAGCCTAAGAAATGAAAAATAAAAAATTAATAAAAATATTATTTTATATCTATATTGCTTTTTTGATTCTCTTTGTCGTTTTAAAATTCGATGGCAGTTTTGAAAGAATCATATCCTTACATAATAGCATAATTGAAAATGAAAAAGATGGTTTAAGAAATATAAACTTAATTCCATTTAAAAGCATATCTCCATACCTAAGAAATATTACAGAGCCTTATGCTTTTAAAAACATTATTGCAAACATTCTAGTCTTTATACCCTTAGGATTTTTTATTTCGAATAAGAACAGTAAAAATGTATTTAAGACTGTAGTCATTTGCATATCTGTAATACTTTCAATTGAGTGCATACAATTATTATTCAAAATTGGATTTTTCGATGTAGACGATATAATATTAAATTTTATAGGATCATTAATTGGCATGGGTATTAATAAAATTTTGATTAAAGAAAGTTAAATTATTATTTATTAAGTATGTAGTGATATCTTATTAGTATATTGTAATTAATTAGAAGGGAGTACTATACTTTGACTATTAAAAATTTATAGACTAAGCTCTGAATCAATTCGGGGCTTTTCTTTTGCCTCTTATATGAGATTAAATGCATCTTAAGTTAAAAACATATTTATATTAGTAAACCTATAGTATAATTAAGACAAGAAAGGAGGATATAGTATGAAAGTTAATATAGAGCTCTCAAACGAATACAAAGAGCCAGAGATACTTATTCGAACTGATAAAGTCACTGACGAAGTCAAGAGACTAGTAGCATTATTAGATAGTGCCAGTAAACCCATCATCGTAAAAAAGGATGATGGCAAAATCATAATTAAGCCAGAGGAGATATATCTTTTGCGAGTGGAGGCAGAGGGAATTGCTATATATCTTGAAAGTGATAGATATATATCTAAGGACAGTTTAAAAAGTTTCGAAGAGAGGCTTTCCAAGAATTTTATACGCATTTCAAAGCAGGTCATCATCAATGCAGACAAGCTGAAACGAGTGGAAGCCGGTTTTAACGGTAGCTTAACAGTCTTTCTTGAAAACTCGCTGAAAGATTATGTAACGAGAAACTATATCGCTCTTTTGAAAAATTATTTAGGAATATGAGGTGTTATTATGAAGTTTAGAGATTTAATTAAGTCTACGTTATATGCTATAACAGTATCCTTATTTTTGACAGTCTTTGGTCTTATAGGCAAAGAGCAAGGCTTAGGTGGAGTTCTTGAGCTTGGATCATATGGTTTTACCAAAGCGATGCTTGGAGCATTGTTAATAGGCCTTGGATATGGACTTCCTTCGTTTATATTTAGCATTGATTCAATTAGTTTTCCACTTAGATCAATTATTTATTTGACTACAGGTATTGGGATTATGATACTAGTTTTTTTAAAGTTTGGTTATATACCAGATGGCTACGGAATAGTTGATATACTTCAAATGCTTATAGTGCCAGTTGCAATTGCGCTTATATTATGGTATTTAAGCTATTTGCATTACAAAAAAGTTGCAAAGATAATGAATGAAAAATTAAAAGAGAAAAAATAGTTTTGCACGAAAAAGGTAGCTGGCAATTTGCTAGCTACCCTAATTTTATCTTTCATTACATATATATTTTTGGTTACAAATATATTTTTATCTTAATTTCACTTTTTACTTATATTATTCAGCTGTACTTAGTTTTTCAAAGCTCCATACATTCATAAAGAACTCATATATTCTATCGAAGATGGTCTTCTTTGTTAAGCTATTCATGGCGATGGCATCTGTCTTAAAAACTTCTTCACCATCGATGTAGACTTTATATTCGCCAATCACGTCGCCTTCTTTAACGTGGCTATAGTCAAGGTCTGCGTCCATAATAAATTTTGTTTCTGTGTTGATACCATTGTTAAGTGAGCGAACGAAGTCCTCTTTTGGTTCTATCTCAAGCATTTCTTCCTTGTAATCATCAAGGCCATACTTAGCGACTTTACTAGACTTTTTCGAAAGAAGTATCTTTTTCGAATAATTATCTAAGGCATATTCATATACATAAGCAGAATTTTCTACGCGGAGCTCTTTAGTTTTGGCTCCAAGCATTACAAAGATAAATTCGTTGTCTTCAGTTTTAACGCCGTCACCTATACTATGGAAAGTCGCTACAAAGCAGTTGCCTGCGGCTCTTGTTGTTCCTGTCTTAAGTCCGGTAACACCATCGCGACCAAAAATCGGATTAGTGTTTTCTTCGTGATAATTCTTCTCAGGGTAATCAATCGCTACTGTTATCGTGTAGTCAATATAGTTTGGATGTTCTTTGATTATCCTCTTCGATAAATCTAAAACGTCCTTTGCACACATCGAGTTTTGTTTAAGGTCAGGCAGGCGAGGTAGACCATGGGCATTATAAAATACTGCGCCGTTGTAGCCAAGTTCCTTTGCCTTTTCATTCATCTTTGTCACAAAAGCGGCTTCGCTACCAGCTATGTGCCTTGCGATGGCTGCAGTAACGTCATTACACGAGTTTGTCATCATTATTTCAAGCATTCTCTTAAGTGTATATCTTTCACCAGGCTTGATACCCAATCTGTTTCCAGTAGGGTAGCAGTCTTCGCTTTTTATCTCAATTTCGTCACTCTCATGAATTTCGCCGCTCTTTAGTTTATTTAAAGCTATGTAAAAAGTCATTAGCTTTGATACAGAGGCTATGGGTACGCTTTCATTAATATTCGCAGAGCTCGCTATGATGGAGTCAGTTTCAACGTTGTAGAGTATATATGCTCTCGTATCTTTTACTTCTAAATCCTTTGCAAAGCTCAGATTTGTGCATAGCATCAGCGCTATAAGTATGGTGATTATGCTTCGTTTAAACTTATGCATCAAGCGCCTCCTTTACTTTCAAAATGCACTCTTTGTCAGAGTAGTGGACCTTTTCGCCCTTAATTAGCTGATAAGTTTCATGACCCTTGCCAGCAACGACAATGATGTCGCCTATCTCAGAGATTTCGTAGCTTAGATCAATCGCCTTAGCTCTATCAGGCTCAGTATAATGAGGTCCTTTGATAAAGGAAGCGATTTCATTACAGATTTTCATCGGTTCTTCAAAGTTTGGATTATCAGAAGTAACTATGCTAATATCTGCGAGCGCGTCACTTACTTGAGCAAGCTCCTCACGCCTTTTTTCGCTCCTTCCGCCGACAGAGCCAAACACAGTTATGACTCTATTCTTCTTAAATTTATTCACAGTCTCAAGTATTGACTTTAAAGAGATGTAATTGTGAGCGTAGTCAATGATGTAGAGCCTATCATGGACATTGATCTCTTCAAAGCGGCCGCGTATAGATATATTTTTAACCGCGCTAATGATTTCGTCCCACGCGTATCCAAGCTCCTTCATCACGCTGATGGCGGCGAGATAATTATAAATATCATAGTAAGAAATGCTCTTTACCTCAAATCTTTTGCCATTTACATCAAAATCACTTTGTATTTTAAATATATCATCAGAAATGATTATATTTTCAGCTTTATAATCACTTGCTTCGTCAATAGAGAAGCTAATAGCGTTTTGAATGACATTTTTAAGCTTTTCATCGTCTTTATTATATATAAACTTTTTCGAAACGTCCTTTAGTAGCATCTTGCTCTTAAAATAATCATCAAAGTCTGGATGCTCGATGCCGCCTATGTGGTCGTGCGAAATATTTGTAAAGACGCCGATGTCAAAACGAATGCCATAGAGCCTCTTCATCTTAAGGCCGATGGACGAAGCTTCCAAAACGCAGTGAGTGATCTTAGCTTCACGCATATTGTTCAGTATTCTGTATACTTCGTAGCTCTCAGGCGTAGTATTATCAACAGCTTCTTCTTTGTCTGCATAAAAAACACCATTGGTTCCGATTATGCCAGGCTTTGCGCCCATCTTTTTAAGCGCTTCGTATATGATGTTTGCTGTAGTAGTTTTGCCCTTAGTTCCAGTGATTGCAATCATCTTTATATCTTCATCTGGTTTGTTAAAAAAGTTTTTTGATATGATGGCAAGTGCCTTTCTTGTGTCAGCTACTTTTATAAAAGCGGCATCACCATAAGCGTGGGCCATGCTATCGTCCTCTACGATAAAAACGCGAACGCCTTTATCATATGCGTCCCTAATGTATTTGTGGCCATCACTAAGAGCGCCTCTAAGCGCAACGAAGAGAGTGCCTTTGCGCGCATACTTACTATTGTAGACGATGTCATCAATCTCTACGCCCTCTATATCATGACTTTCATTAATAATTTCAAGTCCATTTATAATATCTTTTACTAACATATTAGTATCCTTCTTTTATTTCTTTTCCGCATAGTTCAAGGCATTTTTTTGCAAGAGCAGTCGATGAGTCTATGAAGAAGTCTTTGTCGAAGCCCTTGTCTATATATATGGTTGAAAGCTCTGTGCAGCCAAGCAGAACGCAGTCACAGCCGCGTCTTTTGTATTCATCGATGATTGAGTGGAAGAGATCCATGTTACATTCTTTGCCCGCTTTTATCTCGCCATATATGATCTCCATAATCTTTTCTTGCCAAGCATCGTCTAAGACAACATAGTCTATGCCATGCTTTTCACAAGTTTTGGGATAGAGCTCGGTCTTCATAGTGCCGGTTGTAGTCATAAGGCCAATGCACTTTTTGCCTTTACTTAAGGCAAGCTTCACTGACTCTTCAAGCATATTAACAAAGTGCGCATCAACAGATGAAGCGACTTCATCGAAGAAGTAGTGACTTGTGTTGCACACCATGCAAATGACATTTGCGCCGGCATCTTGAAGCTTTTTTGCGTCCTCAATTAAGTAAGGCAGAGGAGACTCATCGCTCTTGCCTGTTAGGAAAAGCGTTCTATCTGGAGTTGATGCTCTGCTCGTTACGATGTAGTCTAAGTGATCTTGATCTAAATCGGCTTTAGTCATATTGACAAGTAAATTTTGAAAGTAAACCGAAGCAGCTGGACCAAGCCCACCTATGATACCTAATACTTTATTCATTTAATCACAACATTTCTTTTAAAATTCATATCAATATTATATAACGAAGCCATAGTTTTTTCAAGTATATTGACTATAAAGTGCTTGAAATATTCTTTCCTTTATTATATAATGAATTGGGGTGATATTAATGAACACGTTATCAGTAAAGATAAATGATTTTTTGTATTACATCGGAGTTAATGATAGACAAACTCAACTATTTGAGAATCAATGGCCACTTGAAAGAGGCGTTTCATACAACTCATATGTAATCAAGTCAACAAAGACTGCCTTACTTGACACAGTAAAGATAACAAAGGTGGATGACTTTGTGACTAAGTTAAAAGAAGTACTTGAAGGAAGAGATCTTGACTACTTAGTTATACATCACATGGAGCCAGACCACTCTGGTGCGATTGAAACGATTATCGATCTATATCCAAATGTTAAACTAGTAGGTAACAAGAAAACATTTGAGCTTCTTGAAAACTTCTACGATGTTAAGGACAATCTAGTCCTTGTTGATGACTTCGATACTCTTGACTTGGGCGAAGTATCACTTAAATTTGTCAAGACACCTATGGTGCATTGGCCAGAATCAATGGTTAGCTACGAAGAAAAGTCCGGCATACTATTCTCACAAGACGCATTCGGCGGCTTTGGCGCACTTGACGGAACTATCTTTGACGACGAAATAAACTGGGATCTATACAAGTCTGAGACAAGACGTTACTATTCGAACATAGTAGGAAAGTTCTCAAAACAAGTTCAAGCTGCACTTAAGAAGCTTGAAGGCTTTAAGATAAACATGGTTTGCCCTGTTCATGGACCAGTTTGGAAAGAAAATCCAGAAAAGATTATTGAGTGCTACGACAAGTGGTCTAAGCAAGAGACACAGGACGGTGCAGTTATTGTTTATGGAACAATGTATGGCAACACTGAGATGATGGCTGAGGCTATAGCAAGAAGACTTGCTGAAAGAGGCGTTAAAAACATAAAGATGTTTGACGTATCAAAGACTCACAAATCCTACATCCTAAATGAAATTTGGGAGTACAAAGCTCTTATACTTGGCTCATGCACATACAATAACGACTTATTCCCACTTATGAGTGACCTTGTCAATGTTCTTAAGATGAACAAATTACAAAACAGAGTAGTGGCTGTCTTTGGCTCATACAGCTGGTCAGGCGGCGCACTTAAGGCACTTAAGGAGTTTAGAGACGCATCAGCTATGGATATAGTTGAGACTACAGTTGAAACAAAGAGTGCTCCAAGCAAAGATGATTACATGATGCTTCGTCAAATAGCAGATGAAGTTGCTGATAAATTAGAAAATAAATAACAAATAATTTAAACCGATTTGGGTATATAAAAAGAGAGGTGATATTATGGAAATAACAAAAGATATGTTAATAGGTGAACTATTAAGAGAAAAGCCAGAAGCAGCATATATCCTTATGGAACACGGTATGGGATGCGTTGGTTGCCCTTCTAGCCAAATGGAATCAATTGAAGAAGCATGCCAAGTACACGGCCTAGACCTAGAACACTTAATGGCAGCTTTAAATGCGTAATTAAGAGCCCTTTTTTAAGGGCTTTACATAAGGAGATAATATGGAAATATATAGAAAAGATGCTTCCTTCAAAGAAAAAGATATAAGAAAACTATTTCTCTTGATGGGGGACTCATGTTTTGAGCAGCTATATAAACATGGCTACAGCGATGATAAAGTCGCTTGGATGATATATAGGTGGAACATGCATTTTACAGATGCTTTCTATGATGCCGATTATGAAAATATTTCTATATATACAACGCCTACAAAGGTGGATAGATTTTTTTCTTATAGACAATTCATTGTTAAAGCAAATGATTTGATGCTATTCAAGGGGACTGTTGAGGTCATCTACGTTGACAAAAAGACCTTAAGACCTGTTAGGGCAGACGATTTCGGAGAGGATTTAATTAAGATCTTTGATGAAGAAGATATTGGAGACGCTTATTACGACGGCAGTGACAATATAACTGACTTTGTGATTAAAGAGGTTTACATTGACGGCTACAAGCATGTCAACAACGGGGCCTATGTTGAAGAAGTATCAAAACTATGTGATAAGAGAATTAAGGATTTAAAGATAAAGTATCAAAAGCAGTGCTTGCTAGGTGAAGACGTTAAGATTGCATACAGACTACATGAAGATGGTGCAGACTTTAGGTTTTTCACTGATAGCGAGATAAAAGTATACGCAAATGTTTTGTATTAGGAGGTAAATATGAAGACTATTATGGCAGAAATCAATGTTTCTGAAGGTAGAAATATTGATACAATTGAAGAAATTAAGGCGGCAGTTCTTAAGGACAACAAGGTTACTATGGTTGACCTTAACTATGACGGTGACCACAACAGAAGTGTATTCACATTCAAAGGTAGTGTTGAAGATACTTTAGAAGCAGCTAAGAGACTTGTTGACGTTGCATTTGAAAGAATCGACATGACTACTCAACACGGCTCACACCCTAGACAAGGTGCTGTTGACGTTGCAGCTTGGGTACCTGTTAAGGACATGAGTACTGATGAAATGAACGAAGTAGTTCATGAATTTGGTAAATATGTTGGCTCAAAGGGCGTTCCAGTATTTTACTATGAAGACTCAGCTACTAGAGAAGACAGAAAATCACTAGTTAAGCTAAGAAAAGGCGAATACGAAAGCCTTGAAGAAAGACTTAAAGACGCTGAAAACTGGACTCCAGACGAAGGCGAAAGAAAATTCAATGCAAAGCTTGGAGCAACTGTTACAGGAACAAGATTCCCGCTAATCGCGTTTAACGTTTATCTAAATACTGAAGATATGGATATCGCTAAAGCTGTTATGAGATCAGTTAGAGCAAAGACTGGTGGATACACAGCTGTAAGAGCAATCGCTCTACCTATCGAAGATCAAAAATGCACTCAAGTATCTATGAACTTAGTTAATTATGAATTGACACCTATTCATAGAGTTTTTGAAACTATCAAGAGCGAAGCAGAAAGCTATGGCGTTACAGTTAAGTCATCAGAACTAGTTGGACCAGTTCCAGCATATGCACTAGAAGAATTATTAAGATTCTACATTAGATTAGGAAACGGCTTTACAGCTGATCAAATCTATAACTAATATTTATAAAATACTATAAAAGGAGGTATTCATCATGGACAACGACAGAAGAGAAGCAGAGCTCGAACAAGACAAAATTGAAATATTAGACTTATACAAAGGAAAGAAGCCGAAAGCCCTGATTCAAAAGCTTTCGAATATGAATGCCGCCGATGTAGCAGAAATTTTGGACGAGTTGGAGGTAACTGATGCGACAGTTATCTTCAGACTCCTTCCTAAAGATAAAGCAGTAGATGTATTTACATACTTCGATAGCGAGCAGCAACAAGACATCATATCGACAAGTACTGACGCGGACGTAGAGTACATCCTTAAAGAGATCTTCTTCGATGATAAGATTGACATGCTTGAAGAGATGCCAGCTAACATCGTTGACAAGATACTTGAAAAGTCCAGTCCGAGTGAAAGAAAATTAATAAATCAGTTCTTAAACTATCCAGAGGAATCAGCTGGAAGCATAATGACCATCGAGTACTGCTCGGTTAAGAAGACATTAACAGTTAAAGAGGCCATGGCAAGACTTAAAAAAGTTGGCCTACAAAGAGAGACAATCTATACTATATATGTAGTAGATGACAATAGAAAGCTAGAAGGAATTGTATCACTAAGAGAGTTAGTAATTGCAGATGACAATACAGTAATCGGAGATATAATGAACAAAGATGTTGTTTATGTCAATGTTTACGAAGACCAAGAAGTAGTCGCAGGCGTAATACAAAAGTATGACTTTGTTGCCGTACCCGTTGTTGATAACGAAGAAAGAATCGTCGGCATCATCACAGTTGACGACGTTATCGACATCATTGAACAAGAAGCAACAGAAGACTTCCAAAAGATGGCTGCCTTAAGTCCATCCGAAGAAGAGTACTTAGATACACCAGCCATTACACTAGCAAAACACAGGATAGCGTGGCTACTGTTCTTAATGGTGTCAGCGACACTTACAGGCTCGATTTTACAACGCTTCGAAGACTATATAGCGGCGATACCAGCCTTACTAATCTTTATTCCGATGCTTATGGACACAGGCGGTAACGCTGGTAGCCAAAGTGCTACACTAGTAATTCGTGGACTTGCAGTTGGCGAGATAGAGCCAAAAGACGCATTTAAAGTTTTATGGAAAGAGCTTCAAGTATCAATACTTGTAGGCTTAGCCTTATCACTAGTAAACTTTGGACGCATAAGACTACTTCATCCAGACCAAGATCCAAAGATAGCCTTAACTGTATCCATCTCAGTTATGTTTACAGTTATGCTAGCTAAATTAGTCGGCGGACTTCTTCCTATTGGTGCGAAGAAAGTTAAACTTGACCCAGCCATCATGGCGTCGCCACTAATCACGACTATAGTAGACGCAACATCACTTCTTGTTTACTTTGCTGTAGCAAGATTGATGTTAGGTATATAGATTAAGGAGAATGATTTGAAAACTATTATATTGACAGCTACTGCAGGTGAAGGACACAATTCAGTAGCAAGAAGTTTAGATAATGAACTTAAAAGCCGCGGCATAGAAAGCCACGTCGTAGACATTTGCCAGATCAATGGTGATTGGCTTAAAGACTTTGCCAATGGTTTTTACAATATGAGCATAAACTATTTCCCAAGTCTTTATGGAGCAAGCTATGATTCAGCAGATAAAAAGATACAGGACTCAAGCGGTGCTCAGCCGCGTAAGATAGCACAAAAGATGCTTGCTGTAGAGATAAAGAAGTTCATAGATGAGTTTCAGCCTGATGCCATCATAGCTACACATGTTTTTGCGGGCAACCTTCTTAGCGATATGGTTGAGGATGGTTTTTACAATGGATTGACAGTAGGCATCATAACTGACTTTACTGTACATCCATTCTGGGAGGACAGTACCGGACTTGATTACTTAGTTACGCCTCATGAAGACCTTGAGATACAAATGCAAAGAAAAGAGATACCACTAGAGAAGGCTCTTCACTTTGGCATACCTATTCACAAGAAATTTTTCGAGCATCTTGACAAAAAAGAGATGAGAAGGAAACTTGGTCTTGATGAGAACAAAGAAACAGTTTTACTAATGAGCGGCTCGATGAGTCACGTAAGAGTTGACAAGGCGCTTAAGAGGATAGACATGCTGCCAAACGATTTTCAAGTGGTAGTCTTTTTAGGAAAGAGAAAGACGCTTCTAAAGAAAATTGAGAAGATGTCTTTAAAGCATCCTATAAAGATAGTGGGCTTCGTATCAAATATCGAAGAATACTATAGTGCAGCAGATATCATAGTTACAAAGCCAGGTGGACTTACTACAAGTGAGTGCATCGCAAAAGGCTTACCGATGATAGTTGTCGATCCGATTCAAGGACAAGAGGCAAGAAATGTTGAATTTTTAACAAATCATCAGCTTATACTTGCTTCATCAAAGACTTATCGCGAGGTCGAAGCGCTTAACACTTTTATGAACAACGAAGCTGTTAGGGGCAATATCCTTAGAAGCTTGGAGCAAAATTATAAGGACGACCCAGCAAAGAAACTTATAGATTTTATGGTGAAAGAACTTGAGAAATAAAAGAGAAGAATTAGAATTAATTATGCAAGAGCAAGAGTATCCAAACCTTGCTTTTGCTTTTTATGAAGATAAAAAATATGTAGTGAAGAACGAGATAAAGGGACGCAAGCTTCGTATAAGAACGAAGAGAAAGAAAAATGGCGTTTATTATTGTGACGTTATAGAAAGGCTTGAAGATAGTCCACTTGAGAACGGCTCCCCATGCGCTCATTATAAGGACTGTGGCGGCTGCCTTTATCAAACACTTCATTATGAGGATGAGACTAAGATAAAAAAGGATATGCTCGCAAAATTATATAGTGAAGTATTTGATGGGGAAATGATTTTTCATCCATCACTAGAAATATCAGGCTATAGAAATAAGATGGAGTATACTTTTTCCGATAGAGGCGACGAGGCGAGAACCTTAAGCCTAGGTCTACACAAGAAGAAACGCTTCTACGAAGTAGTCGAGACAGACGATTGCAATATAGTCGATGACGATTTTACAAAAATTAGAGTAGCGGTACTTGAGTACTTCAAGGCAAAGGGCATCACTTATTATCATAAGAAGCTACACGAGGGCACTCTAAGGCACCTAGTAATTAGAAAAGCCTACTTCACTAATGAGATTCTTATCAACTTAGTAACGACATCAGACTATGTAGTGCAAGATGACTTTGTAAATATGCTTCTTGAGCTAAATTTGGATGGTGAAGTAAAATCCATTTACCATACAAAAAATGACGGCGTATCAGACGTAGTTCAAGCAGATGAATTAATTCTTGTTTATGGCAAAGAAGATATAGACGAAGAGCTTCTTGGACTAAAGTTCAAGATAGGACCATTTTCCTTCTTCCAAACTAATTCAAGAGCAGCTGAGAGAATGTATGGACGTATACAAGAACTTTTAGGCGAAGAAAATCTTGATGTGCTATTTGACTTATACTCAGGCACAGGGACCATAGCTCAGATACTTGCGAAGAAGGCAAAAAAAGTTTATTCTATAGAAATAGTCGAAGAAGCATCGAGAAAGGCGCGCCAAACATGCGAGTTAAATGGCATAGCTAACGTAGAAGTAATTAATGGAGACGTTTTAAAAGTTATAGACGAGGTAGAAGAAAGACCAGACGCCATCGTCATAGACCCACCGCGCGAAGGAGTTCATCCAAAAGCCTTAAAGAAGCTAATCGATTATAAGGCAGAAAAGATAATTTACGTCTCATGTAACCCAAAAACGCATGTAAACGACTTGAAAGAATTTATAGAGGCAGGCTACAAGATAAAGCTAGTGGAAGTATTTGATAACTTCCCTAAGACAAGCCATGCCGAAGCCCTAGCCTTATTAGTAAGAGAGTAAAGGAGCAGATATGATACTATATTTTTCAGGAACGGGTAATAGTGAATACATAGCGAAAAAATTGTCAGAAGCATTGGACGATGAAGCGCTAAATCTATTCACATATATAAAGAATGGCAAGGCTGAGACTTTTCATTCAGAAAAGCCTTTCGTCTTAGTCGCACCTACATATAGCTGGCGCGTGCCAAGATTTTTGTCGGAGTATTTATTGGGCTGCACCTTTACTGAATCGAAAGAGATCTACGTAATTTTAAACTATGGCGACTCATGTGGAAACGCAGAGAAATACATTAGAGAAAATACTAAAAAGCTTGGACTAAATTTTAAAGGCCTTTATGGCATAAAGATGCCAGAAAATTATTTGATGCTATTCAATCTTGACTCCGACGAGCACAATAGAAAGTTAATTGATGAAGCAAAGGCAAAGATTGATGAGGCAGCAGCCATTATCAAAGAGGGCAAAAATTTTCCTGAAGTGAAGAGCGACTTTGCTGGCAAAATTGAGTCAAGCCTTGTTAATAAGTTTTTCTTCAAGTTCATAGTGAGTGACAAAAAATTTTATTACACAGACAAGTGCATCAAGTGCGGCCTTTGTGCTAAGAATTGCGTTTTAAATAACATTACTTACAAGGACGGCTACCCAGTTTGGAACGGCAAGTGCACTCACTGCGCATCATGCATCGCGAAGTGCCCGACAGGCGCGATTGAGTATGGCAAGAAGACCATTGGCAAGGAGAGATACCTTTTAACTAAGGTAGTTAATGAGAAAAAATAAAATAGCAATGCATAAAAAGAAGAGCTGCGAAATATTTCGCAGCTCTTCTTATGAGCGCAGTCTATATAAGATTGTATTCTTTAAGCATTTCTTCTACTTCGGTGCCATTGATAAGTTTCTTAGCTAGCATTTTCTTAGTAAATGGCACATCAATATCTGGTTTTTCTCCATCGTTTAGTGCGCTTACAGCGGCAAGCATATATCTTACGTCATATCTTGAAGCGAACACTTCGGGAACTTTCTTTTCAACGCCTGTTAGTACATAAACAGCTTCCATAGCGCATCTACCTGAGTATTCAGTAGTAAATACTGTGTCACGACCAGGATTGTCAAGTGTTTCCACGAATTGACCAAGGAAGGCAAAGTTAACTGCGTTCTTTGGAACTACATAAGGTCTGTCACCAAAGCTTCTTGGCATGAATTGTGCCGTGATATATGGCATAAATACTGGGATAGTTTTTGTTTCTTTAGCAAGTCTATCAATATCACTAACAGGAACACCTATGTGGTATAACCATTCTTTAGCTATTTCTTCACCAGTGCATTCGTGCATAGTCTTTTTGATGTAGTCGCCTTCTTTGTCAGTAAATAACGAGTAAACCCAAACTGCAATTTCATCTTCAGGTTGACCGATGTATTGGCCTTGTCTGTTGATAGTCCAGCTCATTAGCCAGCTTGAGTCAAGACAAGTAACGATACCGCCAGTAACAACTTTACCTGTATATGGGCTTCTCTTAGTTATATTTTCAATGTATTTTGCTATCTCTTTACTCTTAACAGTTACAGTTGCTGATTCCCAGTTAGTTTTGTCAACATCTGAAGCAAATACTTCTGGCTTACCAAAGTCATCTGACTTCTTAGCAATATTTTTCCATAGTCTAAAGCTTTCTTCTGTATTTTCTTCTTTTATAGCAGGTGTATCGTTGCTACCATAAACAGATGCTTCAACTATAGATCCAGTTGTGATGAATAGTAAATCGTCTTCATTAAGGTTTATAGATTTGTCTTCGCCAGTTTTAGTGTCAACTGCAACTATCTTCTTAGCAACTTTCTTTGTATCACTAATTTCAAAGTCTACATCGATAACGTTATAGTTGTATTCTGTTTTAACTCCTTTATCTTTAAGCCACTTCATTAGAGGGACAACTAGCGATTCATATTGGTCGTATCTTGTGAATTGTAGTGCAGATAAATCAGGAAGTCCTCCTACGTGATGTATAAATCTGTTCACATATAATTTTAATTCTAGTGCTGAATGCCAATTTTCGAAAGCAAACATTGTTCTATAGTAAGTCCAGAAATCGCTTTCTAAAAATTCTTCGGAGAAAACATCTTCAACAGAAACTCCTTCTAGCTCCTTATCTGGTGTTGCAACTAAATGTAGTATCTCTTTTATAACGTCTTTTGATAAATTAAATTTAGCGTTATCATATCTTTCACCTTGATTTTTTGTAATTCTGCAGTTACTGTAGTTAGGGTCATCAAGGTTTGTGTAGTATAAGTCGTCAAGTACGGACATATTTGGATCTTCTCTTGAAGGAACTACACTAAATAAGTCCCACAAGCACTCGAAGTGATGACCAGTTTCACGTCCGCCTCTTGCTACATAACCAAGCTCATTAATTACTTTACCATCAAGAGCACCGCCTGCGATGTCATCTTTTTCTAAGAAAGTAATCTTAGATGGATCCATCTTAGCATCTTTAATTAAAAATCCAGCAGCACTTAGTCCTGCAATTCCTGTGCCTACAATATAAGCCTTCTTGTTTTCAATTCCCTTTGGTTTTCTTGAGTTGACTAGTCTGTCGTAGTCACCGTTACCAAGTTTAAGTCTTTCGTCAAAAGTTTTAATTTCCATAATTTTACCTCCATTTAATACTTTTATTTTTCTTGTATTAATATCATACCCTGTATAAATGTGTAAATCACTGGTTAAACGGCATTTGCTGACTAAGCTTTGACCTATTGATTACTTTTGACTAAGGTTTATATAAAATAAAAAAATGTGTAAATTTTGTATTTTAATATATCTTTACACATTTTTTAAACAATTTATTTTATTTGTCTAATTTTTCACTTATTCTTAAAGACCTTTCTATGTTGCCATCAAAAAGAGAACCTATCCTAGTGATAATGTATTCAGGTGACTCTTTCATCCCGTCTTGTATCCACTTATCGAGTAGACCAACTAGAGCTGCTCTATAAAAGTCTATTATGAGCTCTTTATCTGCACCCTTAGCATTAATGTTTTTAGTCTTTACTTCATTCTCCACATATTTACTCATTACCGATTCACAAACTTTGAATAGGTAATTATCAAGCTCAGCTTTGTCAATGGACTTAAATATACTTAGCGTTGCCTTTTTATTATTTAATATAAAGCTAACTGCTTGTAAAAGGCTATTCTCCCACGAGTTCGTGTAGTTGAACTCTTCATCAACCTTAGCGAGTTCATCGTTAAGTATCTCTTTTATGAGCATGTATATGTCTTCATAATGGTAGTAGAAAGTGTTTCTGTTGATTTCACATCTATCAGCGAGTTCAGCTATAGTTATATTTTTTAAGCTTTTCTCTTCTGCTAATAGTAAAAACTCTCTTTTAATTAAATTTTTTGTATATTGCTTAGCCAAGTATAACACCCCCTTATATATCTATAATAATTTTACCCAAAGTATATTATTTTATATCGCAAAGACCATAAACATCGTGTAAGCCACTCACTCTTAATGCTACCGAAGTCATTGACTAAAAACCGTATTTATGATAAAATATCTATATTATTATATAAGGAGGCAATTATGATTAAATTACACAACACATTATCAGGATTAGTAGAAGAGTTTAAACCTATAAATGATACTAAGGTGAACTTTTATTGTTGTGGTCCTACTGTTTATAACGACATACATGTAGGCAATGCCAGACCTTTAGTTGTATTTGATACAGTTAGAAGATTTTTGATATTCATGGGCTACGACGTAAAGTATGTTTTTAACTTCACTGACGTAGACGATAAGATAATTAATAAAGCGAACGAAAGCGGTATCACTTCGAACGAAGTGGCTGAAAAGTACATCGAGCGCTTCAAAGATGTTGCGGGTAGGCTTGGTATTTATGACTATGACAATATAAATCCAAGAGCAACTGAACATATGGATGAGATCATAGACTTTGTCAAGGCGCTTGTTGATAAGGGCGCTGCATACGAGTCAGATGGCGATGTTTACTTCGACACTACTAAGGCGAAGGACTACGGAAAACTTTCTAAGAAGAACATCGATGACCTTATCTCGGGCATGAGAGTCGATATAAATGAAAAGAAGAAAAATCCATTAGACTTCGCTCTTTGGAAGAAGGCTAAACCAAATGAACCGCACTGGGCATCACCATGGTCCGAAGGTAGACCTGGCTGGCACATTGAGTGCTCGGCTATGAGTAGGGCAATCTTAGGTGATACGCTTGATATACACGCTGGCGGCAGCGATTTAGAGTTTCCTCACCATGAGAATGAAATTCAACAAAGTGAGGCTCTAACAGGAAAGCCATTCGCAAAGTATTGGCTACACAATGGCATGGTCAATGTTGATGGCAAAAAGATGAGTAAATCACTAGGCAATTTCATTTTGCTTAAGGATTTGCTTGACGATTATGACAAGGATACGGTAAGATTTTTTATCTTGTCAACTCATTATAGAAAGCCTATGAACTTCACTAAAGAAGGCATGGACGGAGCGAAAAACTCTGTTAAGAGGATACACAACGCTCTTAAGAGACTTGAAGCGATTAAAGATACAGGCAAAAAAGCTTCAGATGAGATCATCAAAGACATTGACAATGAAGTAGCTGCTTTTATAGCCGCTATGAGCGACGATTTTAATACAGCTGACGCACTTACATGCATTTTCAATATTGTTAAGATAATTAATAAGCTTGAAGACGATGATTATGAAAGCGCAAAATATATAGAAGATAAATTAAATGATTTACTAAAAGTTCTTGGCCTTGACGATAGTGAAGCGGTGATGAAAGCTGGCGATGAAGAAGAATCACTTGGCGAAGATGAAGAAAAGATTAAAAAGATGATAGACGAGAGAAATGAAGCAAGAGCAAATAAAGATTATGCCAAGGCTGACAAGATTAGGGACGATTTACTAGCCATGGGCATAAAGATTATAGATAGCAAAGACGGACAAAGATGGGAAAGGATCTAGATATAACCGAGCTTTTCGGTATTGACTACAGTGATGCTGAGATTAATGAGATGAGCCCAATAAGGCTTGCCTACATTGGCGACGCTGTCTACGAGCTCTTTGTGCGCTACTACATCGCGAAAGAGCCGCTAAAGGCGCACGAGCTGCAAAAGCTATCGACAAAGTATGTAAGTGCTTATGCGCAAAGAGATGCCTTTGAGAAGATCAAAGACGAGCTAACAGAGGACGAACTTTATGTATTTAAAAGAGCCAGAAACCATAAGTCACATAAGGCACCAAAGAATACAGACAACAGTGCATACAAGGTGTCAACAGGCTTTGAAGCTCTCATTGCATATCTATTTTTGAAGAAAGAATACACTAGACTACTGGATCTAGTTAAATTATGTTTGGAGGATTAAATTGGAAGAACAATATATATACGGAAGAAATCCCGTTATGGAACTTTTGAAGAATGGCAGGGCCATCGACAAATTATATGTGCAAAAAGGAGAACTAAAGGGTTCAATCGGCAGAATCTTAAGCCTTGCAAATGAACATGGCGTCATAGTACAAAGAGTTGAGAGAGAAAAGCTTGACTCGTTAGCAAAGGGTGAAGTGCATCAAGGTGTTGTCGCATTCACAGCAGGTTTTGAATATAAAACGCTTGAAGATGGATTTAAGCTTGCAGAGGAAAAAAGCGAGGACCCTTTCTTTGTAATTTTAGATGGTATTGAAGATACTCATAACCTAGGCGCAATCATTAGAACAGCTGAGTGCGCTGGCGTTCACGCGGTTATCATCCCAAAGAGAAGATCCGCTATGGTTAACGAAACAGTTTACAAGGCTTCAGCAGGAGCAGTTGATAACATGATAGTTGTTAACGTAACTAACCTTAATCAAACGATTAAAGAGCTTAAAGAAAGAAATGTATGGATATACGGACTTGATATGGATGGCCAAAAATACACAAAAGCAAATCTATTAGGCCCGGTTGCGCTTGTAGTTGGATCAGAAGGCAAAGGACTATCAGATCTTGTTAAAAAGAACTGCGATGCTATAATTAGCCTACCTATGTTTGGCAAGACAAACTCATTAAACGCGTCAAATGCGGCAGCCATTGCCATGTATGAAATTTTAAGACAGAAGGATGAAAAAGAAAAAGCTTAGGCAAATACTCTACGTTGACGGCTACAACGTCATCAACTCATGGGAGCATTTGAGAGATAGGAAGGAAGAGTCGCTAGAGGCCGCTCGTGATGAGCTGGAGAATATCTTAGAAGAGTACATGCGCTACAATAAAGAGCGTATCATACTTGTCTACGATGGTCACCTGATTAAAGGTAATCAAGGCGAAAAGAAAATAGTAAAGGGCCTTGAGATAGTTTTTACTAAGGAGAATATCACGGCAGACTCATATATTGAGAGGGAAGTAGCTAATATGCCTTATGGCTATAGAATAAGAGTCGCGACAAGTGACCTTGCCGAGCAAAGCCTTATCTTTCAAAGAGGCGCCTCAAGACTTAGCTCAAGGGAGCTCGCTATAGAGATAGAAAATTCTAAGCGTACACAAAAAAGAATTTCTAAGAAAATCAATATGATTAACAATATGAAAATATCCGGCATCGATGAAGCAGAACTAGAAAAATTGAAGGATTTAGATTTATAAAATAAATTTGCGGAGGAGACTTATGAAGAAAAAAATTACAATCGCAATACTAGCTCTTGTGCTTGTATTTACACTTACTAATAAAGCTGATGCACAGACATTTAAAGATATTAACGGTCATTGGGCTAAGGAATATATCGAGTGGGCCGCAGATAATGATATAATCAATGGATATAAGGACGGATACTTCAAACCAGATAAAAAATTAACTAGAGCAGAGTTTATACAAATAATAACAAGTATGAAAGGAATGGATTTGATAGAAGTTCCAGAAATTGACACAAAAGACGTTCCCACAAGTGCTTGGTATAGAAAAGCCTTTGAAGATCTTATAGGTATGAGGATCTTAGGCAATATTGAAACTTTTAAGCCAGAAGAAGCTATTACAAGAGATGAAGCCTTTGGACTTTTAGCACAATTATTCCCATATAAAGAACAGCAATATCAATTAAGCTTTGCTGATAATGCAGAGATAAGAAGATATAGAGACATAGCCGTACTTAAAGAGATGGGCTTGATTAATGGTGATACAAGAAACAGAATGAATCCAAATAAGGGCCTTAGCAGAGCAGAATTTACTTCTATATTATATAATATAGAAAATAAATCTATAAAACTAAATATTGACGATCTTTATAAGGCGATGGCGGATTATGATTTTTACTTTGACTTTAATGAAAATTTTGATTTAGAAGGCTATATGCTTAGGTATAGACCACTTGGCGAAGTAGCATATAAGGGCGATCCACAATTATGGGGCTTACTTAAGGCTATAGAAAATCAAAAGCCTACATTTACTTATCATAAAAAGAAAAATGATAAAACTGATCCTGGCGAAATAGCTGCGATGCTAACAAGCCAAACTATGGGAAAACCAGAAGCGCTATTTTTTAATAACAATACATTCTTTTATACCTATACAAAAAATACAGTTACATTACAATTAAATTATATAATGAGTGCAGCTGAAGGACAGGATGTAAAAGATACAATTAATAGTATCAAATATCAAACTACGGGCATGAGTGATTACGAAAAAGTAAAATATATACATGATTGGATAGTTAATAACGCTCGTTACGCAAGCGGCAATGACTTTATGAATGTTGAATACATTATGCAAGGCGGCGTAAATGCTTACAGCCCTATATCAATATTTAGAGGCGGAGAGGGAGTGTGCCAAGCATATGCAGGCGCTTTCAACATACTAGCTAAAGCTTGTGGCCTTAGTACTAAGATGGTGGTAGGTGAAGCTACCAGCAATCAATCGACTGGCCCACACGGGTGGAACCTTGTTAATGTTGATGGAAAGATATATCACGTCGACACTACATGGGATGACCCTGTGACACATGACGGAACAGATATACTTAGATATGATTACTTTTTAGTAGATGACGATACTCTTGCTAAGAACCATGGATGGGAAGGAGACATACGTCTTCGCGCTAAGTATGGCTGCTTAAATGATAACGTTAATAAAGGTGAAGATGACTACTATAGTTATGATAATAATTAATATTAATTAATATAGTAAGAGCTAAAATTAAATTTTATAAATTTTATATCAAAATAATTTAAAAAAAGCTTGACAAATTGACGAAACTACGATAATATATATAGGTAGTTGTATAATACTTTTTAGAGTATTATATGAGTAGGAGGTGTTTATAAATGAGAGAAAAGGTCGTATTAGCTTGCACAGAATGCAATCAAAGAAATTACACAACTAAGAAGAATAAGAAGAACACTACTGAAAGAATTGAACTTCAAAAGTACTGTAAGTTCTGCAAGAAGCACACAGCACATAAAGAAACAAAATAATTTTTAGGAGTTGATAACATGGCAGAAGTAGAAAAGAAAGGTAAAACAAGTAATTTCTTAAAAGGCGTTAAAGCTGAAATGAGAAAAGTTATTTGGCCTAGCAAGAAAGATTTAGTTAATTACACATTAGTTGTAATTGGAATTAGTGTGGCTGTAGCTGCATTAGTATACCTTATCGACTTGGGAATTGGCGCTATATTTAAACAAATTATTAAATAGTAATGAGCGATTTAGATTTAAATGAAAACAAGGCTAATTCTATCGATTTATCAGATAGAGAAGCCGATGCCAAATGGTATGTAATCCATACGTATTCAGGATATGAAAATAAGGTAAAAGCTACAATTGAAAAGATGATAGTTAATCGTGGCACAGCTGACGGTATTTTTAAAGTTGAAGTGCCTACAGAAGAATACGTAGAAAAAAAGGATGGCGTCAAAAAAATCAAATCCAGAAAGATATTCCCCAGCTACGTGCTAGTCAAGATGATTATCAACGATAAATCATGGTATTTAGTTAGAAATACCAGAGGAGTAACAGGTTTTGTTGGACCACAATCAAAGCCTATACCATTGACAGAGAAAGAGCTTTATAACTTAGGCGTCCACACTAAGTCCATCATAGATGATACTAAGAAGGACGTTAACTACAAACACGGAGATCACCTAGCCGTTACAGACGGACCATTTAAGGGCTTCGAAGCGATAGTTGACACAGTTAATGAAGACGCTGGCACTATAAAGTGCTCTGTTAATATGTTTGGTAGGGACACACTTGTAGAGTTTGAATACTATCAAGTAAGCCCTATCACAAAATAGCTATTATCATAAAGATAATATATAAAAGTGCGTAAAGCACAAAAATCGAGGAGGTGCGAATATGGCAAAAAAAGTTAGCGCAATTGTCAAACTTCAAATACCGGCTGGAAAAGCTACACCTGCACCACCGGTAGGAACTGCACTTGGACCACACGGCGTAAATATTATGCAATTTACAAAGGAGTTCAATGCTAAGACTCAAGATAAAGTAGGTCTAATCATACCAGTTGTTTTAACTGTATATCAAGACAGATCATTTACTTTTATCACAAAGACACCACCAGCTCCAGTATTGATCAAGAAAGCTCTTAACATTCAAAGCGGTTCAGGCGAACCAAACAAGAAGAAAGTAGCTAAGCTTACAAAAGATCAAGTTAAGGAGATCGCAGAAATGAAGATGCCAGACTTAAATGCAGCAAGTGTAGAAGCAGCTATGAGCATGGTTGCTGGAACTGCAAGAAGTATGGGCGTTGAAGTAGAAGAATAATTCTACTTATTAGGTGGGAGAAAATTCGTTATTACCACAAGGAGGTTAGAAAATGGCAAAAAGAGGTAAAAAATACCAAGACAGTTTAAAAGAATTCGATAAAAATGAATACTTCGAATCAGATGAAGCCATAGGTGTTGTTATTAAGACAGCTAAGGCAAAATTTGATGAAACTGTTGAACTACACTGCAGATTAGGTGTTGACTCAAGATATGCTGACCAACAAGTTAGAGGCGCAGTAGTTCTACCACACGGTACAGGTAAAACTAAAAAAGTTTTAGTTATCGCTAAGGCAGACAAGCAAGAAGAAGCTAGAGAAGCAGGCGCAGACTTCGTTGGAGCAGAAGACATGGTTGAAAAGATCCAAAAAGAAAACTGGTTTGATTTCGACGTAATCGTTGCTACACCAGATACTATGGGTCTTATCGGTAGACTAGGTAAGGTTCTAGGTCCTAAGGGCTTAATGCCAAACCCTAAGTCAGGAACAGTTACATTTGAACTAGAAAAGGCTATCAAAGATATTAAAGCAGGTAAAGTTGAATATCGTTTGGACAAAGCAAACATCATTCACTGCCCAATAGGTAAAGTATCATTTGGTCCAGAAAAGCTTCAAGAAAACTTTAATGCTATCATGTCAGCTATAATCAAAGCAAAACCAGCTGCAGCAAAAGGAAAGTATTTAAGATCTGTTACACTTACTTCGACTATGGGTCCTGGAGTAAAAGTAAATAGCTCAAAAATTACTGAATAAAGTATTGACTTTTCAGAAAACTTTTGATATAATAAACTAGTTAACAGAGTTAATTTAATAGGAATATATAAACCGTAGACAGTAGGTGCGTAAAGCTTAATTACCTACCGAGGATATGATAAGCCAGTATCAACCCCCTTATGTCTATAAGAGGGTTTTTTATTGACATAGATTATAAACGGGATTAGCAATAAGCTAAGGTTCCTATTTTTCCAGTGGAGGTGAAATAGTGAAAGAACATGTTTTAGAACAAAAGAAACAAGTTGTTCAAGAAATTAAAGAAAAACTTGAAAAATCAGAATCCATAGTTCTTATGGACTATAAAGGATTAAACGTTGCAGATGTTACTGATTTAAGAAAGCAATGCAGAGAAAGCAATGTTGAGTATAAAGTTTACAAAAACACTATGCTTAGATTTGCTCTACACGAATTTGGCGTTGAAGGCTTAGATGAGTACTTGGAAGGAACAAATGCTGTTGCATTTGCATATGACGATCCAAGTTCAGCTGCAAAAGTAGCTTACAAGTTTGCTAAAGAAAATGACAAACTTGAAATCAAAATCGGTTTAGTTGATAAAGACATATTTGATGTAAATCAATTAAAACAATTATCAGAACTACCATCGAAGGAAGTTCTTATCGCAAAAGTACTTGGCGGCTTAAATGGACCAATCCAAGGTTTTGCAAATGTATTAAATGGAACTATGAAGGGCTTAGTTGTAGCTCTTAACCAAATTGCTGAAAAGAAAGCAGCAGAAGCATAAATAAAAATTTTTTGGAGGTATTTATAATGTCAGAAAAAGTTACAAATTTAATTGAAGAAGTAAAATCACTTACAGTTTTAGAATTATCAGAACTAGTTAAAGCACTAGAAGAAGAATTCGGAGTATCAGCAGCAGCTCCAGTAGCAGTTGCAGCAGCTCCAGCAGCAGGCGGAGCAGCTCCAGCAGCAGAAGAAAAATCAGATTTTGATGTAGTTCTTGAAGAAGCTGGCGCTGAAAAGATCAAAGTTATCAAAGTAGTTAGAGAAATCACTGGCTTAGGATTAAAGGACGCTAAGGACTTAGTTGACGGAGCTCCTAAGACAATCAAAGAAGCTGCACCAAAGGCAGAAGCTGACGAGATGAAGAAGAAACTTGAAGAAGTTGGAGCAAAAGTTACATTAAAGTAATTTAGATAAACTTATTAAAAGCAGCCATGTGGCTGCTTTTTTTGTTGTGGGTTGACCACAATAAAACCCCCAGCTATGCTGGGGGAATCAGTAGCTTTAGCTTCAAGTTAAAACTCCTTTCATGATATAATAAAAATAGTCTACCAAACTACAATAAATATCAGAAAGGAGTTAATCCAATTGGATAAGAATATTTTATCACATACAACTTGGGATTGTAAATACCATATTGTATTTGCGCCAAAATATAGAAGGCAAATAATTTACGGAAGAATAAAAGAAGATATAGGAAAAATATTAAGAGACCTTTTGTCAAGAAAAGGAATAGAGATAATAGAGGCAGAACTGTGTCCAGACCACATTCATATGTTAGTAAAAATACCACCAAAATTTAGTGTTTCAGAAATTATGGGATATTTAAAAGGAAAAAGTAGTCTAATGATATTCGATAGACATGCCAGTTTGAAATATAAATATGGCAACAGAAATTTCTGGTGCAGAGGCTACTACGTAGATACAGCAGGAAAAAAATGCTAAAAAGATACAAGAGTATATACGCAATCAACTTAAAGAAGATTTTACAAAAGATCAAATAAGTCTTAAAGAATATATAGATCCATTCACTGGAGAAAAGACAAATAAGTAAAAAGAAGTAAAGAGGCGCTTTAGCGTCAGTTGAGAAAGTAGTGCAAGTGGTAGACTTTCAACGTGCACAAGGTGCACAGCAGGTAAAAGCCCCTTGCAGGGGCAGAGCAAACCACCGGCTACGCCGGTGGTTATGATACATAGAGGTGGTCTAATGATTAGAAGAGCAAATAAAAATGATCTTATTAGCATCATGCCGATATATGAGGCAGCAAAGATGAAGATGCGTGAGGATGGCAACATGCACCAGTGGAGCGACAAATACCCTGACGAAGAAACGCTTTTAGATGATATTAATAGGGGCGAATTATATGTAGCGTGCGCCGATGAGATATATGGAGTCTTTATGCTTAGCTTTTCTGGTGAAGAGACTTACGAAGAAATTCAAGGCGCGTGGCTTAACGATGAGCCATACGCTGTCATTCATAGAATTGCTAGCCTTGGCAAGGGAAGAAACTTACTTAAGGATGCTATAGATTTTGCTTTTGCTAGTACAGAGAACATCCGCATCGATACGCACGAAGATAACAATATCATGCGCACTCTTCTTAATAAATTAGGCTTTACTTATACGGGCATCATTCATCTAAAAAGTGGTGACGAGAGAAGGGCGTATCAATTAATTAAAAGTAAATAAATACAAAAAAACACCTTATCGTGCATGATAAGGTGTTTTCTATTAGTATGACGTGATATACATTGCCTTGGCAAGGTAGGGCAGAATCTCGTCGATATAGTACCAGCCCGAGCTTCTGTAGTTATCCTCTTCGCCATTAGGGTTTGAAATATAGACTTTGCCATCGTCTGTCGCAGCTAAGAGAACCATGTAGTGCGACTTACTCGTGAAGCGATTCTCCTCTGGTTTATTCCATATACATACGATGATGGGTCTATTCGTTTTAAGATGTTCAATGATGCTCTCGCTCGATAAAGATTTTGCGTCAAAATAAAAGTCTGTATTGTCGACACCGTAACTCTTTAGCTCTTTCGAAAGTTTTGTGTAGTCGAGGCGAGGGTAGTACTTCTCGCGAAGATCCTCTGGCGTAAGATTTTGACCGTAGCCCGACAAAACTATGGACATGGCGGTGATGCCGCAGCCGTAGTCTTCCATATTGCCGTTCCAATACTCATTGTCCTTCCATGGCTCTAAATTTTGTTTATACTCGGTATAAATCTTTTTATTCGCATCCACTGTTGTGAACTTTGATAAATAGCCTTCGCCACTTATTTTTTCTTGACCAACGCCGTTATAATTTTCGTTCGTATCCATCTTTATAGTCGTATATGGACTAGGATCTATAAGTTTAGCAAGTTCGCTTCTTTCTACTAAAGAGTAAAGCCTTCCGTAGGCTCTTTTAAATATATTTTTGCCAAAAAATACGCAAATGGCGAAAATTATAATTAGGAAAAATATCTTTCTTCTCTTTCTTTTTTGTTTGACCTTTCTATTTCTATTTATGTAAGCTTTTTTATTTTCTCTTTCCTTATACATATAATCATCCCTTCTTAAGACTATTATAATATATAAATCTTAATTTTTTCTTAAGAGAATCTTAATATTTTCTTAAGTTTTAAAAATTCGAATGAAAAAGCACCTCATCTACTAGAGATGAAGTGCTATATCTTTATTTCTATTATCTTGTGTTAATCTCAATATTGTTATTCTCATTACCAATAACTTTTATATCGAATGGTCCGTCGCCTGTTTCTTCTGCGTTTAGTGCAAGTGTAACTGTTTTGTACGCTATGACTTGTAGGGTTATGGTTGTTGGTCCCGGTGCAACGACTTGCGGATAGATACTTATCTTATTATCCTTAAGTAGTACTTTTTCTACGCCAACTGTGTATCCTGGGTTAGGGAATTTCATTGTGAATGTGATTAGGATTTGGTCGCCGACCTTTTTATAGAAGATCGATTCGCCATTGTTGCTTAAACCTTCGGAGATGTTTTGTACATCAAAGGATAGGTTTTTGGCGGTCTTTTCGCCTTCGTTATCCTTAAAAATCTTGTGTATTCTTTGCACGATCAAAACTCCTTCTACTTGTGATAGCTTTTTTTCTGGCGCATATTTTTTATCGCCATTGCCATATACTATGCCTTTATTTACAAGGTATTTTAACTTTTCTTTTTTAATCTTGTCCATCTTTTCAATGTCAGTGAAGTCAATGTCTTTTTCTTCGCTACGAGCGAATTTTATGTTCTTCACACCGTCAAAGATGTAGTCAATCATTGATTCTCTTGTAAGATAGTTGGAGTCACCATATATACTTACTTTGAAGTCGCCGTATTCGTTCGATAACTTTTCCAGTGCACTTGCAAATTGCTTTGCTTCAAGCGGAGCGTTTGGCTCGAACTTTGCATAATTATCTTTAGCAAGCTCTGTAAAGTACTTCTTCATAAATTTATCTTCAATCTTTTTCTCTGCCCAGTGACCTTTTAATTTATCTACACCAATTGCCATGGCTGTGCTTGATAGCAAAATGCATATCAATAATAGGGCGCTTATCATTCTTTTTTTCATATGTTTTCCTCCTTTACTATGATTCTACCTTTATTATATCATAAAGCTAGTTTATTAGAGGTTACAAATGTATTAAATCATTTTAGATCAAGAAGTGAGCCAGTATAAAGCTCGTAGTAAAGCCCTTTCTTCGACATAAGCTCATCGTGCGTACCAGTTTCTTTTATGCCGTCATCTGTAAGGACGATGATTGTTTTAGCGTTTTTAATAGTTGAGAGCCTATGGGCAATAGTAAGTGTCGTTCTGCCTTTAGATAGCTTTTCGAGTGACTCTTGTATAAGTCTTTCGCTAGTGTTGTCAAGAGCCGATGTTGCCTCATCAAGTATAAGCACTTTTGGATTCTTCAAGAATACTCTTGCTATAGCTATCCTTTGCTTTTGACCACCTGATAGCTTTACGCCACGTTCGCCAACATAGGTATTGAAGCCATCTTTAAGCTCCATAATAAAGTCATAAGCGCCAGCAAGTTTAGCTGCCTCAATGATTTCATCCTTACTTGCATCGATCTTGCCATATTTGATATTCTCAAGTATAGTGCCACTAAATAGGTAGACTTCTTGTTGAACCGAGCCGATATTTTGTCTTAGCGACTTAAGTGTGAAGTCTTTAATGTTCTTGCCGTCTATCAAAATTTCTCCGCTTGTAACATCGTAGAAGCGAGGTATCAAGTTAACTAGAGTCGTTTTACCTGAACCAGATAGTCCAACTATGGCGATGGAATCGCCTTCATTAACCACTAGATTGACATTAGAAAGAACTTTATTTTTGTCATCAGGGTAAGTGAAGCTAACGTCTTTAAACTCGATTTTACCCTTGACATCTTTTAGTTCGATGGCATCTTCTTTGTCAAAGATATCGACATCTGTATCCATAATCTCGATGAAACGCTCTATGCCAGTCATGCCGGCGTTGAAGTTCTCCATGAAGTCGACTATCCTTTTTATAGTTGTGAGTAAACTTGTCGCGAATAATACATAGGCAATCATGTCACCAGCTGATATCTTCCCAGCTTGCATTAAAAAGCCGCCCAAAGTAATTATCATGGTGTACATGATGGCATCGAAGATTCTGTTTACAGTACCAAAGCCTGCCATATATGTGTATCTCTTCTTTTTAATCTCAAGGAATTTATCGTTATCTTTTTCAAATTTTTCGACTTCTACATCTTCATTCGCAAAGGATTTAACTACTTTTGAGCCAAGTAGCGAGTCCTCAAGTCCTGAGTTTAAGTCGCCTATGTGATCTCTTTGCTCCTTAAAGGCGCGGCGCATCTTGCGATTGTATGAGCTTGACGCATATATCATTATAGGTATCATGATAAACATTAGCACTGTTAATAAAACATTGATCTTAATTAAAATTGCAAATGAAATAATTATCTTGAATATAGCAATTAAAAACTCTTCAGGACAATGGTGAGCGAACTCAGTTACGTCGAAGAGGTCATGTGTGATTCTGGCCATGATTTGACCGACCTTAGTATTATTGTAGTAGCTGTCTGATAGGTGCTGCAAATGGGCAAAGGCATCGCTACGCATGTCTTTTTCGATGTAGGCGCCCATGATGTGACCGACCTTAGTCATGTAGAATTGAGCAACTATCTCAACTACGCGCAGTGCGAAGTAAAGTCCAGCTACTTTTAAAATGTACTCATTTGTTAAAAGCAAAATGTCTTGTGCAGCCGTATTAGTTATGCTTCTTAATAATAAAGGAAAGACTAGTTCACACACTGTAGTTAATACAGCGCAGAACAAGTCTATGAAGAGAATTTTTCTATATTTTTTAAAGTAGGGTAAAAAGCGTTTTAGTAGTTCTTTATTTTTCATTATTCCTCCTTTTATAGTTTAGTACAGCGTCTAAAGCGTGAACCTTTAGCGCCTTAAGTGATATTACGTAGATGACTAGGGCAATGACGCCTGATATAGCCATCATTAAAAATTTGATTATTTTCTTTTCTCCCAAAACTTTTACGCCGAGAGTAAATAGTAAATACATTGCTAGCGCCATGATGATGGAGGCTGCTAGTATCTTTATAAGTGAAATTAGATTGTCTTTGATCTCTATATCTGGATAAACTTTCTTAAGCGAGATATATAGTGTGATTGCTGAAACTAATGATGAGATCGATGTAGCTAGGGCAAGGCCTTTGTGCTGCATAAACTTAACTAGTATTATGTCAAAGGCGATGTTTACTGCGACAGCTATAAGTCCATTGATCATCGGCACTTTAGTCTTTTGCATCGAGTAAAATACTTTTTCAAATATCATTCTTAATGAGGCAAAGAAAAGTCCTAAAATGTAGAATGTTAGTGCGCCTGAGGTCATCAGTGTGGCTGTTTCGTTAAACATATTTCTTTGGAAAAGTATCTCAACTATCGGATAGCTTAAAAAAACTATTGCAAAAGTTGCTGGAAGAGTGATAAGTGCAACGATATCGACACTTTCACTGATTATGCTTCTGATCTCTTGACTTTCGTTTCTAATCATTGATGACGATAGTTTTGGGAAGATTACAGTTGTTAGTGCCATGACAAAGACAGATATAATCATAAGATATATCTTAGACGAATAGTTTAGTACCGAGATTGATCCACTAACTAGCTCTGAGGCCAGTGTTTTGTCTACAACTAAGTTGATTTGATATGCGCTCGAGCCTATAAGTATAGGTACGATAAGCTTAAACATCTTCGCTACATAAGGGTCTTTGAAGTCAAGATCGGGTGAATATCTGTATCTCTTGTGCTTAACGGCAGGAAGCTGAATCAAAAATTGCATGGACGCAGCTATAACGCTAACGAACATCAATAGATCGATATTGCCTCTTCTCGCAAAGAAGATTAAGAAGATGATGAATACTAGATTGTATGGTATGCCCATGATGGCATAAGGACCAAAAACGTTTTCTGATTGCAAAAAGCTCGAGAAAATATATGTGATTGACAAAAATAAAATGATAGGCACACCTATTCTCATTAGGTAGGCTGTGTAGGCAAGCGTCTCGCCAGTAAAGCCCTTCGCTATAAGCTTAGTAATTTGCGGAGCAAAGATGTATGACAAAGCGCAAAGGATTAAGGCGATGAGGCCGATGATGTTCATGATTTTGTTCATGAATTTTAATTTACCTCTTTTGCCTTCTTTCTCTTCTACCTCTGAAAATATCGGCACAAGCGTAGTGTTTAAGCCACTACCAAGTGCTCCTATCAAAAAGATAACTGCGGTAGTCGCAGCAGTATACATATCGGTCTCGAGATTGGCACCGTACTTCGATGCGATCATTGTCTCCCTGAAGAAGCCCATGATCTTGCTGATTAGCGTGAAGACGGATATCATCGCGAGTGATTTTATAACAGTTTTTTTATTTGACATATATAAACCTCTTTTGTTTTAAATTCTTCTTGAATTTTATCACAAAGCATGGAAAAAATCAAGTTATAAGAGGTAATTTTCAATAAAGTGAGCCGCTCCTGACTCGTCGCAATCCTTGGTGATAAAAGTCGCTGCCTCTTTGATTATAGGCATGGCATTAGCCATAGCAACTGAGGCGCCAGTACCCTTAATCATCTCAAGATCATTTTCACTGTCGCCAAAGCTTATGGTGTCTTTTATATCAATACCAAGCTTATGGATTATTTCATTTATACCGACTAGCTTCGAGGTCTTTATGCTATTGATATCAGCAAAGTCATCGTTCCATCTCTTAAAGACAGAGTTCTTCATATATGGTATTAGATGCTCTTCGTCAAAGGCCTTAGTCGTATATGAATTCATTTGATATATTTTACTTAAATCAAGCTCATCTAGTGAGGCAATCCTTGGTATAGGCACTTCGACGTGGTCATGAACCGCGTGAACCTTATAATCCACTTTATTTAGTACAACGCCTTCGCGAGTGAAGAGCGATAGGGCAAAGCCAAGCCTATTTGACGCGTCTACTATGAAGCGAACGTCCTCTTCCTCCATGAAGTGCTCTGAAACAATTTCTTCGCCTATAACATTTAAGTTGCCATTCATGCCAACAAAGCCATCGACCTCAAGAGTATTGTCAAGAACCTTCATTATATTTGATTTTTCACGGCCCGATGAGATGAAGACCATAATCCCTTTTTCTCTTAGCTTATTCATAGCGGCGATATCTCTTTCACTTATCTTATGGGTAGTGAAGCTCACTATGGTCCCGTCCATATCAAAGAAAGCCGCCTTTATATTATTTAATTTCATTTTCATACCTCCATGCAATTATTATTACCCAATAGCTTCTTATATTAATAGTGGGAGAGATATATTCATAGAATTTATAATTAACTCGCTTAAAATCAATTTACATTATAATAAAGTTAGCACTATAGGCAAAAAAAGTGTTGCATAAGTAGCAGATTTGTAGTATAATTATAGTATCAATAGTAAACAATCATTAAGGAGGTAAAATGATGGAAAAACAAAAAAAGAAACGTTCATTAAGTGCCTATAGTATTCTTATTCTAATTATACTATTTGTTGCAATCTTATCATGGATTTTTAATGGAGCACAATTTGCCCCTGTAGTTCCTAAGGGAGCTGAAGAAGCTGTTACTGAAGTAGCAGGAGCTAGACTTCCAGACATCACAATGAGTTTCTACAACGGCTTTGTTGACGCTATAGATATCGCCATCTTCGTTATGGTTATCGGTGGTTTCCTAGCAGTTGTTAACAAGACAGGAGCTCTTGAAGCTGGTATTCACAGACTAGTGAAGAACATGAAGGGTAGAGAAATGGCTCTTATCGCTGTACTTATGATTCTTTTCTCAATAGGTGGATCAACTTACGGTATGGCAGAAGAAACTGTAGCCCTATATCCTCTAATCATTACTGCGATGGTAGCTGCAGGCTTTGATACTATGGTTGCTGTAGCAACTGTTCTTCTTGGAGCAGGTGCCGGCGTACTTGGTTCAACAGTAAACCCATTTGCTACTGGTGTAGCTATGGACGCACTTAACGGTGCAGGCGTTGAATGTAACAAAGGTACTGTAATTCTACTAGGCGCAATACTTTGGGCAGTTGCTCTAGGTACTGCTATGTACTTCGTATTAAGATACGCTAGCAAAGTACACAAAGACAAAGGCTCAACAATACTATCTCTTCAAGAAAGAGAAGTAATGGACAAAGAATTTAAAACAACTAAGACTGAAGAAGAACTTGTTTACACAGGTAGACATAAAGTTATTTTACTTATATTCGCAATTACTTTTATAGTTATGATTATATCATTAATTCCTTGGCCAGACTTTGGCGTAACAGCTTTTGAAGGCTGGTCAGCATTCTTGACAGACACAGCACTTGGTGAATGGTACTTCCCAGAAATTTCAGTATTATTCTTCCTAATGTCTATAGTTATAGGCTGGATCGGAAGACTATCTGAAAAGGAATTGGTTAACGCATTCATTGACGGAGCAAAAGACATCTTATCAGTTGTATTAGTAATCGTAGTAGCAAGAGCAGCATCAGTACTTATGGCTCAAACACACATCGACGCACTTATACTAGATAGATCAGCAACAGCTCTAGCAGGCCTACCAGTTTACTTATTCGTACCATTTGCATACATCGTATACATCGCACTATCATTCTTCATACCATCAACATCAGGACTTGCAACACTATCTATCCCAGTTATGGGTGGATTAGCTTCTAGACTTGGTTACTCACCAGAAGTTATGATATTAATATTCTGCGCTGCAGAAGGTGTTGTAAACTATGTAACACCAACATCAGGCGTTGTTATGGGCGCAATACAAATTTCTAAGATGGAATTAGGTACTTGGTATAAATGGGTTAAGAAACCTCTTATATTCACAGTAATATTCTCAATAATTGTATTAACTGTAGCAATGATGATATTCTAAAAAATTGTTTACTATCGAAGAAGTCCCTAAGGGGGCTTCTTTTTTGTACATAGATATAGAAAATAATCTTCATTTATGATATAATTACATTGGAGGAATGTATGAAGAAGATAATTGAAGAAATAAAAAGATTAAATATAGAAACGATTAAAGAGGACGAAAGCTTATCGAAGTACACTACTTTTAAGATAGGTGGGCCCGCACGCGTCTTAATCGAAGCAAAGAGCGATGAAGAAGTTCTAAAACTTGTGAGGCTCTTTGACGAGATGAAAGAAGACTACCTTATCATTGGCAATGGCAGTAACCTTCTTATCACTGATGCTGGTATCGAAAGACCTGTCATAGTACTTGATAAAAACTTTTCAAATATCAAAAAGATAGATGAAGTGACTTTATATGCAGAGGCAGGCGCTTCACTTAAGAGCCTTGCCAATAAGGCGCTTGACTTAGGTCTAGGTGGCCTCGAAGCCATCTCAGGCATACCAGGAACAGTTGGTGGAGCTGTATATATGAACGCCGGTGCCTATGGCAGCGAGATTAAAGACGTTGTGACTAAAATAAGATTTATTAAAGATGATAGTATAGCCGAGCTTGATGCAAGCGAAGCAAATTTTGCTCACAGAAGAAGCATTTTTCAAGAGAAGGGCTACATCATATTAGGCGCCTACTTTAAATTAGAGAAAAAAGATAAGAAAGATATAGAGGAAGAGCAAAGAGATTACACTCAAAGAAGAAAGGACAAGCAGCCACTTGAGTATCCATCGGCAGGCTCGGTATTTAAAAGACCCGAAGGCTACTACGCATCGAAACTGATAGAAGATGCTGAACTAAAGGGACTCTCCGTTGGCGGCGCCATGGTTAGTAAAAAGCACTCAGGCTTTATAATTAACACAGGAAACGCAAGTTTTGATGACGTAGTCACACTTATTGAAAAAGTTAAAGCCATCGTCTTAGAAAAGTTCGCTGTAAGTCTTGAAGAGGAGATAAGGATTATAAATGAATAAAATTAGATTATATGGCGACTACCATACACATACGATATTCTCATCAGGAACTAAGGGCAATCTTGGTAGGCACGCCTCACAAACACCTGAAGAGAGCGCAAAGAAAGCGTATATGATGGGCCTAAAAGAGATAGCAATCACAGATCACGGTCTAGCTCATTATATGTTCGGTATAAAGAGAAGCAATCTGCCTGTGCTTAGAGAAAGGATTGACAAGCTAAACGAAGAGTATAATGACAAAGGACTTAAGATACTTATGGGCGTCGAAGCGAATTTACTTGACTTTGATGGTACTGTGGACCTTGATGATGAGCTTATGAAATACCTTGACATAGTGCTTATGGGCTTTCATTACGGCATAAAGACGAAGAACTTCAAGGAGCAGATGAAGTTATCGATACTGCCGCAAATATCAAAGCCATTTAAAAAATGGCACGCGAAGGTTACTGAGAGGGTTACGGACTCATACATCAAGGCGATAGAGAAGTATCCGATAAAGATAATTACACATCCGGGCGACAAGATAGACGTAAACATTGTTAGACTTGCCAAAGCGTGCAAGGAGCATGGCGTGGCACTAGAAATAAATTCATCGCACAAGAATCTTTCAGTTGAGGACCTAATCAAGATCAAGGACATAGACGTAGACTTATACGTGGGATCAGACGCACACAAATTAGAGCGTGTAGGCGATGTAAAAGAAGCATTAAGAAGAGCTGACGAAGCTCAAATTGATATCAATAGAATTAAAAATATTTATATAGAGTAGGAGGATATTATGGACATATATGTAGTAACAGGCATGAGTGGTGCCGGAAAGAGTTCTTTATTGAATTTCATGGAAGATAACGGATTTTACTGCATTGACAATATGCCTCCTGTTTTATTGCCAAAATTCTTCGAGCTAATTGATAGCGAGAACGAAAACATTAACAAAGTAGCCTTTGGTATGGACATAAGGGGCAAGGAGTTTTTCAATGATATGCTCACTGTGATAGATGGACTTGAAGAAAAGAATTTAGATTTTAAACTAATATTTTTAGACGCAAGAGACAGTGAGCTCATAAAGCGTTTCAATGAAAGAAGAAGGCCGCATCCACTCAGCAAAGACGGCTCACTTAAAGATGGTATACAAAAGGAAAGAGAGATACTTAAGGAGCTTAAGGACAAATCAGACTACATCATAGATACAAGCTCAATGAAGAGCAGCGACCTAAAGGACAAGCTATACGAGATACTTTCAAATACTATTACGAGAAAGAAACTTACCATAGTCGTGGAAAGTTTTGGCTTTAAGTACGGCATCTTAGAAGAGGCAGATTTGGTTTTTGATGTAAGATTCTTACCTAATCCATATTATCTTGATGATCTAAGGCCACTATCAGGACTAGACGCAGAGATAAAAGAATTTTTAGAAAAATATGATGCGACTGAAGAATTTTTCCAAAAACTTGTTGATATGCTTGACTTTTTATTACCAAACTATATAAAGGAAGGCAAAAATCAATTAACTATAGGCATGGGCTGCACAGGCGGTAGACACAGAAGCGTTTACATGGCTGAAAGACTTTATGAATATTTAAAGGAAAAGAAGAATTTAACTGTTTTGAAGAATAGAGATATGTATAAAGAGGCTCGCAATGTATAATAAGTACAGGAGCCTAAACCCTAAGATACTTGCAATAGGCGGAGGAACGGGTTTATCGACTCTACTAAAGGGTATTAAAAATTACTCATCAGATATAACGGCGATAGTTACTATGGCTGACGATGGCGGGGGAAGCGGCGTTTTAAGAAGGAGCTTCGGCATGTTGCCACCAGGCGATGTGCGTAACTGCCTTTTAGCACTTTCTGACATAGAGCCTGAGATGAACACACTTTTATCACATCGCTTTGAGAAGGGCGAATTAAAAGGACAATCCTTTGGCAATCTATTTTTGCTTGCGATGAATGAGATATACGGCTCCTTTGAAGAAGCTGTCAAGATGGCATCGAGCATATTAAGGGTCAAGGGAACTGTTATGCCCATCACCGTGAACGATGTCAACATCGAGGCGACTTACGATGACAAGAGCAAGGCCTTTGGCGAGAGCATTTTGCCAGCTGAGGCAATTAAAGACAATAAAAAGATAAAGAGGGTTGAATTGTGCCCGAATGACGTTGAGCCGCTTGATGGCGTTATCACAGCCATAAACAAAGCAGACATCATACTTATAGGCCCAGGCAGTTTATATACATCAATCATACCAAATCTACTTGTTAAGGGCGTGACGGAAGCAATCATTTCTTCAGCAGCGAAGAAGATTTACGTGCAAAACGTAATGACGCAGCATGGCGAGACCGACGGTATGTCTGTAAAAGATCACGTGGAAGCAATTTTCGAGCACTCGGACAAAATTTTTGACTCAATCATCATAAATAATAAGGTCTTAAGCGAGGATCTTAAGAAAAAATATCAAGAAGAATATCAAGAACAAATATTTTTGACTGATGGAGACAAGAAATATTTAGAAGAAGAAGCGATTGATTATATCGAAGGCGACTGCTTGGATGGCGGCGACTACGCTAGACACGACAGCGAAAAGCTTTCGAACATGATTATCGATTATTATATAAGGACTAGAAGGGTAAAGACTTATGAGAAATAAATTATTCGTGATAGGTAGCCCAATTGAGCAGTCAAAGTCACCAGAAGTGATGGCGGACTTTATCAAAGCGAATGGGCTTGACTTAAGTTACGAAAAAAGAGAAGTGAATAAAGACTGCCTTGAAAGCTTTGTAAATGAAGCGCAGAATGGCGAAGTTCTCGGCTTTAATATAACAACGCCACTTAAGGAAGAAATACTTAAATACGCAGACGATATGAGTGAAGCGGTTAAGATACTTGAAGCAGCCAATACAGCTAGCCTTGCCAGTGGCAAGATGAGTCTACACAATACTGACTACATCGGCTTTATGAAGGACATCACTAGATTAATACCAAAGTATGAGAGATACTCCTACGCCGTTTTAGGTACTGGCGGAGCGGCTCGCAGCATCATATATGCACTTACTAAGCTAGATATCTTTCAGATAACTGTTTATACGCGCGACGAGGTCGAAGCGCATTACAAGCTAAAGAACTTCGAAGACGATATAGAGATATATCCTTACGGCTACGGCATGGATCAAGACGTCATCATAAACGCGACTGGCCTTGGTATGGCTGGTAAGCTTGACGAGAGCCCATTGTCAAAAGAAGACTTCGAGATGAGCAGAGCTGGCTTTGCTTATGACCTAACATATAACCCAGAAGAGACAAAGTTCTTGACACTTGCTAAAGAGGCAGGTCTCATCACTATGAATGGCTGGGGAATGTTTATGGGTCAAGCCGAAGAAGCGTTTAAAATTTGGACTGGAGCTGATAGAAATGAACTTTGAACAAGAAAAATCATCAAAGACATATAAAGAAAAGACAATTATTAATATAGGCGGCGATAAGATTGGCGATGGCTTTACAGTGATCGCTGGTCCTTGCGCGTGCGAATCATACGAGTCCCTTCTTGATGAGGTAAAATTTTTATCATCTCGCGGAATAAAGTTTATCAGAGCAGGCGCCTTCAAGCCGAGGACATCGCCATATAGCTTCCAAGGCTTAGGACGCGAAGCACTTGAATATTTCAAAGAGATAAAAAAGGCTTACGACGTAAAATTTGTCTCCGAGCTAATGGATTTGCGTGAGCTTGATTATTTCATGGACGCAGTCGACATAATTCAAGTTGGAGCTAGAAATATGCAAAACTTTTCCTTATTAACTGAGCTTGGTAAGATAAATAAACCAGTTCTATTAAAAAGAGGTTTTGCGAATAAGATAAAAGAGTTTATAGCGGCAGCTGAATATATATTAAAGGGTGGCAACGAAGATGTCATCTTATGCGAAAGAGGCATCAGGACTTTTGAGACAGCTACGAGAAACACGCTAGACATCTCAAGCGTGCCTATAATTAAGAAGTACACAAATCTACCCATCATAGTCGATCCATCACACGCGGGCGGCCTTGACTACCTAGTGAAGCCACTAAGCCTAGCGAGTGCGGCTGTTGGCGCTGACGGCATCATCATTGAAGTAAATGATAAAAAGACAGAGGCACTTTCAGATGGGGAGCAAGCCATCAACTATGCTGAGTTTGATGACCTTTTACAAGATTTAAAGAAAATACTTAAGGCGATGGACAAAACTTATGAATAGAGATGAACTTTCTTATGAAATAAAAATCATTCACAAGGCGAGTGAAATAGTTTTCGAAGAAAAATTTACTAAGTATCTTATATTAACGGATAGAAATGTCTATAGAGAGCAAAAAGATTTCGTAGAAGAAATAGTAAAGAAATATGATGCTTATCTATATGTGATAGACGCAGGTGAAGAGGCAAAGAGCCTCGGCGTTTTAGAAAATCTACTTGAGTACGCGGCCGATAAGCTTGATAGACACTCACTTATAATCAATGTGGGTGGCGGTGTTGTAACGGACATTGGCGGCTTTGTGGCGTCGATTCTATTTCGCGGCATAAAGCACGTAAACATTGCAACAAGCTTACTAGCTATGACTGACGCGGCCATTGGGTCCAAGACTGGAATCGATTTTTGCGATAAGAAAAACATCTTAGGCACTTTCCACGACCCGTATAAAGTCTTCATTGCTACAGATGCTCTTGAAACGCTTCCTAAGGATGAGTATATATCAGGATTTGCGGAAGTGATTAAGCATGCACTTATTTATGACAATGGCCTATATGACTTGATTTATAAGGATGCAGCGATTGAAGAAGTACTTCAAAAATCTATTTGGACGAAAGTTCATTTTGTCTGTGAAGATAAAAATGAAAAAGGCGCTCGCATGTCGCTAAACTTTGGCCATACATTTGGCCACGTGATTGAAGCTGCTAGTAATTATACTTTTTCACATGGCTATAGCGTTGCCATTGGCATGAAGATTGCCCTTGAGCTTGGAAAAGTTTTAAATATAACAGACGAAGAAACTTATGAGAGAAGTTTTGAATTAGTACACAAATATTATCCACTTGAAGAAATAAATTACGAGATAAAATCACTTAAGAGTGATAAGAAGATGATGGGGGACGAGATTAACTTTGTTTTTCTTAAGAATAGAACTGCCATCATTAAAACGATGGATGAGAGAAAGGTAGTAGAGCTTTATAATGAGCATATTAAGAATAAAAAACTCTAAATTAAAGGGTGAAGTTTTTGTCAATCACTCAAAAAGTTACTTGCACAGATATATCTTTGCAAGTTCTTTTGCTGCCGAAAATACCATAATCAAAGGCTTTGACCTATCTGAAGACATCAAAGACACTATGCTTAGCCTAATAAGCTTTGCGGATTTTGATCTTTTGGATAGTGGCGACGTCCTTGTTAAGCCGCGCGAAAATAAGAAAAGTCTAGATAGAGTGCGCATCGAAGCATCAGGCACAACGCTTCGCTTCATGCTATTTAATATACTTGATGGCAATTTGCACGAGATATACATGGGTGATAAGCTATTTGAAAGGCCAAATGAGCCCGCGTTTAAGATATTTGACGCAAATGGAATTAAGTACCGCATCAACGATAAGAACAAGTCTATCAGCATAAAGGGCGACTTAGTTAAGAATGAATACATAATCACGGAAGATATATCGAGTCAATTCGTTTCATCACTACTATTTAAGCTCGCACGCATGGACTTTGATTCGCGTATAGTTCTTGACTGCGACTTATCTTCGCGCTCATACATAGACATGACTATCAAGTGCCTTAATGACTTTGGCATCGAGATTGATGCGAGCGAAAATGAATTTAAGATAAAAGGCGGACAAGAATTTAAATCCGCTGGTGAATATATTATAGAAAGAGATTACTCAAACGCGGCTAATTATTATGCAGCAAACTACTTAGGCTCAGATATTGACATCATGGATATGCTTGATACGAGCATACAAGCTGATAAGATGGTTAAGGATACTTTATTAAGATACGATCAAACTCAGAACCTCACTATCGATATGAAAAATAGTCCAGACGCAGTGCCAATACTTGCGATGGCTGCGCTATTTAGAAAGCATAAAACTACTTTCACTTCAGTAAAGAGACTGATGTATAAGGAGTCGAATAGGGTTCAAGCCATAATCAATGAGCTAAAAAAGATTGGCGCGAAGATCACATTTACTGATGATAGCCTAATTGTGAATCCGCTTGAGGACATCATCATGTACACGAACAAATTTGACGCGTATAATGACCATAGAATTGCTATGATGATAGCGATACTTGCGACAAGGCTTGATCAAGACATCTTCCTAAGTGGCTACGAGTGCGTGAATAAGTCATATCCGAAGTTTTTTGAAGACTATATAAGTTTAGGAGGTGAGGTCAATGTCATCGACAATTGGAAATAGAATTAGACTCACTCTTTCAGGCGAATCGCACGGCAAATACATGACAGCGACGCTTGATGGTTTGGCTAGTGGCATAGAAATCGACAGAGACTACATTGACAAAATTCTCGTAGAAAGAAGACCAAATACGATAGGCTCAAGCGCTAGGAGAGAGAAGGATGATTACGAAATCATCTCTGGCGTCTTTAACGGCTTCACTACAGGTGCCGCGCTTACTATACTTATGAAAAATGCTGACGTAGACAGTTCTTCTTATGAAGCTACAAAGGATTTAGCAAGGCCGTCGCAGGCTGATTATCCTGCCTTTATTAAGTACAAGGGCTTTAATGACTATCGCGGCTCAGGTATATTCTCAGCTCGCTTAACAGCGCCCGTATGTGCGGCTGCTGCGATAATTTTAAAAGAGCTAGAAAAGGAAGGAATCACTTTTGAAACGCATCTAAAACGTTTAGGCGCTATGCTTGACGAAGAGGGTGGCGAAGAATTTTTATCAAAGAAATATCATATGTATAAGTACAGTGACGACGAGATCGAAAAGTACTTAGATGAAATAAAAAATGAAAACGACAGCCTTGGAGCAGAGGTCGAACTGATTATAAAGGGTGTTAAGGCAGGTCTTGGTGAGCCGCCATTTGCCCCGCTTGATGGGGAGCTAGCGAGGTACATGTACTTGATACCATCTGTAAAATCTGTTTCCTTTGGTCATGGATTTGATTTTGCTCAAAGCCTTGGCAGTGAAGTAGCTGACGAGATGAGAGTAGATGCTGGCGAAGTAAAATTTTTAGATAATAATAATGGTGGCATCATTGGCGGTATATCAAATGGCGCGGACATAGTTCTAAGCTGTGTATTTAAGCCAATCGCATCAATCGCTCGCGAGTTCAAGACTATAAATATGAAGACTATGGAAAACGCCGAGATCAAGGTAAATGGCAGGCATGACGCCTCAGTCGTCCCACGTGTCTATACAATTATGAAGTGCTACGCGGCTCTTGCCATCTACGATATGCTGGTGAGCGCATGAACATCATTATCATAGGCATGCCAAATAGCGGCAAGACGACCATCGCCTACGAGCTAGCCCGTAAGATTGGCTACAAAGCCATTGACACGGATAGGCTCATCGAAAAAGAGGCAGGCGTGAGCATAAATGAAATTTTTCGAAAATATGGCGAGGAAGAGTTTAGGCGCAGGGAGACAAAGGTTTGCGAAAGAGTAAGTAAACTAGATAAAAGGATTATAGCGACTGGCGGCGGAACGGTTATGCGCGAAGAAAACATGGCGCATTTAAAAAGCAATGGCTATGTCATTTACCTAAAGAGGCCGCTTGAGTTTTTGAAAACAAATCTCGATACATCGAGACGGCCACTACTAAGAGCCGAGGGCGACCCGATGAAAAAGCTATACGAAGAGAGGGCGCCGCTATTTGAAAAGTACGCGGACATGACGATGAAGGCGGATCAATCAGTCTTTTTGATGTGCAAGGAGCTCAAAAGGCGTTTAAAGGTACAAGGAGTGATTAAATGAAGAAGATACTTGTGGTTAACGGACCGAATATCAATATACTTGGCAAGAGAGAGCTTGAAATTTATGGCGATTTATCTTATAATAATTTAGTGGATGAATTAAAGTCTTATGCGAAGAAGAAAGGCGTTTGCTTAGATGAGTTTCAGTCAAATAGCGAAGGAGCCATCATTGACAAACTTCAAGAGCTTATTGATGGGGAATATGATGCGCTTATCATCAATCCAGCTGCTTACTCGCACTACAGCTACGCCATATACGACGCGCTAAAGGCCATAAAGATAAAAAAAGTCGAAGTGCACTTAACAAATATATTTGCACGAGACGAATTTAGAAAAACATCTATCACAGCAGGAGCTTGTGACGGCGTTATCTCAGGCTTTGGCTTTGATTCATACAAATTAGCAATAGATTATTTATTAAGGGAGGAATAAAAATGGACGTAAAATACGATTTAGACTACATGGTAGAATTTATGGTGAAGCTACTAAAGACACCATCACCAACAGGGGACACTATTAAGGCACTTAACTTAGTTGAAGAAGAATTTGCTAAGTACGGCCTAAAGGCTCATAAAAATGCAAAGAACGGCTTCTATGTAACAGTAGAGGGCGAAGATGACGAAGAGCAAGTGACTTTATCAGCTCACGTTGATACACTTGGCTGCATGGTTAAGGACATCACTGGTAATGGCAGACTTAAACTTACTAAATTAGGCGGCTACCCATGGAACGTTATCGAAGGATGCGAATGCGTTATCTCAACTATTGATGACGGCGAATACACAGGAACTATACTTACTAATGTTTCTTCAACTCACGTTTATGGAGCAAAAGCTGACGAAACAAAGAGAGACGAAGACTCAATGGAAATAAGAATCGACGAAAAAGTTTCATCAAGAAAAGATGTTGAAGAGCTTGGCATCAATGTTGGTGACTATGTTTATCTATATCCAGGCACATGGGTTACACCATCAGGCTTTATTAAATCAAGACATCTTGATGACAAGGCTTGCGTTGCAGTTCTTGTAGGACTTGTAAAATATTTAAAAGAAAACAATATAAAACCAAAACACACAACAAACTTCTTCATCTCAAACTATGAAGAGCTTGGACATGGATCAACAGCTGGACTACCTGAAAAGACAGTTGAATTTATCTCAGTAGATATGGCAGCACCAGGCACAGGACAAACATCATCTGAATTCAAATGCACTGTTTGTGTAAAGGACTCTTCAGGACCATATGACAAGATGATGAGCGAAAAATTCATCAAACTTGCTAGAAAGAACGATATACCATACGCTATAGACATCTACCCATACTACGGTTCAGACGCATCAGCTGTTTTAAGAGCTGGCTGGAACGTTAGAGCCGCACTTATAGGACCGGGCGTTGACGCATCACACAGCTTTGAAAGAACACATAAGGAAGCAGTTGATGCAACATTCAAACTAGCACTAGCTTATCTACTTGAAGACTAATAGCTTTTATATAAAAAATGCTTACAGCGATCGCTGTAAGCATTTTCTTTTTGCATCTTTATTTAAAAATGTAATTATAAATTATATTTATGAACTCATCTCTATTGATCTTAGCGTTCTTGTCAATGGCTTTGCCATTAATATATCCTAGTGCCTTGGCGATGGCAAGATAAGAATTTTCTTCCTTTGTTAGTTTAGCCTTTGCATTCACTGGCTTAAATATATCCTTGCCAACAAGCTCTTCCATGCCTTTTAGTCTTACAATGAACTTTGCTAAATCAATATTTGTTACTTCTTTATCTTTATTCACTTCATTTTCTTTGATGACGCCATCTCTTATAGCTCTTTGATAAGCATTATCAATAACTTCATCGATGTCATTTCTTGAGCCAAATATATAAATAAAACTTATAAAGTCTTTTTGCTTTAAGTTTTTCTCAGGCATTATCTCGTCTTCAAGGTATGAGTAGCCCATTTGCTTAAGTAGAGTCGCCTTGTCTTTGTATTTTGATTTGTCAATGTCGGAGTAGTTTTTAAACTCATCTGCATTATTTGTAAGTTTGCCTGTTATGGCGTCAATCTCAATTCTAGTATTCTTTGGCATGTAGCTTAAAACTACCTTTGACTTAGCTGGATCAGATTTATCTCTAATATATTGATAAGCTTCTTCGTATTGAATTTCTTTTTTAACTAGATTATAAGCTTCATCTGCTGATATCTTTGCCTTTTCATAGCTCATAGGCTTTCTGTACCAAGCTCTTGAAAAGTCATTTACTTCTTTTGTATCCTTTGAAACGCCCATGCTAATGGAATTTTCTGGAACATAGTAGCCGTCCATCACTCTTACAAAGTATATAGAATTATTTTCAGCACTTATGAATTTTAAGTCCTTTTCATCGATGTCTGAAGCATTCTTCTTGATATAGTCAATAGCAATCTTCTTTAGTTCATCAGAGCTTAAATCTTTTTTGCCGCTATCAGCATTATCAAAATTATTGTATACGCTGTATCTTAAAAGAGTTAAATCCTTTGCATCGAACGAGATGTTATAGTAAGTCTTTTTATCATCTTTGCCGCTTTCTAAATTGATGTTGTAGATGTAGTCCTTAGAGATGTAGTCTTGATTTAGACTAGATAATGTCACCTTAGTCTTGCTAGCGTCCTTAACATAAGTCTTTGCTTTTTTGACAGCTTCGTCCTTAGACTTGATGCCCTTAATCTTGTCAATGCCTTTAACTTCGTATTCGCTAAGGCCGTCCATAGCCCCTTCTGCAGCAGCGTCCTTAGTCATGTAATTATTTAAAAAGACAGGGTAGTCGTAGCGCTCGTATTTTTTACTAGTAGAATTAACGTAGTAGTTTGCATTTAGCTCGTTGCTATATATAGTCTTAAAAGTAAGCCTTGGTTCCTTCTTATCATTGATCACAAACTTAATCATAGGCTTTAGATATTCATTGTCCTTGTAAATATTTATAGCCTCATCCATAGTCAAATTGCTCTTAAGCGCATCAAACTCAGCAGTCTTTGAAAAATCAAAGCCATGATTATAGTTTAATGAGTACATTTTCACGCTCTTATCAACATAGTTAATAGTAATGGAAGCGCCGTCACCAATAACGCGCCTATCATTTACATATCTATCAAAGATAAAAGTGTATGCGTTGTCACCACCAAAGTTTTGATAAGTTTTTTCGTTTAGCTTAAGGCTCTTGCTATTGATAGGGTCAATCTTTTTGATTATATCACTAGCATATTTCTTCAAAGCATCATATGAGTACTTTGGTTTAAGTGTTTCATACTTTTTATTCTCATAGATATTGAAGTTAGTGATGTGCATGTCCTTTGATATGCTCACGTTTACATCACTTGAGCCGTCCTTCTTAGTCCATGATAAATTGTATATAGTGCCGTAGCCATCGTCACTCGAGCTATTTACCTCGAAATTATCGTATACGTCTTTGATATTAAATACTTCTTTTGCTTTTAAAACTAATTTTTCCATTGTTTTGTCGTCCACCTTGTTTACGTTTTTTGTTTCTGCAAATGAATTTACTGGCAATGCACACAAGACCATAACGATGGTAAGCATTGCAGCAATTACGTTCATCTTTTTAAGCATAATATCATCTCCTTTGTCTATATTATACCACTTTAGTATAGAGACATAACGATTTTAACAAAATTGTAAGTATTTTGATAAAGTCTGTGAAATTTATAGCTTTAAAAATAAACTTGTGATATAATTATTACAAGAGGTGATTAAATGAAACACGATTTAGTCTTAGTAATAGATTTCGGCGGACAGTATAAGCAATTGATCGCAAGACGTGTAAGAGAAAATAATATTTACTCGGAAATAATTCCTTATACTAAAAGCATAGAAGAAATAAAAGCAAAAGACCCTAAGGCAATAATCTTTACAGGCGGACCGAACTCAGCCTACCTTGATGATTCACCATCGATATCGAAGGAGATATTTGAGCTAGGCATACCTATACTAGGTATTTGTTATGGGGCTCAGCTAACAGCTCATTTGTTAGGCGGTGAAGTGAAGAAAGGCTCTGAGAAGAACAGGGAATATGGCAAGACCATCTGCAACTATGAAGAGTCAAAGATATTTAAGGGCGTTGAGAATGAACAAGTTTGGATGAGTCATACTGACTACATATCCAAGCTGCCAGAAGGCTTTAAGTGCATCGCATCGACAGATAACTGTCCTATCGCAGCGATGGAAAATGAAGAAAAAAAGATTTACGCAGTACAATTCCACCCAGAAGTAAAACACTCAATCGATGGCGACAAGATGATTAGAAACTTCCTTTATGATATAGCAGGTCTTAAGGGCGATTGGACGAGCGAAAATTTCATTGAAAACAAAGTTAAAGAGATTAGAGAAGCAGTTGGCGATAAGAAGGCCTTACTAGCACTATCAGGCGGCGTCGACTCATCAGTTGCTGCAGCTCTTATGCACAAGGCTATAGGCGACAATCTAACTTGTATCTTCGTTGACCACGGCTTACTTAGAAAAGATGAAGGCGATCAAGTCGAAGAGATATTTAAGAATAGATTCAAGATGAACTTCATTAGAGTAAATGCTCAAAAGAGATACATGGATAAGCTTAATGGCGTATCAGAGCCAGAAAAGAAGAGAAAGATCATTGGCGAAGAATTTATCAGAGTCTTTGAAGAAGAAGCAAAGAAGCTTGGCAAGATCGAGTACCTTGTTCAAGGAACCATATATCCAGACGTGGTTGAGTCAGGAACAAACGGTTCAGCAGTTATCAAGAGTCACCACAACGTAGGCGGCTTACCAGACGACATAGGCTTCGAAGGACTGATAGAGCCACTAAGAGAGCTATTCAAAGACGAAGTAAGAGCCATAGGACTTGAGCTTGGCCTAGATGAAGACCTTATCTATAGACATCCATTCCCAGGACCAGGCCTTGCCATTAGAGTCATAGGCGAAATCACAGAACAAAAACTAGAAATACTTCGTGAAGCAGACGCAATCTATATAGACGAACTAAAGAAAAACGGCCTATATAGAAAGATTTGGCAAGCCTTTGCCGCACTACCAGACATAAAGACAGTTGGCGTTATGGGCGACGAAAGAACATATGATTATGTATGCGCCTTAAGAGCAGTAACAAGTACAGACGGCATGACAGCAGAATTTTATCCAATAGATATGGATATACTTGCAAAAATATCGAATAGAATCATAAATGAAGTAAAAGGAATTAATAGAGTGGTGTATGATATTACCAGCAAACCACCAGGAACAATTGAATGGGAATAGTAGCAAAATTCTATAAAATGGCTTAATTACAAGTTATATGGAGAATAAAAAATAGCTACTGGTACTCAAATGGTACTGGAAGCTAAAAAGAATAAACTAAATAATAGTTCCAAGTGGTTTACATTTGGACAAAAAATTAGACCGTAGTTTCAAGCTGCGGTCTTTGTTTTTATCCAATGTGAACATTTCTTTTAAATTTTATATTTTTCTTCTTACAGAAATCCTCGAATTTGTTTGAGTCAAAATTTTTATCAAACTCTTTAATTAAATGATTTTTTATTTTATCGTTTTTTGATATACCAAGAGAATCTAGCAATAATTCAAAATTATTTTCGTCTAAATAATACATAACTTCATAGTCTGCTCCATCAAAAAACTCTAAATCATAATCCTCGTACCCAATCTCGGCTGATCCATTATAATTGAGTGTAAATAATAATCCACTAGTATTTAACATAATTACCTCTACTTTAAAAATCTTGATTTTTTTGGATATGATAATTTCCAATCTTCAAACTCTTCATCTGTTATTTCATCATTATAATGTTTTTTCCTCATTTCATCCCATTCTATTAGAAAATTATTAAAATCAATATCATTGGATAACAGACTTGTTGTTTCTCCGCCTCCTGTTATAGGCCTAAATTTCAAGTCATTTTCATAGTCAAAAATTATTTGCATTATTTCAAAAGGTGAGTTAGCTTCGTGGTCAATTAATGCTGATATATCACAATTAAGAGCTTCTGCAACTTTTCTTAGTTGTTCTTTATTAGGAGATCTATTCCCTAACTCATAGTTTCTTATTGCTGCATCGGTTATGCCAGATTTAATGGCTAATTGATTTTGTGTTAAACCCCGTAATAGTCTAAGTTTTTTTAATTTTTTTCCAGAAATCATAATTACACCACCCAAATTATATTTTATAAATATATTTTATCATAATAAAAATAAAATAGCAACAAAAATGTTCTAATAATATTATTTGAAATATGAATAATATTTTCTAATAATTATTTAAAAAATACTATTGACAGAACACAAAAGAACTGATATAATATATTTAAACAGTTCGAATATGAACTAAAAAAGTAAGTTATTTAAATTAGTGCTCGTCCTAATTATCTTAGGAATGTAGAATCTTACAATAAAATTGAAAGGAGGACTATATGAACAGTATTTTTATGAATGCAAAAGAAGTACAAGAATTCCTAGATGTTAGTAGAACAACAGCATATCAAATTATTAATGATATGAATCAAGATCTTATAGAACTAGGATATAGAGTACAAAGGGGAAAAGTTAATAGAAGATATTTTATGGAAAAATATTGTTATGGATCTAAAGAAGTAAAGGAGGCATAAAATGCCGGCGTTTAGAGATGAAAGCGGAAACAAAACTTGGTTTTGCAAATTTAATTACACAAATTGGAGGGGCGAAAAATTAGTTAAGAAAAAAAGGGGGTTTAAAACAAAAACAGAAGCTAATAATTGGGAAAAAGAGTTCTTAAATCAGTACGCTGATTCTATTGATATGACTTTTAGAGAGTTTTTCGAGCTATATAAAAGAGATAAAAAGCCACGTCTTAAAGAAAATACATGGCGAACTAAGGAATACATTGTAGATAATAAAATAATGCCATATTTTGCAAATTTATCAATGAAAGATATAAAAAAAGTAACAATTATACAGTGGCAAAATGAGTTAATGAAAATTAAAGATGACAGAGGTAATAAATATTCTAATACTTATCTTAGAACAATTCATGCTCAATTTAGTAGTATACTAAATCATGCTTGCAGATACTATAACTTAAAAACTAATGTTGCTAGAGATGTAGGATCAATAGGAGAAAAAGACTCAGGAGAAATGCTTTTTTGGACACAGGATGAGTATGAATTATTTGCTAATGCGATTAAAGATAAACCAGAATCATTTGTGGCTTTTGAGATATTGTATTGGTGTGGACTAAGATTAGGGGAACTTTTAGCTTTAACAGAAGAAAAATTTGATTTCGACACAAACTCTTTAACAATTAATGAGTCTTTGCAAAGAATTGATGGACAGAATATTATTACAGAACCTAAGACTAAGAAAAGCATAAGAACAATTGTTATGCCGGATTTTTTATCAGATGAAATTAAATCTTAATTGAAAAGAATTTACAAATTAAAACCCAAAGATTTGATATTTAACTTTTCAAGAAGTTTTTTGCACCATGAAATGGATAGAGGTTCAAAAAAAGCAGACGTGAAAAGGATTAGAATACACGATTTGAGGCACTCTCATGTATCATTATTGATAGAGCTTGGTTTTTCTGCAACGGCAATAGCAAATAGAGTTGGGCATGAATCAATCGATATAACTTACCGATATGCACATTTATTCCCAAGCAAACAAAAAGAAATGGCTATTTCTTTAACTCATCTTAGAGAGAAGACACAAAATAACTGGAATGAATTATTGGAGGATGATACCTATGTTTAGAAATAAGTATATGCAAAATTTAAAAGCTAAAAAGAAAGAAAAAGAGTCTAATATAAACAGAAAAAGAAATAAGATTTTAAATTTTAGAGTTTCAGAAGAAGAATATGATTTAATATGTAAAAAAATTGAACTTAGTGGGCTTAAAAAACAAGATTATTTTATCGGTATGCTATCTAATACCATGATTAATATTGTGCCTGACTATAGACTTGCTGATAGCATATCTAAAGAAATATTTCAATTAGCAAAAGTTATCAAAAAGTATGGGAAATTAGATGGAGAAAATAGCGATATTTTATTATATGTATTAGAAATTTATGAACAACTTAAAAAAGAAAAGAGCCTTTACTATAGTGAGTAAAGGCCCACACTCCTGTGTGAAGTGTTCTGTAGCAAGCTCATTATACCACAGGAGCTATATTTATACAAGCTAGGAGGTAAAAAAATGTTAAATAAGTGTAAATATTTGCTGGTGGAAATGAAAAAAAAGAAAAAGAAAGTAAATTGTAAAAAAGATGATATAAAATATATTAAGTGTTTTAAAAGTGTTATCAAGAATACTATAAAATTTATGAAATATATTTCTTGCGAATGCTCTAATTATAGGTTATTTAAAAAGTGGAGGTTTTATCATGAGTTATAGCAATTTAATATTTCCTGAAGCTGATAAAACATATTTAAATTCAGACCTTAAGATTAATGGAAATGGCACTGTAAATCAAAATGTAAATAATGTTATAACAACGATTTTAAATCCTAAATATTGTATTGAAAACAATATAATTGAAGGTCAAATTTTTCGTGACAGCTTTACAAAGGAGATTAAATTCCAAGGAAAAATTATAGGTGAAAAAAATATTAAACCAAATGAAATTCGTCTTTGGGATGATTCATTAAATAATAGGCTAGGCATTGAAATAGAAAAACAATTTGGAATAAATTACAATTCTAATAAAATGTTAGAGGCAGTTAAATACGTTGCTAATAAGAATGAAATTAGTCCACCAGTACAGTATATTGAAAGTCTTGTTTGGAATGGAGATAAAAACGCCATAAGAAAATTGCTGCCAACTTATTTAGGGTCGGAGGATACAGACTTAAATAACTGGATTATGGAACATATGATTTTAGGTATAATAAAAAGAATATTTGAACCAGGATCTAAGTTTGATGAAATGATGGTACTTGTAGGTGGACAAGGTATAGGCAAATCTACATTCGCAAGATACCTTGCTCTAAAAGACGATTGGTTTTGCACTTTAGATACAATACAAGGAAAAGATTCTATAATGAATATGATGGGCAAAACAGTTGTAGAAATCGAAGAATTTGTTGCATTAAGAAATGCAAAATCTGCTAATGAGGCGAAATCTTTTTTATCAAAACTAAATGATAGAATTAGAATCCCTTATGAAAAATTTTCAAAAGATGTTCCAAGAACTTGTATATTTATAGGCACATTAAATGAAATAACTTTTCTTAATGATCATACAGGCGAGAGGAGATATCTTCCAGTTGCATGCAACAAAGATAAACGATTAAAACCAATTTATTTAGATAAAGATTTTCTAGGAGGAGCGTCCGAAGAAGATTATCTCAATACAATAAAAAAAGATTTTAGCCAGGCATTTGCGTTATGGTATGAAATATATAAAAACAAATCTCACTCATGGACTTTGCCAGATGATTTTTTAAAAGACTTAAAAGAAGAACAAGAAAAATTTAAATACCTGAATCCAGATGTAGAAGAAATTCGATCTTTCTTAGAAGAATATAAAAGAAGTAGTGTAGAACCAAACATTACATGTTTTAAGGAATTACTTATGCAAGGATATCAAATTAAGTCAAAATCATTTTCAGAAATCATGTATAACTATTTTCCAGAATGGAATCCGATTCGTCTATCTAAAACTAAAAGAATATCGCCAAGTGGTGTATCAATCCCTGTAACTATGTATTATGAAAAGAAAATAAATTCTAATTTTGATTTTATAGAAATAGATAAAAAAAGCATACCTGAAGAATGGAAAAAAGATAATTAAAAAATAATAGGAGATTTAAATTTAAGTAAATTGTAATTTTGTAATTTGTAATTGTACTTTAAAAACTTTTCAAATAGAATTAATAAAAATAAAAGCTAGATAATATAAACATCTTAATAGGTAAAAAATAATTTATCAGATTTTAATAGTTTTAATTTTGCAAATTACAATTACAATTACATTTTCTGTTGAACAATTTATTGGTGTTTATTGTAAATATGTTAGTAGCAAGCACAGCAAGTGTCCGTACACTTGCGAAAAATTTGATTAAAAAACTTTCAAACTATGTTTATTTTTTAATGATTTTATGCATGTTAGGGAGAACCCTAAGACCCCATTTAAGTATGTAACGAAAGGAGAAATATATGAAAAACAGAGTAAGAAATGAACGATTAGAAATTAGATTAACGGAAAAAGAGCGAGATCTTTTTGAAGAGAAAATGAGAAAAGCTAATTGCAAAACTATGAGTCATTTTATTCGAAAATGTGTTTTAGAAAAAGAAATTAATGTAGTTGATCTTGATCCATTTAGAGACTTGCAATGGGAAATTTCTAAGGTAGGAAATAATATAAATCAGATTGCAAAAGTTGCAAATACAAACGCAGTTATTTATAAAAATGATGTAAAAAAGATGCAAGAAGATTTGAATAATTTATCAAAGAATTTATGTAAATTGTATTCACAGTTATTAAAAAACCCTAAGAAATTTGAAGGTAATAGTAAATAAATTTATAATGTAATATAAAAAGAGGTGGTAAGTTTAAATATAGAAATAAAAACTTTACTTATGCAATTAAAAGTATCAGCCTATGATTTTTTAAAGTTAAAGAAAATAAAGATGATATATTAGAAGCAATGAATTATGGAGAAATTTACGGTTCAATAAATTTTGCAGAAGTGATAGAAAAATATCCATCGAAACTGCTTGGGATTAAGAAGAAAATATTTAAGAATGGGAAAAAAAGCTTGGTTTTAAATTATAAAGCAAGTTTTATGCTCACTCTATTTTTAATCATATTTTAAGCGTAGCACGGCTTTTAAGAGTCTTTCCATATACTTAGCAGGCTAAGTATATAAAATTGAGATATGAGCGTTTTAGATAGCTTAAAATTAAAATGAGTTAAAAGGAGGTATGTTATGAATAAATTAGAGAGAATTCTTGACAAAATTGAGAAAGAAAATAAGAAAAAAGAGGATTCGGCTGAAAAAATTAAAGAGCTTAAGTTACAAGCTAAAGAACTTGAAAAAGAATTTGAAAGATTAAGCTAAATGTGCTATAATATATTCACAATTAACAGAGGATTGGGGGTTAATGTTTATCCTTTAGCTTAACCAGGAGCGTCGGAAATACCCGAGATAGCGAAAAACATTACAGTTTAGATTTATCTGTAGACCGTAGCGTGGGAGATGGAGGTATCTTCGGAAACACGTTAAAAATCATATAGAGGAGCTATAATTATTTATAGTTCCTTTTTTATTTTGCTTAATAAGAAAATAACAAAAGGCTTGACAAACAATAACGATATATTGTACAATAGCACTAAAGTAAAAGGAAGAGATATAGGAGGTATAGAAAATGGATTTTGATGAGAGTTTGAAAAAGCACGAGGAGATGGGGATAGAGAGTCCATTCGATCAGTGCGAGGACACAGAGGAGATAGCTTACAAGATGAACGAGATAGCGGAGGAAGAGCTACTAGCGGACGAGGAATTTCAAAAGAAACATGGAGTGAATTGGGCGATAATGAGGCTGGATTATCTATCGATAGAACACACGGAAGAGAATTGGATGAAGCTTCAAGAACTATATTGGGACAAGACTTTGATAGACCACTTGAAAGAGACGCAAGTGAGAGCAGAGAACTTCATCAAGATGGAAAAGCCAAGAATGATGGAGGCATGGAAGATAGAGAGCGAGGACAGTCCACAATATCCAGTGATGATGTCAGCATTGAGAGAGATGCTAATCAAGGAGATAATAGAAGAATAGAAGATGATAAAGATTTAGAGAATCTTAAACAAGGCGATTTTGTTAAAATATTTGGACAAGTAAAAACAAGCATTGACAACAAGGAAAGGAACATAAAAATGTTCGTATTTTGTCTTCTAAGCTCTTAAAAGCAAAAGAACAGGTAAAGAGTCAAGACAGGGATAAAAAGTCCATATTAGGGCAAATAAAAAGCTTTAAGGCAGACGATAAAACTAAAAAAACCGAGAAAGAACATAGCAAAGGTGCAGAGAGATAAATATCGGCAGTCTTGATATGTACCCTCTTTACTGGACAAACCAGTAAGGAGGGTATTTTTATGCGATATAGTTATGAATTCAAAAAAGAATGCGTAGAAATATACAAACAAGGAAAGTGGATGGAAACACCAGAAGGTGTCAAACAACATATGTTTAGAGATAAAATTAGATATTGGAACAAACTTGTTGATTTTCATGGTGAAGAAATCCTTAAGCACAAAGAACAGAACAAAGAGTTGAGCGCAGAAGAAAAATTTAAGTATATATTAAAATTTTTAATAATTATATCATACTTAAGTATGATTTTCTACTATACTCTTGACAAAACGGTTAGATTAGACTAATATATAACTATACAGAACGAGTGTCGGTCAATAGGTGGTGAGGTTTTGGCAAAGAGAAATGTAAAGGATCCAGAAGAAAGAAAACAGGAGCTTATAAATATAGCATCAAGACTTTTTGAAAAGGATGGATATGAGAAAGTTTCTGTGCGAGATATTCTTTCTGAAGTAAATGGAGCTCCGGGAATGTTTTATTATTATTTCAAGTCTAAAGAAGATATATTTTTAGCTTGTATGGAAACATATTTTGAAGAAAAACTAAAAAATAAGTTGGATATACTTCAAAATAAGGAAATAGATTACGAAGAAAGAATAAAAATTTTAAGAGAACTTATAGTAAAAGATATTGGTCAGTTTACGACAAAATATAATTTTTCAAAAGAGAATTCAATTACGGATAACTCTTATAGGCTATGGGAATTGATTCATTACATTGGAAAATTTATAGATGTCTATTCAGAGTTTATAATTGAAGGAATTGAAAATAAAAAAATAGAAAATAATATTGGAATAAATAGAGAAAATGTGAAAAGTTTCTCAGCTTTTATTTTATACGGAGCTGTTGGAACAATATATAATGACTATATTATTAAGGGAGAAAACAAAACAAATTCAAGTGAAGCCTTTGGAATAATAAGCGAACTATTTCAGAGACCTCATTAGAGAAAAATAAAATATAAGTATTTTACAAGGGAAACATCAACGGTGTTTTCCTTGTATTAGTTTTAAGGCAAATGAACGAACTCGTTCGGTAAGGAGGTATGTTTTAGATGAAAAAGAAGAAATCTATCAAAGATATTATTTCCTACAGTGAAATAAAAAAAGGACAACTTGTAGGGGGAATATTATTTGTTAGTCTTGGAATGCTATTAAGTATTTGTCCAATTTTGGTGGTATACAAAGTTATAAAATCTCTATTTTTATATGGAAAATTAGAACAAAGTGCAATACAGTTCTGTAGTTATGGACTTGCAGCAGTGGTATTGGCATATTGCTTAACTTATATTGGTAGTATTTTATGCCATAAGTTTTCATATGTTTTAATAGCTAACTTAAAAAAGAAGATATTATTTCATATTGGGAACCTTCCTTTAGGATTTTTTACTGGGGACAACAAGTCAAAAATAAGGCAAGTATTAGGATCAGACATGAATCAAATTGAGGGATACTTTTCTCATCAATTACCAAATTTAATTTCAACTTTAACACTAATTTTAGCAATGATAATTGTTATGTTAAAGATAAATTTAATATTAGGTCTTACTACTTTGTTAATTATATTTGTCGGTTTAGGAATTCAGATTGCCATTATGGCGAGAATTATTAAGTCTGGCGGACTTGAAAAAAACTTTGCGATTTTGGATCAAATTAATTCAGCAACTACTGAATATGTTAAAGGTATGCCTGAAGTTAAAATATTTGGAACAGGAACAAAATCATTTAAAACTTTTTCAAAGTCAGTAGGAGAATATAGAGATTTTACAAGTTCGATGACATCAATGATAAGACCAGGATTTGTCTCATTTAGAATGTTCATTTTATCTGTGGCTACATTCATAGTTCCTGTAGGAATACTTTTAATGTCACGAAATAATAACTTGGATTTTGCTACAGTCTTTATTTTCTATTTGATTCTTGCACCTGCCATTAGCGTACCTGCATTAAAGCTTAGAGATTTTGCAGAAGGAATGAATTTACTAAATGAAGTTGTTTTGAGAGTCTATGAAATTATAAATCAAAAAGAATTGGCAATTGAAAATACTGAGGAAGCGATAAAATGTCATGATCTTGAATTTAATAATGTAAGCTTTTCTTATGGAAATGAAGAGGTTTTAAAGAATATAAGCTTCTGTGCTAAACAAGGAGAAGTTACAGCATTAGTTGGTTATTCGGGAGCTGGAAAATCTACCATTGGAACGCTAATACCAAGATTTTACGATCCTTCAGAAGGCTCTATTAAAATTGGTGGGGTTAATATAAAAAATATTCCGATAAACGCCTTAATGGACAAGATAGCATTTGTTTTTCAAGACAGTAATCTTATCACAGATACAGTCTTCAATAATGTTGCTATGGCAAAGACGGGCTCTACAAAAGAAGATGTCATAAAAGCATGTAAAAAAGCAAGATGTCATGATTTTATTATAAAACTTCCTGAAGGATATGACACAGTTTTGGGTAAAGGAACTTATTTGTCTGGAGGAGAGAAACAACGTATTGCCGTAGCAAGAGCGATTTTAAAGGACGCACCAATATTAGTATTAGATGAAGCAACAAGTTTTGCTGATTCTGAAAATGAATATCTTATGCAGGAAGCTTTGTCTGAATTGGTTAAAGATAAGACAGTTATCATGATTGCTCATAGGCTAAATACCATAGAGCATGCAAATCAAATTTTAGTAATATCTGATGGAAAAATTGCAGAAAGAGGTAAGCATGAAGATTTAATCCTTGCAGATGGAATATATAAGCGACTCTTTGATATTTATAAGAAAACAAATATTTGGCAAATGGATATAGAAGGGAGTGAGAATGAATGATAAGAAATATTACATTAGGAAAGATGAATAATATAAGAAAATCAATTATTTTAAATGTTTTGGCATCTGTTTCCAACCTTATACCATTTATTGCTTTGGCGAAAATTGTAGAAACACTATTTTTAAATAGAGGTGCAGATAGTATAGATACGAGCCTTTTATGGAAGTATTTTGGGATAATGGCAATATTTTTCTTAATAACATTCTTATTGGAAAATTTAGCCACAAAATATACCTATGAACTTGGATACAAGACAAGTGCAGATGGAAGAATAGAGCTTGCAGACCACATAAGAAAATTGCCGATAGGTTATATTTCAGGGAAAAGTTCAGCGGAGATCTTAGATACATTAATGAATGATTTTTTCAAAGTTGAAACGGCAGTAACGCATCAATTACCTCAATTTTTCAGTGGTATATGTGTAGCGATTCTTTGCTCGATATTATTTTTGATAATTAATGTAAAAATGGGAATAGCAACACTTATAGGACTACCTATTTCTGTTCTACTTCTTACACTCATGCAAAACTTTCAGAAAAAAATTTATTTGAAAACAAAGAAAATGAGGATAAAAGAGGAAGAAGATATAAACGAATATTTGGATGCTATTAAGACTCTAAAAGCTTATAACAGCTTAGATGATACATTAACAAAGCTTGAAGAAGATATAGATAGCTCGAGAGACGCAAATATTAAGAGTGAGAAAGGAGTTGGTTCATTAACTACCATAGCAAGTATGATTTTAAGAATAGGACTTCCTTTGATGAGTTTAGTTGGTTCCTATTTATTTATAAATGGATCTTTGGAAATTGATACATTTTTAATGTTCTTATTTGTAGGCACAAGGATTTTTGATCCCTTGGAGCTTGCACTTGTAAATTATACAGGTCTACAAATGGCATCAGTTTCAGGAGAGAGAATCATTAACTTACTTAACGCTAAACCTATGTCAGGAAATTGCGATGTAAACGAAAGCAACAAAATTGAAATTTGTGATGTTTCATTTTCTTATAAAGAATCTAAGGTTATCGATAATGTTTCATTAGACATTAATGAAAATGAATTAACTGCTTTTGTTGGTTACTCTGGCTCTGGGAAATCTACACTAATTAAATTAATATCCAGATTTTATGATCCTAATGAAGGGAAAATCAAAATTGGTGGGGTAGATTTGCTAACAGCCGACCCTAATAAATTAATGGATAAATTTTCTGTTGTTTTTCAAGATGTGTATCTTTTTAAAGACACAATTTATAACAACATAAAATTTGGTAATGAAAATGCAAGTAAAGATGAAATCATGAATGCTGCAAAAATGGCAGGAGCTTATGACTTTATAGTCAATAAAGATGATGGATTTGACACTATGATTGGACAAGGAGGTGCGACTCTGTCTGGAGGTGAGAAACAAAGAATATCAATAGCGAGAGCAATATTAAAAAACGCCCCAATAATACTACTTGATGAAGCAACATCTTCGCTTGATCCTGAAAATGAACTTATTATACAAGAAGCAATATCAAATTTAATTAAAAATAAAACAGTTGTGGTTGTAGCTCATAAATTAAGGAGCGTAATGGGAGCTGATAAAATTGTTGTTTTAAACAAAGGAAAGGTAGAAGAAGTTGGGAAACATGAAGAACTTATTAAAAATGAAGGACTATATAAAGACTTATGGAATTATCAAGAAAAGTCTAAAGAATGGAAGATTGTACAGTAACAATCAATTTTAAAGGAGGAAATTTATGAAAACACAAAAGAAATCATCAAAAAATGCAGTTACAGCCGGTGTTTTAATTGCACTTTACTTTGTAACATATGCAGTCATTGGGGCAATATCTATGCCTGTCCCTGTTTTGTTTTTACTAATGCCTATGCTTGTAGCACTACTTGCTGCACCAACCTATCATATGCTTCTTGCAAAAACAAAGTCAGCCACTGCTATTGTAATCGCAGCTATCTTACCAAGTATTTTATTAGTTGCAACTGGACATATTCCAATTGCACCATTAGTGGCAGTGCCTGCCGGAATAATTGCTATGTTCATAGCAAAAGCTGGAAATTATACAGACTTTAAGAAAAATACAATTAGTCATATGTTTTTTTCTCTAAACTTATTTGGAGGATTTTTACCAATTTGGGTTATGAGAGAAGCATTTTTTGAAAGTGTAATAAAAGGTGGCTTAGATCAAAGCTTTTGTAACACAGTAAGGGCATGGACACCAATATGGATGTTACCAGTTATGATTATAGGAACATTTATATTCTCTTTGATTGGTTCTTATTTTACAAAAAAAATATTAAATAAAAAGTTGGAATCCGCAGGAGTTTTATAATGGAAAATTCAAAGTTTGTTCTGGGGTCAAAATATGACCTCAGAACAAAACTTATCTTGCTTATAGGTGCGAATATTTTAATTTTTTTAGGGTTTGATTGGATCTATCAAAGCCTTATTACATTATTTTTCCTTGTCATTATTATTAGCGATGGTTATAAAAAATCCACTATAAGGTATATTTTATTTTTTGTAATAAGTGTAGTATTGGAAAAATCTTTAGCCTATTTTAGTATGAATTTTCTTTTGAATTTAATTTTATTTATCTTGGCAATTGGAAGAAAATTTCTGCCATGTATTATCGTGGGTAAATGGATTTTAAATTCAACATCTGTTTCCAGTGCAGTGGTAACTTTACAAAAATTAAAACTTTCAAAAGACTCGCTCATAATGATTTCTGTAATATTTAGATGTTTGCCTACTATTAAAGACGAATGGAGTCATATAAATATGGCGATGAAAACTCGAGGAATTAATTTTAACTTAATCAATTTAACAAGAAGACCAACATTAATTATGGAATATTTTTTTGTGCCATTGTTCGTAAGTGTGATAGAAATTGGGGATGAGCTCTCTCAATCAGCCATTATAAGGGGACTCGATGCTCCTGTTAACAAAACAAGTAGACACCTAATTAAGTTTAGAAAAAATGATATTGGTGTTCTAATTCTTATGATTTTAATTTTATCAATAGTAATATTTATGAAAGTATCAGGGTGGGACTTATGATTGAAATTAGAGAATTAAGTTTTAAGTATAAGGGAGGATCTGATTACTCATTAAAAGATATAAATTTGAAAATCAAAAAAGGGGAATGCATTCTTCTGTGTGGTAGGAGCGGTTGCGGAAAGTCGACTCTATTAAAGCTTATGAACGGTATAATACCTGAGTTTTATGATGGGAACATTTCTGGCAGCGTTATGGTCAATGGTATGAATACATTTACCACACCAATTTATAAATTATCTAATAATGTAGGCTCGGTTTTTCAAAATCCTAAAACACAATTTTATACAACCAATACAACCGATGAAATCGCTTTTGGTTTAGAAAATTATGGAATAGAAAGAGAAGTAATTAACAAAAGGATTGGAGAAGTTGAAAAAGAGCTTCATCTTGAAAACTTGATGAATAAAAATATATTCAATCTTTCTGGAGGAGAAAAGCAGAAGATTGCTATAGCAAGCATTTACGCATTAAACCCTGAGATATTTATTCTTGATGAACCATCTTCAAGCTTAGACATAAAGTCAATGAAAGAACTATCGCTTACAATAAAAAAGCTTAAATCTTTAGGAAAAACTATTATTATTGCAGAACATAGGCTGTGGTATTTAAAAGACATTGTTGATAGAGCAATATACTTAGAGGATGGAAAAATCATCAGAGAATATAGTATGGACGAAATTGAAAATCTAAGTGAAGATGAACGAATGAGAACAGGACTTAGGCATTCTGATTATAAAGCTATTGAAAGATTTGATGATTTTGAAACTTCAAATAAAGGGACTTTATTAGAGTTAAAAAATCTAATATTCAAAAGAAATACCAAAATAATTTTGTCCATTGAGGATCTTAAATTTTTTTATGGGAATATTATTGGAATTGTTGGAGAAAATGGAATTGGGAAGTCTACATTAGCAAAAATTATATGTGGCTTAAACAAAGAAAATAAAGGTAAAATTTTAAAAGATGATGAGAATTTAAATATAAAAAGTAGGCTAAATGAGAGCCTGCTTATTATGCAGGAAGTGAACTGTCAGTTATTCACGGACAGCGTTAAAGATGAAATAGTATTAACATCAAATATTAAAGATGATAATGCTTTAGATACTTGGTTAAAACATATGGAGTTGAAAAATATCAGTGATAGGAATTCTCACACCTTGTCAGGAGGACAAAAACAGAGAGTAATTATCTTATCCGCTTTACTATCCGACAAGAAAATTCTATTTTTCGATGAACCAACCAGTGGATTGGACTATAGAAATATGAAAATAGTAGCTAAAAACATAAAGAAAGTAAAGGAAGAAGATAAGTTGATTTTAATAATATCCCATGATGTTGAGTTTTTAGAGTCAGTTTGTGATAAAGTGATTGATTTCACGTCTTTATGAAAATGCATACATTAGTAAATTACAAGAGGGACATATGATAAAAACGCAAGAAAAACGAGAAGTTGTGAATAGTATTTTTTATAATATTCCATAAAATAAATTTTATAATATATTTTTTTCATTTTAGAGGACTTTTTATGCCTATGTGCAGAAGTCCTCCTTTTTTTGTATAAAAACGCAGACAAAAAAAGAAATGGAGGAAATAAAATGCCAAAAGAATATTACCTTTATGTCAATGGACAAAGGGTTAAAGTCAGCGAGCAGATATATAAAGTCTACTGGCGAGAAAAAGAACACGAAAAGTATTTAGAGCAGGTGGACAAGAAAAAACACTTGCTCTTTTTTCGTCCCTAAATCATGATGGGAATTTTGAAGATAATCTATAAGATAAAAATGTTGATGTAGAAAAAGTTGTAGCTACACAAATGATGATAGGAACAACGCTTACACTAATTGTTTATACTATGGAGATAAGACAAAAGATTTAGAGAATTTAAAACAAGGAGATTTTGTTAAAATTTTTGGAGAAGAAAAGCCTTATATAGATAATAATGGTAAAGAGCGTAAAAATATTCGTGTATTATCAGCAAAATTATTAAAGTCTAAAGATCTTAATAATGAAAAGCCAAAGAAAGAATCTGCCTTAGGCAAAATTGCAGACTATAAGAAAGAGGAAAAGAACAAATCTAAGTCTAAGACAGAAAAAGGAATTGACAGATAGATTCTTGAAAGAATTATTTAAGTGTGCTATAATGTGTGTACAATTAGTTAGAATATAATGTTTTTCAAAGATTTAAGCTTATAAGTTTTTTTTAAATACTTCGGAAGTATTTAAAATAAAGGAGAGAATAGTAATGGAAAATAAAGAAAGAAAAGCAGGAAATCAAAGCTTGGCAAAGGCTGCAAAAGCAAAGAATGACGAATTTTACACACAGTTAAGCGATATAGAAAAGGAGCTAAGATATTATAGGCAACACTTTAAGGATAAAGTTATTTTGTGCAATTGTGATGATCCGTTTGAAAGCAATTTCTTTAAATACTTTGTGCTTAATTTTAATCGTTTAGGACTTAAGAAGCTGGTGGCGACTTGTTATGCCACATCACCAATAGCTAACGAACAAATCTCTTTGCTTGATGTTGGATATGGGGAAGAAAGCGAAGGAATTGCCTAAAGAACCTACAGGAGAGTATATTCTTCCCGTTTTAACTTCAAGCTTTATGAATCAAGGCTTAAATTATTTTGCACCTAAGACAGGTGCCACTATAATAAAAAATGTTATTTCTATCCCATCTAATAGCGATGTATATAGATCGTACTATCAGTCTAGAGAATTTTCAGTATTGTCAGATGCCTATGCTATTGAATGGAAAGATAGAAATAAAAAATTAAGCCCTAACGGTTATTTGTTTTTTGTATCTTGTATAAATAAAGTTACTGATTTGCCTATATATTCATATAAAAACAAATTAGGCGGTTGGGATGTAGTTAAAAATAAATATATCAAATTTCCAGTAGATAAAAATGGAGAAATTGACTTTATATTTATGGAAAACTTGATGCAAGCTCTAAAAAAACTATCTGTGAAAGATATTATAATATATTTAGATCGAAAAATTAGCGATATGAACGATATGAAAGAAGATATAGTTAGGTGATAAATATGAAAAAAAATAAAGTGTTTAGTATTATACAAGCTGATATAGAAGTAATTGAACAACAATTAGAACATAGAAACGGTTCTCAAGATTTGTGGAACAGTTTGAGTACGAAATATTTACTAATTTTACCAGAGATAATTTCAGTTATTAAAGTTGAAGGAAAAGCGGCATTTCTTGGAGAAGAATATGATTACAGACCAGAATTAAAAAAATTAAAAGCTGCATTATTAACATGGGTATTAATGAATGAAGATGAATTGGAAATTGAAGGAAATAACATTAGTAATGATTCAAAAGAATTGCTAAATTTATGTACAACATCTTCAGTAGAAGAAGAATTAAAAAATTTGATTCTTGAGTCTAAAATATATATTAGTAAAAAAGGATCTAGAGAAAAGAAAATAGGACTTGAAAAAATATGGGATGCGTTTGAACGACTTAAGACTTTAGAGTGTGCAAATAAAAAATCTTCCGTAGATAAAATTATAAAAAAGATTTCAAGTAATCAAGAAGAAATTGAAGAACTAATAAATAAAGAATTTATTGAATTAACAGAAATTGGTAATTCATACAATATAAGACATTCAGAAACAACACAAAAGAAATTACCAAATAGTTCTTTTATCGAATATTTATATTTTAGAATGCTATCGTTAGTATCACTTGTATTAGAATTGATTAAGTGTGAATAAATGTCTGGTACTGGTACTGGAATGGGTATAAAAATAATAAAATGTGGTATAATTAAGCGGATTTATTAATATTTATAAAAATAAAATGGCTTGATTTAAATGCTTTTAGATACAGCGTATGATTGATAATGAAGAATGGGAGTAAAATTTGCGGCCTAAATGGCGGCTTAAACTTGATTTGTCGGCTCACAAACTCGAAGTATTAACTATACGACTCGTTTGTGAGCCTCCTCATCTACGTCTAATCCATCCATTTATTTCCACAAATTTTGAATAAATAAAATTTGGCGTTGATAGAGTTTTAAATAAACCGTTTTATCTCGTGACTCACGGCATTGAACTAGATAGGATATGGGAGGGCATTTAGCCCGCCTCACTCCTAAACATTCTGCGCATCGCGAAATAATTCCGTTTTATCTCACAAATTGAATAAACGAAATTTGGTGCTGATAAAAAAGATTTTGCTCGTTGCGACGTATCGTCTATACGACTCACTCGCAAAAATTCTGCACATCGCCTTTCTCATCAAATTTTCTAGCGAAATTTGGTATAGTGCAAAATCTCAAGCTACAAAAATTCATCAATTTTCGAAGCACCCTACACAAAAGAGCAGGCCGAGCAATTCCTATTTCGATCCGGTCTTTCTGAGACACCATTGATATACGCAGTTGAAAAAGATAGCGACTTCATCGGATATGTGATTTATCATGATTATGATTCAGAGAGTGTCGAGATTGGAGGGGTTTTAGAACCTTCCTTTTGGGGGTTAGGGATTGCATCATGCTTGACATCAGGGATGATGACAAAAGCTAGAAACTCAGGTAAATAGGTAGTGATTGAATGTGTACCTGAACAAAAAAGTAGTATTCGGATAGCTTAAAAATATGGATTTCAAAAGTGTGGTATTATCGATGGACTGATGATATATCGCTTGTAGAGGTAAATCCCCGTCTGTCGGGATAGGTAAATTAGAAGCTATGTGTGTAATGAAGCATTTGGAGGTATATAAAATAATATGATTAATGAAATTAAGGGTAACAATATTATATTGCGTGAGCAAAAAATCGAAGATGCGAAATTCTTTACCTACTGGTACAATCAGCCATTAGTCATGTTCCAATGTGGCTTTACAAAACTTACTGATGAAGAAGCTGAGAAAGAGAGGATTACAATTGGTCATAAACAGAAAGACTCAGTATGGTATACGATTATAGATTTAGAGGGGAATATAATAGGTGAAACGGGATTGTTACGAATGTGGCCTACCTGGAACTGTACTGATCTTTCGATTATCATCCCTGACCCTAAAATGCAACATAGAGGATATGGAACAGAAGCTATTAGACTTATGCTGAACCTTGCTTTTGATCACTATGAAATGAACCGAGTGGCAATTGGTGTGGTAGGGATGAATACCAATGCATTGAATTTCTATAGAAAAATCGGATTTAAGCAAGAAGGTATTCAAGAGCAAGGATACTACTATAACAACGAGTACAGTGACTTTATTATGATGAGGATTCTTCGCCAAGAATGGCGATAAAATACTAATCGCAATTTGTCTGGTTCATTCAAAAAAATTATATAGTGAAAGCATATGACTTTAAGATCATAGAATCTTTCAGTGATGTGCTTTTTCTGTGCCTATTTTATTTCCGGTGGAACTTTGACTGACATCGAGTTATGAAAGCGTTTGAGATTACTTTCTTCAAAAGGAACATAATTTTTTTTAGACTGTCGGGATAATTTACCTTATTCAAAATAAAATATTATTTACAAATTTAAAATACTATATTAGGCTCACAGGCTGTGCTTCTTAGTTTACTTGCTTGTGGGCCTTTTAATTTATTTGTTCTCAAAATTTTTGTACGAGACTTGGCTTTAAAATGTCGGATGCTATAGAAGATGAATATGTTTTTATGAGAATGTATATCTAGTGATACTTATTATATAGATAAAATAAATTTAAGCAAGTTATTTTAGTAAATAATATTTTGCGTAAGAATTAATTAATAAAGTACATAAGCAAATATGCATTTTGTATGAATAAAAAATTAATATATGATATAATATAAAAAAGAGGTGGTACGTATGGATATAGAAATAAAAACTTTACCTATGCATTTACAAGTTTCGATCTATGGCTTTTTAAAAGCTAAAGAAAATAAAGATGATATACTAGAAGCAATGTATTGGGGAGAAATATATGGATCAATAAATTCTGCAGAAGTAGATAGAGAAATATCCAGCGAGCTTGCTTGGATTTTGAGAGAAGAATACTTAGGAATGGTGAAAGAACAATGATTGACTTTAGTAACTGTGATATAGATTTGTCGGTTAACTATAATGGAGCCAATGGTAAGAAAGCTTGTATAATATATAATAATGAAAGATATATGATAAAAACAGCGGGCTTAGCAAAAGATAATCCTAATATAAAATATTCAAATAGCTGTATAAGTGAATACGTTAGCTGCAATATAATTGATGAGTTTGGATATGAAGTTCAAAAAACTATCTTAGGTGAATTTAACGGAAAAATGGTGGTAGCTTGCAAAGACTTTAGAGAAAACGGTAAATATACATTCTATGATTTTGCTTCATTAAAAAATAATATCGTGTTTAGTTCAACAAACGGAACAGATGCAGAGCTATCGGAAGTTCTAACAACAATTGAAGAACAAAACTTAATAGAAGTAGAAAAACTGAAAACATTTTTCTGGGATCAGTTTATCATAGATGCTTTTCTCGGCAACTTTGATAGGCATAACGGTAACTGGGGTTATCTTTATAATAATGAAACAGGACTGTGCAAATCAGCGCCTATATTTGATTGTGGTTCTTGTTTATATCCACAATTAGCAGAAAATCAAATGAAGACTGTATTAAATGATGAAAATCAGATAAATGAAAGAATATATGTTTTTCCTAATTCTGCATTAAAAATAGGCGGTGCTAAATTAAATTATTACAATTACTTAAAAAATACAGAGAATATAGATTGTCATAATGCTTTAAAAAAGTTTGTAGAAAGATATGATGAAGCTAAGATATTAAAAGTAATCAACCATACGCCTCAAATAACAGATATTCATAAAGAGTTTATATATAAGATGCTAAATAGTAGATATAAGAAAATAATTATTTTTTCGTTAGAGAATAACGCTAATCTAAATAAAAGTTTCTAATATTTAAAATACTTATACTTCAATAGTGTATTTACAAATATTTTACGAAAAATATGCACAAATTAGTGAAAAGATATTGACATAAAGAGCTATATATTATAATATTAAAGTATAGAATATAGTTGATGAGAGGCCTTAAGATGCTATTAGACAGAACTCAATTCAATAATAAATTAATCCACTCAAAGGTGGATTTATTTTAGTGCTATTGCGAAGTTTGCAAGTAGCACTTTTTTAATGCTTATGGTTTTGTTTAGCAACGGTAATAATTTTTACGGAGGGGGATATAATGAAGAAGCTTAGACGAATTATTTCAATGCTAATGGTTTTAGTTTTATTTATTGGTATATTGCCTATGAATTTAGGAGTAGTTAAAGCAGAAGCAGAGCTTGGTGATACTACTAAACTGAATAATATAAAAGTAAGGGCATATAATAGCGAGACAGAGATATGGGATGACATAGGCCTTACTATAAAAGAATATGTGGGGAGCAAACAAGATACGATATATACACCGATAGAATTTGATCCAGGTAGAAGACTTTATCAAATTAAGCTAGATCCTAAATACAAGAAAATACAATTTTATATTGAAAAAGCTTATGAAAAACAAGCTGTTGAAATAAAAAGTGGCGAAAGTTATAAAATTAGAAATAGCAATTATACTGAAGAAACTGTCTTGCAATCAGGATCAAATACTTTTGAATTTTATGTAAAAACGTCAAATGGATCTGCTACTCGTGAATATTTCTTTAGTGTTGATAGAGGAGATACAACAAAAGCTTATAAAATATATCTGCCTATTGGTTATAAAGACTTAAAGACAGCCTTCGAAGGTGACATTGTTAATATTAAGGCGTCAACAGATTTTAAGGGGAAAGTTTTTGAGAAATGGATTGCGCCAAATAATGTTGAAATAAAAGATCCTTATATAATATTAAATAAATTTAAAATGCCAAACAGCGACGTGACAATTAAAACTCAATATAGAGATAGTTCAGAAGATGGATCTAAATTAAAGTACATTATTGTTCATGCAATGAAAGATAATGTTTGGGAAACTTTTTACGATTCAGTAAAAGTAAGTAATGATACCTATGATTATGAATTAAATCTTAGCGGAGGATACACTGATGTTTATTTAACTTTACAAGCAGAGGATATTTTATTAAATAATAGCGAAGGTAGTTTATTAAAACAATCGAATAATCACATAAAAATAAAAGTTAATGGGGATAGTTTAAGTGTAGATGACTTTCCCTACGGCTTTGATACAAGTAAAACAGTATTAATAGAAGGAGAAAATCTTTTAAACATTAAAATTATTTCGAAAAACTTTAAAAATACGAGCGATTATACTTTAAAAATAAATAATGGCGAAGTAAAGTGCAATGTAAGCTTCAATCCAGACTATGGCAAAGGCTCAATGGAAGCAGTAGAAATTGCAAAAGGCTCGACATATGAATTACCTAAATGTACATTTGAAGCACCTGAAAACAAAGAGTTTGCTGGATGGAAGATAGGAGAAGAAATTAAAAATCCTGGCGATGAAATAACAGTTGATAAAGATACAGAAGTAATAGCTTTGTGGAAAGACATTATTTATAAAGTAAGCCTAGTTCCAGGTGAAGGCAAAGGTGAAACTATTGAAAAAGAATATGCTAAAGACTCGAAATATACTCTTCCTGATTGTCCATTTGAAGCGCCAACTAATAAAGAGTTTAAATCTTGGAGTGTTAATAACGAAGAAAAAGCTGTTGGTGATGTAATAACAATTAATGATAATACGGAAGTAACAGCAACTTGGCAAGATAAGACTATTGAAACTCATAAAGTGATTTTAGTGGCAAACAATAATATCGATGATAATATAGAAACAGAAAAAGAAAAAGGAACAGACTATACTCTTCCTGATTGTCCATTCACAGCACCTGATGGACAAGTGTTTAAAGCGTGGGAACTTGATGGTCAAGAATATCCAGCTAAGACAATTATTACAATAAATAAAGAAACGATAGTAAAAGCCATTTGGCGAGATAAGCCTATTGAAAAATATAAAGTGACTTTAGTTGCTAACAATGGCACTAATGATACTAAAGTAGTAGAAAAAGAAAAAGGAACAGAATATACTCTTCCTGAATGTAATTTTACTGCGCCTGAAGGACAAGTGTTTAAGGCATGGAAAATAGGCGATAAAGAATATAAGCCACAAGATAAAATAAAAATAGATGGTGAAACTATTGTAAGAGCTATATGGCAAGTAAAGTCAAATGAGACAGATCCAGACAAACCAAAACCTGATGAAGACAATCCTGGCGAAAAAGCAAATCCAGACGAAGACAATTCTGACGAAGACAATCCTGGTGAAGAAAGTCCAGATAAGCCAAGTCAAAAGCACGCTATAAATATCACCCCATCACCATATGGCAAGGTCATTATTGAACCAAGTGAAGCAAAGGCGGGAGACAAAGTTACTGTACATGCCATAGCGAACTATGGATATGAACTTGTGAGCCTTAGCCTTCGCGATGCAAGTGGTGAACTGCTTCCTATTAATAAGGGTCAATTCATTATGCCTGATGGCGAGGTAAGCATTTACCCTATATTTAGAGAAATTGCTCCATACATCGAGCCTGAAATATATGATAAAGCTGAAAGAGAAGAGCAAAAGATGAGAGATAGAAGAAATTATTATCATGAAGAAGAAAAGGACGAAGACGATGTCAAAACTATTGACAAGGCTAAAGAAGAAAAGCAAAAAGAGTCAAAAGTTTTAATCACTATAGGCTCAGAAATGCTTGACAAAGTGGATGGTGGCGTTCGCACTCTCAAGGCTATGGATACAAAGCCATATATCAAGGGCGGCAGAACAATGCTTCCACTTAGATATATTGCCGAGGCTCTTGGCTATAGGGTCGCTTGGTTAAGTGAGACAAGGACGGCTGTCATTATGGATTTAGGTCTACGAGTAGAAATACCTGTCGATAGCAGCTTCATCATTGTCAATGGCGTTAAATACACAAGCGATGTTAAGCCTGATATGCGTAATAACAGAATCATGCTTCCTATAGCAAATATCGCAAGGGCACTTGGCCTTAAGGATGGCAAAGACATTCTTTGGGACGAGGTCAATAGGCAAGTGACTTTAATTAGAAATTTTAATACGAAGTAATAATTAAGAGGCTAGTCGCAATTTTGACTAGCCTCTTTGTATTTATCGTCTATACTATTTTTCTTCTAAAAGCTCTTCTAGCTCTTTTTCTTTTTCTTCTTTCTCTATCTCTTTTTCTTCTTTTGATCCAGTCATTATCTCTTGATATATTTCCATGAAGAGACTTAAATCACTTTCTCTCTTGAAGTTATCGACTGCTGATTGGTATAGGTCCTCGGCTAAATCCATAACGACCTTTTTATTCTTGTCGCTAGCAGATACTTTGATGACAAGTAAGCCTTTGAATATGGCTCTTAAAACGCTAGCATCACTATCGCCATAAGTGAACAAGGGATGAGTATGCTCAATAAGCAGCTCCTTGAAGGACTTACTTGTGTAGTATATCCTTGCCTTGCCGTCGGTTTTGATGTAGTGGTGGTTCGAGTCGACTTTAGCAAGATGCGATAAAAGTATCGACAGCTTTCTTATGCAGTGTATAGCTGTGTTTGGATCGTTTGTACCAGGTGATAGAGCACGCGTTGCTATCTCTACTATCTTTCTAATGCCTTCCTTATAATCTTCTTCGGCGATTCTTCTTTCACTAAAAATAAATTGCTTTTGAATTTTTTCTAGAGTCTTATCATCAAGACAGTCTTGACTAAAGTAGCCAAGCGTTTCATTTTGAGCAACGAAATCGCCTTTTGATACTTCTATGGTGAAGACTATGTCCTCGTCTTCGATTAGCTTTTTAATCTTATCTATGTCAATAATTTCTAGGTAGCCTGATTTGTGAGCAGCAAGCCTTTTATCTTTCATAGTCCACTCTTCTTTATCAAGCAGTTCAAAATCACGATCTTCAAGCTCTTTCTCAATAAGTTTATCAGTTTTATCTGCAATATCTTCAAGTAGATTGGCATAGTTAATGCCAGACAAAACGTTTTGCACGAAGATAACGAAGTAGATTGCGCCCCATATAGCGTAGATGACACCTATGGTCCCAGCTATAACAAGTCTTTGATCTTGACCGGCCTTCATAAAGTTAAGGCTAACAAGGCAGTAGACGAAGCCGCCTATGAATATACCTAAGACTTTCATAGTTATCTTCTTATCTAAAAAGTTTTCGACGCTCCTCGGTGTAAATGAGTTATGATATAGAGTGAAAACTGCTAGTATGGTCGAGAATGTAAAAGTAGTTATTGTTAGTAGAGCAGAAACAAGTGATGAAAGTACTGTCTTTGCAAGCTCGACGCTCGATAGCATCACACGTGGTATGTGCTGCGTAAGGCCTGAGTAGCTGCTGTCTATGTAAGTTACTATCGCAAGCAGTATTACCGAGTAGAAAATGTATTCAAGACAGTATATCCACCGTCTATTGTTATAGAAAAATAATTTAATTTTGTTTTTCATCTTGTCACCATCCTTTTATATATTATAGCACATATTTTGTTAAAAAAATATATTTTAGGGTATATATAGTTAGCTGCAACTAATAAAAATACTGTTAGAAAAAGAGGTGTATTATGGAAAAAATAATTGATTTGGATATGACTGTTGCTGATTTAGTAAGTAAGTATCCAGATATTAAAGATGTACTAATTGAAATTGGCTTCAAAGAATTACAAAATAAACTTATGTTTAACAGCGTAGGTAAGTTTATGACTTTAAAGAGAGGTTCTGTTGTTAAAAACATTAGCATAGATTTTATAAAAGAAAAACTTATTGAACATGGATATACTATTAAAGAGAGCGAAATAAGTAATGATGACAAGGCTAGACTTGATAAGCTTAAAACGTTTATCGAAAGACTTAGTCAAGGAGAAGATATTGACAGCGTTAGGGCAGATTTTGCTAAAGAGTTTTCTGACGTTGACAGTAAAGAGATAATGAAGGCAGAAGAAGAGATTATTGCCTCTGGTGTACCTATAAAGGAAGTGCAAAAACTTTGCGACGTGCACAGCGCATTATTTCATGGAGCGACTGAGACAGAGCAAGGAAAAAAACTTAAAGCTATTGACGAAGTAGGACATCCTATATATAATTTGCATAAAGAGAACGATGTAATCGCGGATTTAATTGATAAAACGTTTTCACTATTAGATAAAAATGATTATAAAAGTGTTGACATTGATAATCTTAGAAAAATTCGTGTGCATTACACAAAGAAGGGTGATTTAATTTATCCATTATTAAAGGTTAAATATAATATTCCTGGGCCATCTGATGTTATGTGGTCTGTTGATGACGAGATTAGAGATGCATTTAAAAAACTTGACACAAGTAATAGGGACGATGCATGGGCTGAGGATCTTAAGAAAAATCTTCAAAGAGCAAAAGAAATGATATATAAGGAAGAAAATATATTGTTCCCGACTATTGAAGATAAATTTACTGATGAAGAGTGGCACAATATATATGAAGATTTCAAAGCATACAGCGGAGGCCTTAGAGCTGATAATGAGTGGAAGAGAGAGACTTTTGATACAAGCGAAACAAAGTCATCTTATCAAAATGCAATGATAGAACTAAAGGGCGGTCACTTTAGGCTTGATGAGCTAGAAGCGCTCTTAAATACAATGCCTTATGAGATTACCTTTGTTGATGCGAACGATATAAACGCTTTCTTTAATGACAATGGTAGGGAAAAGTTATTCAAAAGACCTATGACAGCTATCGGCCGTGATGTATACAGCTGTCATCCACCAAAGATTGAAGCCATGGTTAGAGAAATAATAGCTATGTTTAAGAGCGGGGCAAAGGATCAGCTTGGTATATGGATGAATAAGGAAGGACACGACTGTTACGTTTTATACATGGCAGTAAGAGATGAGACTGGTAAATATCTTGGCACTATGGAATTAGTTCAAGAAATGGATTTTGCTAAAGAACATTTTAAAGATAATAAATAAAAAATATTTTGATTAAAGGACTTGAGGCAATTACATTAAGTCCTTTTTTGTACATAATGTTTCTTTGCTAATTGATTTTTGCACTTGATTGTGGTAAAATGTAAGTATAATGGAGGGGATGATATGAAGAACAAATACGAAGACGCAATTAAGCTGCTTGAGGACAATGGTATTGAGTATGAATCAGTTAAGCATCCGCCAGCATATACGACTGAAGACGCTGATAAGTTTATCGAGGGCAAAATTGGCTGCAGAACTAAAACTATGTTTATGACGGATCAAAAGAAGAGACACTTCTACATGCTTGTTATGGACGATAAGGACAGACTTGATATGAAGGATTTCGCTGAAATTGCCCACGAAAAGAGAGTAAAGATGGCTTCGGAAGAGACTTTATTCAATAAGCTTGGCAATGAAGCGGGATGTGTTTCGCCATTTGGCCTACTTAATGACACGGAAAAAGAAGTTCAATTCTACTTTGATAATGCTATATTAAAAGAAGAGATAATGACTTTTCACCCAAATATTAATACAGAGACACTTTTCTTCAAGACTGAAGATTTGTTTAAGATCTTAAAAAATATGGGCTACGAAGTTCATTTTGTAGACTTAAATAAATAATGAAGAAGAAATCACTTGCGATAGCGATTTTAATATTGCTAGCGCTTCTAGCCATATCACGCATAGAGACAACTCATAGCTACACTGTTATAGATGAGGAGCTTGGCGAAGTAGAGATGACTTTAGCTAAACCAATATTTTCTAGGTTTTATAACAAAGTCATTTTTACTAAAGATGGCAGATCTAAGACGAAGACTTTTGAGGGCAAATACAAGCTAAACATCTATAAGGTGGACCTAGGCAGAGTTAACGACGAGAACAAATTTGACATCGCTTTTGGCGTTTACTCGATAGCCCCGTGGCACAGGACGCCGTCGAAGCGCGTGTTTTTATACAAAGTAGTTGACTTAGACTTGAAGCCAAAGTTTCGCTGCTCGAGGCTCATTAATCCCATGTATGATTTTATTTTGTATGATATTGATGGCGATGGCTTTGACGAGGTCGTTTCGATTGAGAAATATAAAGGAGTTTACTCTATCGGTATCTATAAGCAGTATGATATGCTCATTGAGCGTATCGCGACTAGAAAGATAGATTTTCGTCCGACAAAATTATCGAAGGACAAAAAACTATATATAGAGGGTATAAATATAATGAAGGAAATTAATTTTTCAAAGGAGGGTATTGATTTAAAATGAAAAAGAGATTATTAGCTATGGTCTTGCTATTAGTAATGACCTTAAGTGCATGCTCTTCACCATTTAATAATATGGGAGGAGAAGATAATAAAAAAGAAGAAGGTAAAGAGACTAGTAAAGAAAAAAATGAAGTGGACGAAGCAGACTTAAATGCTTTGCTTGGCTACGATGCAGAAAAACTATTGGATGTAGAAGAAGTAAAGGACTTCGAAGACATTGAGATTGAAGCAAATGTTAAGCCATATGACGTGCAAGATCCGAGCGAAGTATACGGCTTTAGCCCATATGACGAGCCGGCTAATGTAGCAAAAGCGGTACAAAGGCTAAAAGATTCTGGCTACTTCCGAATTAATTATAACACTTTCAAACAACCATTTGGTATATATGAAGACAATCAATATATGGGCAACAACTCATTTATAACTACTGACTCCGTTGTTCACCTATATCACATCATCTACCTTGGAATGATGGAGGACATGGAACAAAATTCATTGAAGCAAAAGCTTATGGCTCTATCAAAGAATTGCTTGGACAACGCTCTTCTTGATTACAAAGAAGCAAAGGGCGATGAAAAAGACGTCCTTATGAGAAATGCAGCGCTATTCTTATGTGCGGTTGACTTACTTGAAGCTGAATACGATGGCGAAGTGCCTAGTGAAGTAAGGGCCTTAGCTGATGATGAGCTTAAGAATATCAAAGCAGAAGGAAATGCTGCTTCAAACATAACAGGCAATGACATTGATTACTCACAATTTAAGGTGCGTGGCAATTACACTAAGAACGAAAACTTAAAGAAGTACTTCAAAGTAAATATGCTTTATTCACAAGAGCTAGTTCGCTTAGAAAATCCAGATGGATCCATAAATCTAGATGTTCTTAAGCAAGCGATACTTATCTCGAGACATATGCTTAAGGATGAGACAAGTTTTAAATTATGGCAAGACATATATAAGCCAATTAGCTTCTTAGTTGAAAACACTGAAGACATCACACCTATTGACATATATACAAGCATCAGCAAAGTGACTAAAGACAATACTATAGATGCCATACTTGATGAGAAGGTTCTTAGCGCTGTTGCAGATGATATTAAAAATACAGATGATCCAAAGATTAAGCCGGACTCAGGAAAGGTTTTTGCCTTCTTGCCACAAAGAGCTGTTGTTGACAACACTTGGTTACAAAACTTAGTCGATACTGATCGTATGAGCAAGAGACCAGTAGTTTCAGGCGTAGACCTTATGGCACTTCTTGGCAATAGCCTTGCTGAGAGACTTACTCTTACTAACGAAGACAATTTGAAATGGGATAAGTTTAAAGACAGATATGAAGAAACAAAGGCAATGGTTGACGCAAGAACAGATAAAGAAGAAAAAGCAAACATTTACAGAACATGGCTATGGGTTCTAAAGGCCTTTAACAATGAATATGGCGAAGGCTATCCAGACTTTATGAGAAGTGAAAGATGGCAATACAAGGACCTAAACACAGCACTTGCATCATGGGCTCAATTAAAGCACGATACTGTTCTTTATGCAAAACAATTTGGCGCTGAGATGGGCGGCGATGAACCGACAATCATTAAGCACTATGTTGAACCAAACGTAAATCTATATAGAAGAGTTAAGTACTTAGTCGGCTTAACTATGGATGCGGACGAAAAATATTCTTTATTAAACAATGATCAAAAAGCTAGATTAAAAGATTTTGACGACATGCTTGAATTTTTAATCAAAGTTAGTATAGAAGAGTTAAAGGACGAAACTACTAGCGATGAAGATAATGACAGACTTGGCGTTATCGGCGGAGAGATGGAAAATATCTTCATTGCATTTAATAAAGATGATGTCAATGGCGAGTACGAGATAAGACCATCTGAAAGAGACACAGCAAACATTGCCGACATACAAAAGATAGGCTCAAACGATGTAGACAAGCCAGAAGGTTCATTCTTAGAAGTGGGTTCAGGAAGTTTCTCGTACATGACTGCAATATACAGACTTGATGGAAAGTACTTTGTGGGCTCAGGACCTGTAATGAACTACTACGAATTCTATTCTGAAGACAGATTAACAAACGACGATTTCAAAGAACTATTATCAAATTTTTATTCGGCAAAATCTGAAAATAGAAAGCAAGTTCATCCATTCTTTGAAAATGAACTATATGATAAAATTGAATTTGGCTATTAGGAGGCAGCGATGAAGTACATCAAAGACGGCAAATCATATATCGTTAGAATCGATAGAGGCGAAGAAGTTTTAGATAAGCTAAATGAGTTTATCAAGGAGACTGATATAAAGGCGGCTACTATAAGTGGTATAGGCGCTTGCTCAGAGGTAGAGCTAGGTGTTTATAGCGTAAAAAAGAGAGAGTATAACAAATACAAATACGATGGCGAATTTGAAATTCTTTCTTTAATTGGCAATATCACTAGAGATGGTGAGGAGCCGTATATACACCTTCACATCATGATTTCAGATGGCATGGTACTTGCTGGCGGCTTAACTTTCGGCATGGGCATAACTGTTGGTGGTCACCTTAATAAGTGCATCATAAGCGGCACATGCGAGCTACGCATCGATGAGTGCGAAAACGCCTATCAAAGAAAAATCGATGACGAGACAGGCATCAAGATAATCGATATATAGTTAATAATACCTCCTCTTTGGGTACAATAAACCTACAGAGGAGGTATTTATATGAAAGAAAATATTAAGAGAGTGCTTGAAATTTTAGGAAGTGAAGAAGATTTTTATTTAGCAACAGCTGCTGATGGCAAGGCAAATGTAAGGCCATTTGACGTGCATTGCGAGTTTGAGGACAAGATCTACATCGTTACTAAGAAGCATAAAAACGTTTACAAGGAGATAAAAGCCAATCCACACGTAGCTATAGCAAGATCCATTGGCAAGGACTACTACAGAGTATTTGCGGAGCTTGTTGAAGATGAAAGAAGAGAAGCTAGAGAGAAACTTGTTAACGATAATGCAGAAGCATGTAAGGGCAAGTACGCCGCAGACGATAATGACACAGCTGTCTTCTACTTAAAGGATGCAGTGATGAATCTTATGAGTCACGGTAAGGATCCAGAAGTAATTAAATTTTAAAAATCTATATAAGGCAAGTCCATTAGCTTGGGCTTGCTTTTTATTTGAGATGAAATTAATAGGCAAAGTAAAAGCAAATGACATGTGACAAGCCGTGTAACTCTTTAAGCAAGTAGAGCAAGAGCAATCTTTCGCTTATCTAAATAAATACACCCATTGTCTTGAATGAGTGTAAAAAATGTGTTATAATAGTTTAAATTGTTTTACAAAGAGATATAGATATGAAAGAGATATGGAAGTGATTAATTGCTAGATAATGAATTTTTGAAAAGAGTTTTTAAAGTCGCGTGGCCATCGGTACTTGAGAGTGTCTTCATAGCCTTGGCGGGCATCATCGACACTTACATGGTATCGAGCTTGGGTACTTATGCGATTTCGGCTGTTGGCTTAACGACGCAGCCTAAGTTTATAGGCCTCGCTATATTCTTCTCGATAAGTATAGCTGTCTCAGCCCTTGTCGCGAGGAGAAAAGGCGAGGAGGACAGGCGTTCAGCGAATGAAGTCTTAGTGACTGCCTTTGTCGTTGCCATAATTTTATGTGTAATAATATCGACAGTTATGGTGACATTCTCAGATCCAATACTTAAGCTAGCTGGAAGTAAGCCAGATACACATGATTATGCTATCGAGTATTTTAACATCATCATGGGATTTAGCATTTTTAATATAATAAGCATAGTTATAAACGCGGCTCAAAGAGGTAGTGGTAACACCAAGATTGCTTTCACGACAAATTTAGTATCAAGTATAGTAAATATAACTTTTAACTACATACTTATCAATGGTAAACTTGGTTTTCCAGCTATGGGCGTAAGAGGTGCGGCGATAGCGACCGTGCTTGGTACCTTTGTTGCGAGTGTTATGAGTATTAGGTCCTTATTCAAGGCGGGTTCATATGTAAGACTGCCATATATAATAAAATATAAAATCAAACCAAGCTTTGATGCTTTCGTAAGCATAATGAAGCTCGGACTAAATATGTTTGCTGAGAACCTTGCGATGAGAGTCGGTTTCCTATCGACAGCGCTTATGGCGGCGTCCTTAGGAACGGACCAGTTTGCGGCACACAATGTCGGCATGAACGTACTAAGCATCGGCTTTGCCTTTGCTGATGGTATGCAGGTCGCAGCCGTTGCACTATCAGGCGAGGCACTTGGCGCGAAGAAGTATGACGACGCGGTGACTTACGGCAAGACTTGTCAAAAGGTGGGCTTCGTCATATCACTAGTTTTATCAGCGATATTATTATTCTTCGGCAAATACATTTTCGGCGCCTTCTTCCAAGACGAAGCAGTTATTAATTACGGCGTAATGATTGGCCGCTTCATAACAGTCATAGTTATTTGCCAAATCTCGCAAATCATTTATGGCGGCTGCTTAAGAGCGGCGGGCGATGTGAAGTACACACTTATCGCATCCATAGTAAGTGTTAGTATCATACGTACAGTAGTTACTTATGTCTTGGTTAATGTATTTCATCTTGGCCTTATGGGTATATGGCTGGGCGTTTTCTCAGACCAATTCTCAAGACTAATCTTTATGAGTACAAGATTTAAGCAAGGTAAATGGGTTGAAAAGAAAATTTAGAATAGAAAAAAATTATAAATAAAAAATAAATGCAAATTAATATTTAAGGCACAAAAAATATGATGTAGACTAAGTTGATCTACATCATATTTTTTTCTTTAAGTAAATTTTAATAGTTTTCTACGAATATTTCGAAGTGTGCTTGTGGATGATCACATGCTGGACACTTCTTAGGCGCTTCTTTTCCTTCATATAGGAAGCCGCAGTTTAGGCACTTCCAAATATAAACGTCGCCTCTTTTAAATACTTTGCCAGCTTCGATATTTTCAATAAGCTTTTTGTATCTATTGTAGTGAGCCTTTTCGACTTCAGCTATGTGAGTGAAAACTGCAGCTATCTCATCAAAGCCTTCTTCTTTTGCTACTTTAGCAAATTCTGGATAGATTTCACTCCACTCTTCATTTTCGCCTTCAGCAGCTGCCCTCAAGTTAGCAAGTGTATCTTGTAGTGCTACTGGATAAGTACCACATGCTTCGATTGTTTCGCCATCTAACTCGTCCTTTAAGAACTTGTAGAATCTCTTTGCGTGTTGCTCTTCGTTTTGAGAAGTTTCTAAGAAGATGTTTTGTATTTGTACATAACCATCTTTCTTTGCTTGAGATGCGTAATAACCGTATCTTACTGAAGCTTGTGATTCATTAACGAATGACTTCATAAGATTTTCACATGTCTTTGTTCCTTTTAATTTCATAATACCTCTCCTTTCAATATATTTAATTTAAGAACTTTATGTAAATATATTATATATCAAATAAATTTTTTTGTAAAGAAAAGCTTATGGTTGAATACATATAAATATTATAGTAAATAGACGTAAAAATGCTTGAACTAAAGCGGGCCTTGTGGTATAATTGATTTCATATTTGGTAAATTTATTATAGAAAATATTTATAGAAAAGGGGTAAACTATGAACATAACTAATGAAGTACAAAATTTAAATAAGGATAAGATAAAACACAAATACAATTGGAAGGAGATTGCACTTATCATCATTGGCATAACACTTGTTGCCAGTGCTATACATTTTTTCTTGGTTCCATCCAATTTAACATCAGGAGGCGCCTCAGGTATAGCCATCGTCCTAAGTCACTACATACCACTAGGCGTTGGACCACTATTTATCTTAGTAAACATCATTCTATTTATTATGGGCTTTATATGTATAGGTAAGGACTTTGGTACTAGGACTATAGTCGTGACACTTGCTTTATCAGGTTTGGTATGGCTATTTGAAATAATATTTCCAAATCCAAAGCCATTATCAGATGACTTATTTCTAATAATCACGCTAGGCATGATTATTCAAGGCATAGGCGTGGGCATGGTACTTAATCAATATACATCGACAGGCGGAACAGATATCATCGCCAAGATTATGCAAAAGTACTTGGGTCTTGATTTAGGTATAGGCTGTGTTATTGCAGACCTTGTTGTTAGTATATTTGCTGGATCTGCTTTTGGTATGAATATATTTTTATATTCAGTTATGGGTGTTATAATCAATGGCGCTGTTGTAAGCATCACTATAAGCGGTCTTAACACAAGTAAGCTTTGCTACATCAATACTAAAGAGGTTGATCTTGTATCAAAGTTTATCATAGAAGACCTTGATAGATCAGCAAACCTTATTCCATATAAGGGTGCTTACTCAAAGAAGGATAACGTTTTGATTCAAACAGCAGTTTCGACTCGTGAGTACATTAGATTGAAGGAGTTCGTTAACGACGTAGATCCAACAGCCTTTGTAGTAACAAGCAGCGCGAACGAAATACTTGGTGAAAAGTGGAGAAGATTTATATAAGTAAATATCATATTAAGACTGAGCTAGTAGATAGTTCAGTTTTTTTATGCTATAATATAAATAATGTCAATAGTAAAGGGGCTTAGTATAGACTAATCTTTATTATTAAAGCCGAAATTATATGATATAATATTAATGATATTGTGAGGAGATAAATATGCAGACAAATGATTGCATTGAAAAATATAAAAAAGAATTTGAAGAAGAGATAAGATCTTTGTTTTGGAAAAGCGATGGCTCTTTGAAGAAAAAGATCTATGGCAAGGTCAAGGAAGAGGCGCTTGACGAGATAGTAAACGATGTCTTTGTATATGATGATGACTTACTTAAATCACTAAACCTAAGTACGGCTAAGATAAGCGTCTACTTAGAGACAAAGTATAAAGCAGTTGATTTTAGAAGCTTTGTCGCACCGCTATCGAGGATACTATTGCCCGTGGCGATATCCTTTGTGACCTTCTTCTTAAGTGCGAAGTCCTTAAAGTACTTTGACATCGAAAAGATATTTGGTGTTACACTAAAAACTTTTTTCGCCTTCGCTTTAAGTGCCGTGGTCATAGCTATGCTATTTAGCATTTACTACACAAAAGTAAACGAGAAGAAGCTCTATGCCATATACATAAGAGATAGACTTAATTTTGAAATCAATAGGCTCATTGCCCAAGAGAAAGCTGAGGCATAATATGGCTTTATTTGTAATTATATTTGCCATTCTCATCTCATTAATCAATGGCGGACGCATAAAAAATTTATTTAAAATGAACTTAAGATATACATGGTTCTTAGTAATAACAGCGCTATTAAATATAGCGGTACTTGTCTATATCACAAGATTTAATCTTGCTCATAGACGTGAGCTGATGATGGTTTACCCATATCTTAATCTATTTACATTTTTTGTGATGATATTCTTTTCTATTGCAAATAATAAGTACTTTGCCTTTAACATCATTGCCTTGGGCCTAGCTTTAAACCTAATGGCGATGATTAATTACGCTGGCTTTATGCCAGTTGTGAAGGAAGCACTTCTATATAACGGCTCAGTTCATGAGCTGGCTGCTTTAGAGAACTCACTTTCGATGACACATACGCTTCTAGTGAGCGGAAAGACTTTCAATGCACTGGCGGACACTATACCTATAGGCAAGTTCATTAGTTTTAAAACTGTTATTAGCATAGGTGATATATTCTTATCGCTGGGTTTATTCATGCTTGTGGAAGACGTAATGAAGAGGAGGTCATGATATGATATTTAAAAATATAGTACTAGGTCTTCTATGTATTGCAAATTTATTATTTGGCCCGACAAAGGACATAGATGTAAATAATATATTAAAGGAAAGTATCAATACTTTCACTTATAAAATAGAGCTAGAAGCAAGAGAGGACGCGCTCGAAAAGTATAGATCCGAGCTTGAAAAGCTTAGAAAAAGCAGAGTAAGGATATTTGCTGCCGGTGACTTTATGACGCACGGACCGCAATTAAAAGGAGCAAAGTACAACGACGGATACAAATTTGACGAATATTTTAAGTATTTGCCATTCTTTAAAGAAGCAGATCTTGCTATGATTAATTACGAGACAACTGTTTCCTACAACGGTCAATACACTGGCTATCCAACGTTTTCTTCGCCCGAATCGTCTGTTGAAGCTATTAAAAACAGCGGCTTCGACGTGATTGCGACTGCGAATAACCACGCCTTTGATAAGGGCTTCAAGGGCATAGACAAGACCATAGACACAATCAAGAGCTATGGCATGGACAGTGTCGGCACATATAAAGACGCAAATAATATGCCGCTTATTAAGGAAGTCAATGGTATTAAGTTTGGTATATCGGCTTACACTTATTCCATTAACGGTTTTGATAGTCGTGTGAAGGGTACTGACAAAGCTTATGCGGTAAACTTCATCGATATGGACAAGATTAAAAAAGATGTCGAATATATGGATGCAAATGACGTAGATGTAAAGCTTGTCTACATGCACTGGGGCGTTGAGTACCAGCTAAAGCCAAACAAAGCGCAAGAAAATACTGCGAAGAAGCTTAATGAGCTAGGCGTAGACATAATCTTAGGCTCGCATCCACACGTTATACAAAAGTGCGATGTGATTGAGTCGGGAGGTAAGAAGACTTATGTTTGCTACTCCATGGGCAATTTTGTCTCAAATCAAAGACGTGAGTTTATGCCGAATCGCTATAGCGAGAATGAATTAATGATGGAAGTCATCTTACAAAAGACGCCAAATGGCGTAGTTGTAGAGAAATTTGAAGCGCATCCGCTTTGGGTTGACAAATATAGGACTAACGGCAGGGACCACTACAATGTAATTCCTGTTAGAGAAGCTCTTAACGGAAGCATCAAAGTTGAAAGAATCAATCAGATTAAAAATAAATTATTACAAAGCTTAGAAGATTTTAAAAGTATATACAAATAGGAGATGGTTAAATGTATTTTGAAGACGAAATGACACCAAAAGAAAGGATGACTGCCTTTTCAAAGGGCGAGCCAATGGACAGATTACCTGTAGTGCCAGATATGGGGGTAACTATGGCATGGTACATAGGTAAAAAGACAAACGATTATTACACATCATCGGATGTAATTACAGAGACTGAAATCGCTCTATTTAATCGCTTTCATCATGACAATATCTGTGTGTCAACAACATTAAGAGGTATGGCTGAAGCCATGGGCTCAGTAATGAACTACCCTGATGACAATATCTCAAACTTAAGAGAGCCAGTTGTTAAGACGGAAGAAGATATAGATAAGCTTGAGCTTGTTGATCCATGGAAGGATGGTCATCTACACGTACTTCTTGAAGCGCTTGAAAAGATCAGAGATGAACTAGGCGATGTAGCAGACATAGGTGCATCTATGACTGCGCCATTTACAGTAGCTGCATCAGTACTAGGCACTGAAAATATGCTTAGATGGATAGTTAAGAAGAAAGATGCTTTCCATAGACTTATGGATATAATCACAAGAAATAATACTGAATACATCAAAGCACTTGGCAAGATTGGTTTTGGAACAGGTTTTTGCGATCCAGTATCATCGACATCCATGATTAGACCTGCTCAATACAGAGAATTTTCTCTACCATACTTCAAAAGAAACGTTGAAGACGTTAAAAAATACTGCGGAGGCGCTCCGACTGTACACATTTGCGGCAAGTCAAGAGACATCTGGGAAGATGTTGTTAGCGCAGGCATAGGCAACTTCTCTATAGATAACTGCGAAGACCTTGCTGAAGCAAAAGAGGTTATGGGCGACAAGGTAGTTATAACAGGTAACGTGCCACCAGTTGATGCGATTTACTTAGGTAACGACGATATCATCAAAGAAGAAGTAAAGAAATGCGTTGCTAAGGCGTGGGACTCACCAAGTGGCTTCATCCTATGCACTGGCTGCCAAATTCCAAAGAACAGCCCTATCGAAAACATCGATTCATTCATGAAGTGGGGCAGATACTACGGCAAGATGCCTATAGATACATCGAAGTTCAATTAGTATAATATTTTTTTATAGACTTACGGAAATAGTAATAAATTTTTTAATTAATGTGCGTGTAGCTAAGCTATATGCACATTTTTTATTTATAAATTCTATGAATACCCCATAGCAATGGCTATTTGCTTAAGTCTCACAAGTATTATATAATGAATGATGGTGAGAGCGTGAAAAAGATAGGAGACTTAAGAGTATACTCTTGTAATGCGACGAACGAAAAAGAGTATACAGATTTAAATTTGAATATTAACGAAGAAGACTTATTTACTGATGCTGATCTATATAGAGAAGTGGCTCAAAGAATGAGCCTTGGTTTTCATACAATTTTTTATCCAATCGTAGGCACTATGGAAGGCGAATTAGCTGGCATGATGCTTGACAAAAACGCTAATCTTAGAAGATTCATCGAGCTAGACAGCATCGATGAACTATACAATTTAAAAGATTTTGATTTTAATTTGGAGCATTTTATTTGCCTTGAGAAAGCTATGGCAGGTGAGGAGGCTCCTATTTGTTTTAAATTAAACGGTCTTTTGTCATTTGTTTCACAAGTGATTGATATATCAAAGTTTTTATTAGCCTTTAGAAAGAAGCTTAATAAAGAAGAGATATATGCTTACTACAGAAGAAACGTTTTAGATCTATTACTAAAGCTTGATGAAGATAAGGTCAAGCTCATTAGTCTAGCCGATCCAATTTTAAGCGTTGAGACAGTTGGGCCGAAGCTTGTTAAAGAAGTAGTTAATGACTTTTACTTCCCACTTATCAATGATATATTAGAGTTTACAAATTTTAAAGTGCATTTATGTCCGAAATTAGGCTTTGCCTTGTCGGACCTAGGACTATTTAATGAAATCAAAGTAGAGACAGATGAGATGAGCTATCAAGAAGCGCTGATAAATTCATCTTACAGACTCTTTACGAATAGATGTTTTAAGATTCAAGGCAATGTGAAATTTATCACAGTATTAGGGGGGAACTATGAATAAGAAAGAAAGACTTTTAAAGATACTTAATGGCGAAAAGGCTGATAGACCAGCTGTTATTTGCCCAGGCGGTATGATGAATCCATGTGTTACTGAACTTATAGAGAAGCATGGCATTGATTTTGCAAAAGCAAATTCAGAAGCAGAAGAGATGGCAAAGCTATCAAAATTTGTTGTTGAAGAGAATCTCTTTGAGAACTATGCTGTGCCATTCTGCATGAGTGTTGAATCAGAGATGCTTGGCGCTAAGTGCGTCTACGGCACTAATGAAGAGGAAGCACACATCGTTGAGTACGCTATGGATAAGATCGATATAGATAAATTAAAAAGCGTTAAAGTTAAGTTTGACAGAGAAGAGGCTTTACTTGGCGCGATAAAATTACTTAAGAACGATGAAATACCTGTTATTGGCAATATCACAGGACCATTCTCAGTTGCGACAAGCGTTGTCGATGCAAAGGAAGTATATGTTGGTCTTAAGAAGAACAAAGAAGCTTTTGAAGCCTTTATGGATTATATTTCTGATCTGATAGCTGATTTAGCAATAAAAGAAGTAGATGCAGGCGCTGACCTTATCGCAATCGCTGACCCAAGCGGTACAGCTGAGATACTTGGACCAAAGTACTTTGAAGAGTACCTAATTCATTACGTTAACTATATCATAGACAAGATCAAGGCGCATAAGGACGTGCCAATAATTATTCATATCTGTGGTGATATGAAGAGCGTTATCGACATAGTTGAAAAAATTCATGCAGATGCTTATTCATTCGATGCGATAGTTAACTTAAAGAACGCTAAAAAACACATACACAAACCTGTCATGGGCAATGTGTCAACTTATTTAATCGAAAATCAAAGACCAGAACAAATTTCAAAGGTCGCTAAAAATAGAGTCAAAGATGGTGTAGACATCATAGCTCCAGCTTGTGGGCTAGGTATGGGCTCACCACTTGACAATGTAAAAGCAATACTAAAGGGAGTAGAAGATGCCTAAGATTCACATATTAAGTGATGACAATATAATTACAGCTAATGAGGGGAAGATCCTTTTAGAAGTATTAAGAGAGAACGGCTACTTTATTGAAGCGCCGTGCAATGGCATGGGCACTTGTAAAAAGTGTAAAGTCAAAATCATGGACGGAGCAAGTGAAGAGACGGTTCTTTCGTGTGAGTATAAGATTATGTCTGATATAAGCGTTGAATTCTTCGATGAGGGCAAGGCAGAAAACCTTCTTACATCAGATATAGATACTTTTGATGCGAGCGATTCAGTCCTTACTATTAAGACTCATGTCTTTGAAGATAGTAGAGACACCGACACTTCATGGGAAGACGAGTACGAGAAAGTCTTTGGACAGATCTCCTTCAATGTTTTGAAAAATACAAATTTTTCAAAGGGCGAGAAGCACGCGATATATTTAAACGATGAAGTGATTGCTATACGCGACAAAGATGATGACAAGATATATGCAGCAGCCGTCGATATAGGCACTACAAGCGTTGCCATATCAGTTCTTGATATTACTCATGGCAAAGTCATTGAAAGAGCATCCTTTGTCAATCCACAAATAAGCTTCGGACTTGACGTTTTATCAAGGATGAGCGCCGCCATCGACCTAAAGGAAAACCTTTATAAGATGCAGGAGCAAATCACAAAGGCGATTGAAGAAAACATATTAAAAATATTTAAAAAGTACAAGCTTGATATAGATAGCTTATATGAAATTATTTTCTCAGCTAACTCAGTTATGATGCATATACTTATGGGCGTCGACCCGACCAGCCTTGGCATAGCGCCATACAAGATAGTCAGCTACTTTAATTTTGAGATAGATGCAAAAGAGATAGGCATGAAGCTTGGTAAATATACTAAAGCCTTTACTATACCATCGATCTCGTCATATGTTGGCGCTGACATACTTAGCGGCGTTAACCATATCGATATAGAGAAGATTGATAAAAATATCATGTTTATAGACATAGGCACAAACACAGAGCTAGTGCTTAAGTATAAGGATAAGTACTACGCTAGTAGCTGCGCCGCTGGGCCAGCGCTTGAAGGCATGAACATAGAGTTTGGCTCAAGAGCTGAGCTAGGCGCGATTGAAAATGTTTTCTTTGACCTTGATAATGGGACTAAAAACATCGTCGTAATTGGTAAAGAAAAGGCAAAATCCATTTGCGGCTCAGGCGTTTTGGCTGTCATTCGTGAAGCCTTAAAGATAGGTCTCATCGACTATAGAGGAAGACTAGTAAAGCTAGAGGACCTTGCTGAAGATGACAAGCGAAGGCCATTCTTAAAGGATATCGATGGCAAGACCGTTATCGATTTAGGCGAAGTATATATAACTAAAAAGGATATAAGAAACATTCAGCTATCGAAGAGCGCGATTATGTCAGGGATAGTTTTACTATTTAACAAGCTTGGCATGACGGCTGAGGAAGTTGATGACTTATACATCGCGGGCCAATTTGGCTATCACTTATCAAAGGACATGTTAGTAGATACGTATTTTATACCAAATATAGAGGAAGAAAAGATTTCTTATCTTAAAAACACATCGCTTGATGGCGCGATCAGCGTAGTATTATCAAAGAAGAAGAGGGAAAATCTTTTAAGTTTAAGCAAGAAGATAAAGTTTTTGGAGCTAAGTTATGATGAAAACTACCAAAAAGTCTTTATCGACTGCTCATATTTTAGATAGGAGGCAAATATGACAAGAGAAGAGTATTACAAAATTCTAGACGATTATGTCTATGAGTATGAAGACGAAAAAATTGCAAAGGTCGCTCAAGACTACCTTGATGAAGGTTATGATGCGCTTGATGCTATTGTTAATGGCTTAGTTCCTGGAATGAAAAGGGCGGGGGACGCTTTTCAAGAAGAGGAATATTTCGTAACAGACCTATTACTTTGTTCTGATGCGATGAATAATGCACTTGATGTATTAAGACCACACCTTGAAAGAAACGAGCTAGAACACAATCACACTATAGTCATAGGTGTAGTTGAAGGGGATACTCATGACATTGGCAAGAACTTAGTTAAGACAATGTTCCAAACACAAGGCTTTGAAGTTATAGACTTAGGTAGAGATGTTGAAGTTAATAAATTTGTTGACGCAGCCGAAGAACATGGCGCAGAAATCATCTGTATGTCAACACTTATGACGACAACTATGAGAAATATGAGAAGGGTTGTTGAGATACTTGAAGAAAAGGGCCTAAGAGACAAGTATAAAGTTATGATAGGCGGGGGACCTATCTCACAATCGTTCGCGGACAAGATTGGCGCCGACAAATATACTATAGACGCTATCGAAGCCGTTAAAGCTGCTAAGGAGTTATTAAATATAAATTAAAAAGTAGGAGGAATTTTTGATGGACGAAAAATCATCAATCAAACCTAATGGATGGGCACTGATACCCTTCATAGTATTTATAGGTTTTTTCTTATTATCAGGAATCATTTTAGACAAGATGGGTGTAGAAATGGCATTCTACCAAATACCATCACCTATCGCCGTACTTATTGGTACTATCGTTGCCTTTATAATGTTTAAGGGTTCGATAGACTCGAAATTTGATGTATTCGTTAAGGGCTGTGGCGATGACAACATCATCATCATGTGCTTAATCTACATCTTAGCTGGTGCATTCGCAACACTATCTAAAGCATCAGGAGCTGTTGACTCAGTTGTAAACTTAGGTCTAAGCATAATACCAGTTCAATTCATAACAGCAGGTTTATTCATAATCGCTTGCTTCTTAGCAATTGCAACAGGTACTTCAGTTGGAACTATAGTTACAGTTGGTCCTATCGCTGTAGGTATCGCTCAAAAAGCAGGCCTACCAGTAGCTTTAGTTTTAGGTGCACTAGTAGGTGGATCTATGTTTGGTGATAACTTATCTATTATTTCTGATACAACTATCGCCGCAACTAGAACACAAAACGTTAACATGAAAGATAAGTTTAGAGCAAACTTCAAAGTAGCATTACCAGCTGCAATCGTTACAATTATTATTTTATTAATAGTTGGTAGAACAAGTGGACCAGTTCATTTTGATGACTTAAGCTACAATTTTGTACTAATCTTACCTTATCTATTCGTTTTAATAGCTGCTTTATGTGGCGTTAACGTATTCGTTGTATTAACACTAGGTATCGTTTTTGCAGGTGGTATAGGTATTGCAACTGGTTCATACAATGGACTTGAACTTTGTCAAAACATTTTTGCCGGCTTCTCAGGACAATTTGAAATTTTCTTACTTTCAATGTTAACTGGTGGTCTTGCCGCTATGGTTAGAGCAAACGGCGGCATCGAATGGCTAGTACTTAGAATATCTAGAATGGCTAAGGGTAAAAACTCAGCAGAATTATCTACTGCATTATTAACAATGATTTCAAACGCTGCTCTTGCTAATAACACTGTATCGATCATCATCTGTGGTCCTATCGCTAAGAGAATTTCTAATAAATTCAAAGTTGACCCTAGAAGATCAGCATCACTTCTTGATATGTTCAGCTGTATAACTCAAGGTCTTATCCCTTATGGCGCACAAATACTTATCGCTTCAGGCTTCACTGAAGGAGCTGTATCACCAGTTGAGTTAGTTCCATACGTCTGGTACCCAATGATACTATTAGTATTTGCAGTACTTTCAATCTTTGTTAGATACGCTGACCTTAAGACTGGATGGAACTTCGAACTTGACAAGCCAGAAGAAGCAAAGTAAAATATAGACATAATTAAACCTAAAGAGAGGAAGAATATCGTGATAAACATTAGAAAAGAATTACCTGAAATTTTTGATGAATTTAAAGATAAGAGAAGAGAATCATTTTTAAAAGTTAAAGAGATTAAGGATAAAAACATACCAGTCATAGGCATATTCTGCACATTTTTCCCGCAAGAGATAGCTCTTGCAGCAGGTGCAACATCTGTATCACTTTGTTCGACATCTGATGAAACTATCAAAGATGCTGAAAAGGATCTACCAACAAACCTTTGCCCACTTATCAAGGCAAGCTATGGCTTTGCCATTACAGATAAGTGTCCCTTCTTCTATTTCTCAGACCTTATAGTCGGAGAAACGACTTGCGATGGCAAGAAGAAGATGTATGAGTACCTAGGCGAGATTAAAAACGTTTATGTAATGGAGCTACCGCAAAAGAGATCAGAAGAGTCTCTTAAGTTATGGACGGCTGAAATAAAAAAACTTGCTGACTACGTATCAAAAGAGTTTGGTGTAGAGATAACAGAAGAAAAACTTAGAGAAGCAACTGTAATCAAAAATGCTGAGAGAAGTGCTGTTAAAGACTTTTATGGCATAATGAAAGCCGATGAACTTCCAATCATGGGTTTAGACTTGTGGCACGTCTTAAATGGAGTGCAATTTGAATTCGACAAGAAGGCAGTGCCTGATGAACTTAAAAAGCTTAAGGAAAAAGTCCTAAGCGAGAACAAGCGCATCACTGGCAAAAAGAGGATACTTATAACAGGCTGCCCAATAGGTGGAGCGACTGAAAAAGTTATCGAAGCTGTTGAAAATAACGGTGGAATTGTAGTTGCTTACGAAAATTGTGGGGGAGCTAAGGCAATCGATGAAAACGTTGACTTAGACAACCCAGACATATATGATGCACTTGCTAAGAAGTATCTAAATATAGGCTGCGCATGCATTAGTCCTAACACACCAAGACTAAATCTATTATCAAGAATGATAGACGACTACAAAGTAGATGGTGTAGTAGATATGCAGCTTCAAGCGTGTACGCCATTCCAAGTAGAAACAAAAGCCATAAGAGACTTTGTCACAAAAGAAAAGAAAACTCCTTATATCCAAGTAGAAACTGATTATTCAAAATCAGACTTGGGCCAATTAAACACAAGAATCGAAGCGTTCCTAGAAATGCTATAGATAAAAGATTAGGCTCTCCGTGCAGAGAGCCTTCTTTATACATAAGAGCCATCGATGAAGCTCTATACAAAGAAAGAGTCAAGCAGTATCGCTTGACTCTTTTGATATGTAATCCCATTATGTGCCGTTTTTCATAAGTAATTTATCCCCGCATATACGAGGTGGGTCCGTTGTCTACAATATCTAATGTCCACTTAAGGCATATTATCAATTGTAAAACGTCACAGTCCCATATTATTATTGTCGGTTAAATTAATATGAAAAGCGGTCACTACAGGATATCTTAACTATATTATATAGCAAACGCATTTAAAATGCAAGGAAATTAGATAATTTTTTTAGAAAAATTTATTATATCAGCGTGGTCACTCACTTCATAGTGCCTTTCCTCATTAGTCCTAGGGTCATTAAAGCTTATCTCAAAGGAGTGAAGCAATTGTCTATCAACGCCGTCATATGTCTTGTCATTATATAGCGTGTCGCCAACTATAGGAAAGCCTAAGTAGGCTAGGTGCAGCCTTATCTGATGCGTCCTACCAGTAATGAGCTCCGCTTCGACTATGGAGTATTTTTCGCAGCTTATAACTTTCTTGAATATGGTTTTCGCGTAATCACCATCGCCATCGTCACAGATCATCTTCTTTATGTGATCATTCTCGTCGGTCTTGATATTTTTCTCAACAACAATCTCGTCATAAGGAAAAGATCCATCAACTACAGCGTGATACTTTTTTCTAAAGCTGCCATCTTCCATCTGCTGCATTAGATTGTAGTGGGCGAATGGATTTTTAGCGACCACCATCAGCCCCGTCGTGTTCATGTCAAGTCTATTAACAAGGCGGACGCGCCTCTTAAGGCCACGCGACTGAAATAAATTGATCAGTGCATTGTAAAGAGTATTGCCTTGATTGTTCTTCGTCTCATGAACGAGGATATTTTTCTCTTTATTGATGACCATGTAGTCAATGGTCTCGTCAATGATATCTATATCGCAAGTAAAGTCATCAGGGGCGGTCTCTTCCTCAGGCATATGTATCCTTAAGACCTCGCCCTTAATGATTGGCAGGTCCTTGCGCCTAAACTCTTCATTTACATATATATCTTTATTTAAGTAGCTTCGTCTAAAAAGTCTCTTCGATATTTTAAGCTCATTTATCATTTCACTCATCTTATTATAAGACTTCTTAGCGACAAAGCTTACATTGTATTCATCGTTAATCACTTTATCACCTAAGATAAATTATAATATATTTTTCTAGCTTTTACAAGTAGATGGCTTAAGTCATTGAAAAATTACTCTATTTGTTGTATAATTAATAATTATAAGAGGTGAAGAAATGAGTGAGAGAATTATAAATATACTCGCAAAGGATGACGAGCTTAGCAAAAAGATCTTGCTTGAGCTTGAAGAAAAGCTTGAGGCGCGCGGCTTTATTACTACGAGAGACTTTAGTAACGAGGCTGAACTTTCCATCGTTATAGGTGGAGACGGATCCTTCTTAAGAAGTGTTCATGAAAATGATTTTCCCGAAGTGCCTTTTGTTGGCTTCAATACAGGCCACTTAGGTTTTTTTCAAGAGCTTTCTATTGATGATGTAGACAAATTTGTCGAAAATTATATAAAGGGTGAGTTTAAACAAGAGTCACTACACTTAATCGAGACAAGCGTTCACTACGAAGTCGGCGAGTCAAAACTATATTCAGTTAATGAGATGGTTGTTAAAGCAAACAAATCAAAGGCCGTTGAACTCGATGTATTTATCAATTCTGATTACTTGGAAAGATTTTTTGGCGACGGGCTTATAGTCTCAACACCAGCTGGCAGCACTGCATATAACTACTCAGTTAGAGGCAGCGTAGTGCATCCAAAGCTTGAGTGCATACAAATGACTCCGCTCGCACCCATTAACTCAAAAGCTTTTAGGTCACTGCAAAACTCAATCATCGTTCCACCAAACTTTATTATAAGATTCGAGCCAAAGAAGAGATATGAAGGAGAGATCATACTTCTTAACGATGGCGAAGAACGTATCTTCAAAAACGTCACTAGCGTAGAGATAAATCTAAGCTACAAGAAGATATATAGGATAGTATTTTCGAAGAATATTTATTGGAATAATCTAAAAGATAAATTTTTATAGGAGGCATAGATGTACGATTTTCATTTGCATTCAAATTTTTCAGTTGACTGCAAGGTCCCGCCGGAGGACATGGTCAAAGAGGCTATAAAGATGGGTTTGAAAGCTATATGCTTTACTGATCACATAGACCTTTCACTTGACCAAGACAAAAGTAAAAACGTCCTTTTTAATATTGAGGACTATATAAAAGAGATAAACAAATTAAAATACACATATATTAATGAGATAGAAGTCTTAAAAGGAGCTGAGTTTGGTCTTCAACTTGGTTTAATTGATGAATATGATGAGCTAAGCAAAAACCCTTTTGATTTCATTTTATGTTCAATTCACAGCATCGATGGCGAAAGGATATTCTCTAGAGAGAAGAGCTTTGAAAGTGATTACGAAAGAGGTCAAGTGCGCTACTACACAGAGCTATTAGAAGTAGTGAAACGCTTTGACAGCTTCGACTCAGTCGCACACATAGACTTTATCGACAGATATTACAAATTCAAAGACATCGACTATGAATTTTCTGATGCGGCTAAGGAGCTTGTTTATGAGATACTAAAAGTCATAGTGGATAAGGGCAAGGCGCTCGAGATAAATACAGCTGCACTTCGCTATGATATGAAGAGCTTTCATCCGCAAGATGAGATACTTGATATGTATAAGTCCTTAGGAGGCGAGCTGATCACAGTTGGTTCAGACGCTCACTACACCGAAGACCTTGCTTATGGCATAAAGGACGCAGAAAAGTATCTTAAGGAAAAAGGCTTTAAGTACTTATATATTTATAAGAAGAGAAGACCATATCCAATACATTTGTGATAATTAATAAAAAATACTTATCACTCCTTGATTATTTTGTCAAGGAGTGATACAATATTTAGGAACACGAAAGATTTACAAAGGAGGGGGCACTATGTTTAAATCTTTAAAACCTCTTTTAAAATATTTCAGAAAGTACAAAGTGCAGTATATTTTAGGTATATTTTTCCTGCTGTTCATAGACGTTGTTCAGCTATATATACCACAAATACTTAAGTACTTCGCAAACGACTATCAAAGGGGAGTCTTGACTATGAAGTCTGCTACTAAGTATGCACTCTTAACCATAGCTACAGGACTGATGGTTGCTGTTGCGAGATATTTTTGGAGAAACTTTATTATTGGTAACTCGATGAGAGTTGATTATGATTTGAGAAAGGATTTCTTTTGGAAACTCACAAGTCTTTCTCAAAATTTTTTTAATACGCACAAAACAGGTGACTTAATGAGTCTTGCAACTAACGACATCAACGCTGTTAGGATGACTCTTGGTCAAGGTATCATCATGTTTATTGACTCAACATTTTTACTTATACTAAACCTTGTTATGATGATAAAAACAACAAATGTTTTGTTTGCATCAAAAGTTTTATTCACTATACCACTAATTATACTCATAGTAATGAGGTTTGGTGGCGTTATTCATTCGCGTTTCAAAGCTGTTCAAGCACAATATGGCACGATCACTGATAGAGCTCAAGAAAACTTCTCAGGGATCAGAATCATAAAAGCCTTTGGACAAGAGGAAGAGAACGCAAAATTATTCAGAGAAGAAAATCAAAATTATTATGATAAAAATATTGAATTAGCAAAATTACAAAGCTTTTTCAATCCATTCATTCATGTACTAAGCAATATTAGCTACATGCTACTTTTATTCTTCGGAGCAAAAGAAGTTATGGCGGGCACTATGCTTCTAGGGGACTTTATTGCCTTTAATGCTTACTTAGGACTTATGATGTGGCCAGCAAGAGCACTTGGCATGGTTATAGTCTTCATGCAAAGAGGCGCCGCGTCCATGGATAGGCTGACAAATATATTCAAGACAGAGCCAGAAATTGTCGACAGAGAAGGCGCTATCGAGCTAGACGAAATAAAAGGCAATATTGAATTTAAAAATGTTTCATTTAAGTACGCAGAGGACCTACCATATGCCCTTAAAGACATAAGCTTTAAGATAGAGCCAGGTAAGACACTTGCCATACTAGGCAGAACTGGTAGCGGCAAGTCAAGTATAGTTAACGTACTTCTTAGACTTTATGATATAAATGAAGGTGAGATACTTGTTGATGGTCATGAAGTTAAGGACGTAACACTTAATTCTTTAAGAGAAAATATTTCTTATGTGCCGCAAGATGACTTTTTATTCTCAAAAACTGTTAAGGAAAATATTGAGTTTCACTACGAGCATGAGCTTGATGACGAGACTATAGAAAAGTACGCGAAGATAGCTGGCGTATACGATGACATTATCGAGTTTAAAGATGGTTTCGACACTATCTTAGGCGAAAGAGGCGTAACGCTATCTGGCGGACAAAAGCAAAGAGTTTCTATTGCGAGAGCTTTGGCAAAGGAAAAGAACGTTTTAATCATGGACGACTCTCTATCTGCAGTTGACACACAAACTGAAGAAGAGATACTAAAAAATCTTAACACAGACGAAGCGGATGTTTCAAAAATCATCATTTCACATAGAGTTTCGACTATAAAAGATGCTGATGAGATACTATTTATTGAGGACGGAGCTATAGTTGAGAGAGGTACACATGATGAGCTTGTTTCACTTGGCGGCAGATACAATAAATTATACGAAGATCAATTACTAGAGCAAAAGATAAATAGAGGTGATGAGTAATGGAAAGAAACATAGACGATATTAATTATCAAAGCAAAAACTCTAAAAACACCTTTAGAAGGATGCTCTCATATGCAAGGCCATATACATTCCAGCTTATATTAACCTTCCTCATGATAGTCGCGTTAACAGGACTAGCGCTTGTAAGCCCTTATCTAATCAAGGTTGCCATAGATGAGCACATACAAGTCGAAAACATCAAGATGTATGAGTACCCAGAGGCGACTGAACACACTTTGAGTATCAAATATACTAAGGATAATATGGAAGATGGCATAGACTACTTCATTAGAGAGACTAATCTTAGTAAGGAAGAAAAAGCTCAATACGAAGGCAAAGGAGCCTATCACCTAAAAGAAGAAGATGGTAGAGCCTTTCTATATAAATCAGGTGACGAGACAAAGAGCCCTGTCTATGAAGTGCCAATGGCTGAGTATAAAGCATATAGAGACAAAGACTTTAAAGCCATAAACAAATTAAGCTTATACTTTTTACTAACAATAATATTAACTTTTGTTCTTGACTATTTACAAACGATGTCCATCACTATAGCATCGCAAAAGATGATTTATAGCATGAGAACTGAAGTTTATGACCATATCATATCAAGGTCCTTAAGCTTTTTCGATAGAAATGCAATAGGCAGACTAACCACAAGGCTAACTAATGATATAGAAGCAATCAGCGAAATGTATTCAGACGTTATGATAACACTGTTTAAAGACATCTTCATGCTTGCGGGCATCATGATTTTTATGCTGTCAATGGACTTAAAGCTAAGTTTACTAAGCTTTATAACGCTGCCATTCATATTTGCGATTTCAATATTCTTTAGAGGCAAGATCAGAAAGATACTTGCATTATCGAGAAAGAAATTATCGCTAATAAACTCAAAACTAAGCGAAAACATCTCAGGTATGAGGCTAATCCATATCTTTGGTAAAGAAAATAAAATTAATAGAGAGTTTGATGAAGCAAATGCTGACTACAGAAACACTATGCTTAGAAGGGTAAAGATATTCTCAATATATAGACCATCGATAGACATCATTAGAAACGTAGCCATCGCGAGCCTTATCTACTTCGGCGCGAAAGAAGTTTTGAATGAGACCATGTATTTTGGTATGCTATACCTTTTCATTGATTACTTAAAGAAATTCTTTATGCCAATCATGGACCTTACAGAAAAGTATAACATCACTCAATCGGCTATGGTTTCAGCTGAGAGGGTCTTTGCGATACTTGATGATGATAGCGAAATTAAAAATCCTGAAAATCCAGTGCCATTTGATGACATTCAAGGCGAAATCGAGTTTAGAAACGTTAGCTTCAGCTATATTGAAGGCGAGCCAGTTCTTAAAAACATCTCATTTAAGATTAAGAAAGGCGAATCGGTTGCCCTTGTTGGACCAACTGGTTCGGGTAAGACGTCTATCATATCACTATTAACAAGATTCTATGAGATAGATGAAGGTGAGATACTAATCGACGGCATAAACATAAACGACGTAAGAAAAGAAGATCTAAGGAAGAATATAGGAGTTGTTTTACAAGACGTATTTTTATTCTCGGGAACTATAAGAGACAATATCAAGCTGAATAAAGATATATCTGACGAAGAAATAATTAAGATTTCGAAGTATGTAAACGCTGATTCATTTATACAAAAACTACCAGGCAAATACGATGAACCTGTTATGGAGAGAGCATCTACCTTATCATCAGGTCAAAGGCAGCTATTAAGTTTTGCAAGAACACTTGTTTATGAACCGAAGATACTTGTGCTTGATGAGGCAACAGCAAACATCGATACAGAGACGGAGCTATTAATTCAAGACGCAGTGAAGAAACTTATCAAGGGAAGAACGTCCATCGCCATAGCGCATAGACTGTCAACTATACAGCACGTTGACAAGATACTAGTTATTAAGAACGGTACAATCAGAGAAGAGGGTACACATCAAGAGCTTCTTGATAAGAAGGGTCTTTACTACGACTTATATAGACTTCAATATGATAAATAATATATAAGGATATATATAGAAGAAAAACTAATTGATTGCGATTAGTTTTTCTTTTTTTATATTTATGTTTTATTAGTACGCTTAGTGGGTATATAATTAATAGTAAAAATAAAAAAAGGAGTGATATTATGGGATTATTTGATTTCATATCAGCAAAAGCTAGGGAAGAAGAAAGAAAAGAAAGAATGAGAAACGCTGGCAACATCGCCATCGGTACTGTATTAGGATTAGCAGCAGGTGCTGCAGCAAGCTATCTATTTGCACCAAGAAGCGGTGAAGAAACTAGAGAAATGATAGCTAAGAAGAGCAAAGAAACTTATAACGACATGAAAGACGGCATAGCAACAGCAACTCAAAGAGCTAAAGAATTAGGACAAAGTGCTTTAGAAAAAGCTAAAGAATTTAAGGACGAAGCAGCACAAAGAGCTGAAGAACTTAAAGAAGAAGCAGAAGACAAAGCAAAAGAACTAAAAGACAAAGCTGAAGATAAGGCTATCGACGCTAAAAAAGAAGTAGAAAAGAAAGCTAACGACGTTAAAAAAGACGTAGAAAAAGAAGTAGAAAAGGCTAAGAAATAGGTGATAAGATGGGCATAGATTTTGATAAAATTAAAGACGAAGCAGCTAAAAAAGTTAATGAAGTAAAAGACGAAGCAGCAAAAAAGGCTGATGAATTAGAACGCGAAGCAAACAAAAAGATTGACGAAGCTAAAGACGCTGCTGAAGAAGTAAAAGATGAAGCAGTTAAAAAGGCTAATGAAATTAAAGAGGACGTAGAAAACGCAGTTAAGAATATCGGGAAATAGGTGCTAAGATGCCTAATCGAGAATATAGTAGAAGGCCCAAGAGAAGTTTAATTGATAGCTTAGAAAAAAGCTTAGACAGTTAAAAGAAACAGTTTCTTCCTTCTTAGATGAAGACGCTATGGAAGAGAGAATTGATGACAGAATAAATATAGAGATGTCAGATTGCAGAAGAGCTATGAACTTTGCTAAAGATAAACTTGGCTTATCAGATAATGATAGCATGGGCGAAAGGCCTAGAAGACGTAGACCGAACAATTATAATGACAAGGAAGACTACGGCATGGGCGAAAGGCCTAGAAGACCTAGACCAAACAATTATAATGATAAGGAAGACTACGGCATGGGTGAAAGGCCTAGAAGATCTAGACTAAACAATCATAATGACAAGGAAGACTACGGCATGGACGAAAGGCCTAGAAAGCATAGAGTAAACGATAACGAAAGAAGATAGGTGATATAGTGGACGCAAAATATATTTTACAATGTGTGCTTATAGTATTTGGCATAGCAGCACTAGGTTCATTAGCTTATTTATTCATTAAGATCGCTTCAACAATTAGCACTATGAAGAGCATGATGGAAGAAAACAGACTTAACATCGGCCAAACAGTAGCTAAACTACCTGAAGTGATGAATAACGTAAATGGTATTACGAGCAATGTAAACGGATTAGTTGATGACATTAGACCAGATATTAAAGAGATGACAGTCGAAGCCAAAGGTTTAGTTAGAGACCTTGGTCCAAACATAAAGAGCGTTACAGATGATGTAAGCACTTTAGTTACAGAATTAAGACCTAATATATCAGGCATTATGAGTAACATAAACGGTGTTACATCAGATGTTTCCAAATTAACTAATACAGCTATGGGTATTACCAATAGCGCGGTAAACACTGTCAACAAAATCACATCACAAGTTTCAAGCACAGCAAACAACGCCTACTCAGCTGTCAATGGCATTATAGGCAATGTTAAAGATTCCATCTATGATAAAAGGATGAAATCTAAAAGCGTAGCTGAAAATATTATATCCAAAGTAGTGGACATATTTAAAAGAAGCTAATATATTTGCAAAAAAGGACTCATATGGGTCCTTTTTTTATGTGCGAAACATTAGCAAGAGCTAATTTAATATTGAAAATTATATAAAAATGGATAAAAAAGTATAAAATATTTCAATGACAAATTATGAAAATAAGTGTTATAATAGTAAATGTGTTAATTTTAGAAAAGCTATATAAAAGGAGAGAAAAAGAAATGAAAAAAATTAAATTTTTAGCAATGCTATTAATGATTTCATTATTATTAGTAGCTTGTGGTCAAAAGACAGACACAACAACAGATAAGACAGAAGACACTAAGACAGCTGAATCAACTGATACAACTGATACAACTGATACAGAAGAAAAAACTGATGATGAAAATACTGAAACAGCAGATGCAGAAGGCACTATAGCTGGCGTTTCAGAAGAAAACCCTATCAAGATAGACAAGGACGCTAAGAGCGTAACTATCTATACTAAGTACAACGGAAAATTCGAAACAGAAGCAACAAGACACTTGGCAATCTACAAAGATGGTAAGTTAAGCGATATGTCAATCTTCTCATCTTATGTATCTCCAGAAGACTTCTACAAGGCTTTAGAAGAAGTAGGAGCTGAAGCTGGTAATAACATGAACGCTGATAACGCTGCTACAACTAAGTCTGAAGGATCTAAGCTTGAACTTACTCTTGCTTGGGCAGGTCAAGAAGGATCAGTAGGTATTGACGATGTAGTTAAAGATTCTAACGGAAAAGCTATTGACATGAGATTCTCAGGAAATATTGATCCATCAAAAGAATACAACACTGGCTGTATCTCTTGTCTTGACTCTTGCTTCGTTGGTATCACTAGTAACGGCGAATACCCATTAGGTGCTATTGAAGAAACAAAAGAAGTTTCTTTTTCTGTAGATGCTGACAAAGCACCTGAAGATGGAACTGCAGTAGCAATAACATACACAGTAAAATAGTTGAAAAGAGTCTTTAATTTACTTTTAGCCATAGCTGGAGCTGTCTTAGCTGCGGCCTTTATATCGAGCCTCATTAGTTTAAGCCTTTGGCTTGACATGAGAGTGCACTCGAGGTATATATACTACGTGTGCCTTGCAATTGCTACCCTAGCTTCATTATTAGGCAAAGTAAATGAAAAAACATTTTTAATTATTGAGCTTATATCCATAGCAGGAATATTTTTACTTGGCAAATTCACGAGAACTATCTATGAGCTAAGGGAAACGCTGCATATAGATATGGGCATAGATTTACTTAAGCGAATATCAATAATTGTTTTAATAGTAATTAATTTAATGCTTTTTCTAAAATTTTTAATAAAGAAAAAGAAGTCTGCGTAATTTAATCGCAGACTTCTTTTTTTGTAATCTAGTATTTTATTTCTTTTAATATTTCCCCAGTATAAATGTCTAGGAGCATAATCTTTTCATCATCCATCTTGGCAACGGATGCTTTGCCATCTTTTGGTATAGTTGTTGATCCAGGGTTTACTAAGATGATGCCGTCCTTTTCATCTAAGACCTTTATATGTGTGTGGCCAGTAACTATCATCTTGATGCCGGAGTCTTTTGCGTATTGGATCCTTGCAAATTCTGTCTCTTCGTAGCCATGTATCAGTAGGGTCTTAAGTCCATTGATATCGACTACACGAGCTTTTTGCGTTAAATCTTTCTCTATAACCATTTGATCGACGTCGCTATCACAATTGCCACGAACGTAGATAATATTGTCACGCTCCTTTAAATACGAGGCCAAATCTTTTGGATTGTAATCATTTGGAAGAGCGTTTCGAGGGCCGTGATACAAAACGTCGCCTAGGTGATAGATAACGTCGCAGTCCTTAAGCACATCAAGCGCCCTAAGCGTTTCGTCTATGCCGCCATGTGTGTCGCTAATAAAGCCTATAGTCTTTCTCATTATAGATAAACTACCTTTTCTGTTCTTTCTTTTGCCTTAGGAACTTCATCAGCGTAGCCCAAAGCCATCATGCCATATGAAATGTGATTAGCTGGTATATCAAATGAAGTCAATACCTCTCTAACGCCTTCGTCCTTATTACCTCTTAATTGATTGATCCAAACAGAAGCAAGTCCAAGCGCGTGAGATGCTAAGTAAATATTTTCCATAGCTGTTGATGTGTCGGCGTCGCCTAATTTTAAATCTTCAGGCACAGTTATTATGATTAAAGCCTTTGCATAATAAATGTGATAGTCATCTCTATCAAGTGACTTTGCAATGGCAGCTGCTAGTTTTTGTATATCTTCATCTTTAGTCACAACAGTAAAAAGTCTTTCTTGTTTATTCATGCCAGTTGGTGAAGCCTTTGCGCACTCAATTATCTTTTCAAGTGTTTCACGAGGCACTTCATCAGTTTTAAATTTTCTTATACTTCTTCTTGTCAATAGCATTTCTATTGCGTCCATAAAATCACAACCTTTCTTATAGATATTATACCACAAAATTGGGTATAATATTTATGGTGATATTATGAAGGACAATTTTTTAATACAAGGAATGAGCTGCGCTGCTTGTTCAGCAAGGCTCGAAAAAGTTTTATCGAGACAAGATGGTGTATCAAAAGCCAATGTAAATTTATCGTCGAATAGAGCGAGAGTAATTTATGACGAAAATGTCATAACTCGTGATGATATATTGGCTGTCATCTCAAGAGCGGGCTTCACTGGCTACTATCAAGAGAGCCGTGATATAGAAAAGGAGAGAGAGCTTAGAGAAAAGGAGATAAAAAGTCTTAAGCGTGATTTTATCATCTCATTAATATTTGCTCTGCCACTTTTTTCAGTAATGTTTTTTCATATGGCAGGCATACACGTGTTTTATGCGGACGCCAGATGGCAATTCGCCTTCGCGACGCTTGTGCAAATATTTGGTGGGCACAGATTTTATAAGGGTGCAATAAGTTCATTAAGAAGCAAAACCTTTAATATGGATGTGCTCGTATCCATGGGTACGACTGCGGCGTATCTATATAGTATTTACAATATGTCCATAGCTAATCCGCATCTATATTTTGAGTCATCGGCGGTCATCATCACTTTAGTTTTACTTGGTAAACTTATGGAGGCAAAGGCAAAAGCCAAAACGAATGAAGCTGTTGATAAATTACAAAGCCTAAAAGTTGATGAAGTAACTGTAATTAGGGACGGTGAAGAAAAAACCATAAGCATAGACGAGCTTGACATAGATGACGTAGTTCTAGTTAGACCAGGCGAGAGACTTGCCTCAGATGGCGTAATCATCGAAGGCGAGGCGTCAATTAACGAAGCGATGATTACTGGCGAGAGCCTTCCTGTGAATAAAACTGTGGGGGACGCAGTTATCGGATCAACTGTCAATGGACCAAGCACTTTTAAATTTAAAGTTACTAAAGTCGGCGAAGACACTACACTTGCCAATATCATAAGGATGGTTGACGACGCGGCAAGTTCGAAGGCGCCAGTACAAAGATTAGCAGATAAGATTGCAAATATCTTTGTTCCGGCAGTAATGGCTATTGCATTTTTGACATTTTTGATTTATACTATATTTAAGGATGCTAACACAGGGATAATTAACGCGATAAGCGTTTTGGTTATCGCTTGCCCATGCAGTTTGGGTCTTGCAACGCCTACTGCCATTATGGTGGCAACAGGCAGAGCAGCTCAGTCAGGTATACTTATCAAGTCTGGCGAAGTTTTGGAGGCAAATGCCAAAGTTGACGCAATTTGCTTTGACAAAACAGGTACCTTAACTGAAGGCAAATTAGCACTTACAAAATTTATCAATACTTCATCCCTTAGCGATAGAGAAATTTTAAGGTACGCTTACAGCGCTGAGAATCAATCGGAGCACTTGATAAGTGAGGCGATATCCTCATACGCAAGAGATAAGAGCATTGAATATGCTGAAGCTGATGAATTTGAAGCGATTCACTCAAAGGGTGTTCGCGCAAAACTTGATAATAAAGAAATAATTTTATCGAACGAAAGATATTTTGATGAGCTAGGAATTAATTATGACAAGGCTCTGATGAAAGAACTTTTGGATGAGGGCGCTACTGTCATAGTCATGGCAATAGATAGAAAAGCCGTTAGCTACTTTGCTATCGAAGACAGCTTAAGAACTGACAGTAAAGAAGCCATTGCCAAGATCAAGGCTATGGGCATAAAGACTTATATGCTTACTGGTGACAATAGCACTGTCGCTAGGAATGTAGCTAATAAGCTTGGCATAGATGATTTTAGAGCAGAACTTCTTCCAGAAGATAAATTAAAAGCGATAGAAGAGATTAAAAAATCATGCGCAAAGCTTGCCATGGTTGGTGACGGCGTCAATGATGCGCCGAGCTTAGCAAGTTCAGACGTTGGTTACTCAGTCGCTTCAGGTACAGACGTTGCCTTAGAGGCGAGCGACATAAGTCTTTTGAATAACTCCATCGGCGGAGTGGCAAGAGCACTAGAACTTTCACGAGCAGCCATGAAAATTATTAAAGAAAATTTATTCTGGGCCTTCTTTTATAATGTGGTCGGAATACCATTTGCCATACTAGGCCTATTAACACCGATGCTTGCGGGAACTGCGATGGCGTTCTCATCGGTATGTGTAGTAACAAACTCACTAAGATTAAGATATAAATAGAATTGAGGAGGGAATTTATGGATAGCAAAAAACTAGACATCGCTAGAAACAGAAAGGGTTTCATAGCTGCCTTAGACCAAAGCGGTGGATCAACCCCAAAAGCTTTGAGACTGTATGGTATTGATGAGGACAAGTATTCATCAGAAGATGAGATGTTTAAGCTTGTTCACGAAATGAGAACAAGAATCATCAAGGCACCAAGCTTTAACAAGGAGTATATACTTGGAGCGATACTTTTTGAACAAACTATCGATAGAGAGATTGATGGCATGAAGACAGCTGATTACCTGTGGAATAAGCTTGAGATACTACCATTCGTTAAGGTTGACCAAGGTCTTGCAGATGTGGAAAATGGCGTACAAGTTATGAAGGAGATGACTAAGCTTGACTCGCTTCTTGATAGAGCGAAGGAAAGAGGAATCTTCGGAACTAAGATGAGATCTGTAATAAAAGAATTTAACTGCGAAGGTATCAAAGAAGTGGTTAAGCAACAATTTGATTACGCAAAGAGAATTATCGAAAAAGGCTTTGTACCTATCATAGAACCAGAAGTTGATATACATGCTGAATACAAGGCTGACATAGAAAAGATATTGTTAAATGAATTAAAAGAAAATATTGAAAAATTAGCTAAAGATGACTTCATCATGTTAAAGCTAACACTACCTGAGGAAGACAATCTATATCTACCATTATACGATTATGACAATGTCTTAAGGATAGTTGCGCTTTCAGGCGGCTACACTAGAGAAGAGTCTAACGAAAGACTTGGCAGAAACCATAAAGTCATTGCATCATTCTCAAGAGCGCTTACTGAAGGAGCAAAGGCTAGCATGACAGATGAAGAATTCAATAAACATATGGAACAGTCCATAAATTCAATTTATAAGGAGTCGATTAAGTAATGAAAAGAATTTTAAAAGTTCAAGGAATGAAATGTGAAGGATGTAGCGAAGCTATTGAAAAGGCATTAGAAAAATTTGATGAAATTGACGTTGTAACAGCTGATTTCGCATCAGGCCACGTTAATATCGAAAGCAAGGAAGAATTCGATCTAGGAAAAGCTAAAAAAGCTATCGAAGACCTTGGCTATGAAGTAGAAGACTATGAAGGAGTCGAATAAAAGAATCCTCGATATAGCAGAAAATTTACTCAAAATAGATTCACCATCGGGCATGTGTCAGATGGTGAATACTTATATAGAGGAGCATTTCAAAGGTAAGCTTAGCTTTGAAAAGACTAATAAGAACGCTCTTTATGCTATATTGAAGGGAAAAGATTCATCTAAGCTTAGGATAGTAACTGCTCACGTCGATACACTTGGCGGAATTGTTTCAAGAGTCAAGGACAATGGCAGATGTGAATTTGAAAACATAGGCGGCTTTATGTACGCATCGCTTGAAGGTGAGCTAGTAAGGGTCTATACTAAGAAGGGTGTAGTTACTGGAACAGTTTTACCTAACAAGGCGAGTGTCCATACTATGGAGGACGAAAGAGAAAAAACTCTTCCAAGAGAAAGGCACTCGACTGAAATAAGGCTTGATATAGAAAGCTCTTCTAAGGAAGATACTTTAGCAAGCGGCATTAAGGTTGGCGAATTCGTTGCCTTTGAGCCGCGCACAAGACTTACAGAAAATTATTTAGTATCCCGCTTCATCGATAACAAGATCCACGCAGCAATAATGATTTATGTGATGGAAGAAGTTCTTAAGAAGAATATCGAGCTCGCATGCGACACAATGTTTTACTTCACAAACTTTGAAGAGCTTGGTCACGGCATTAGCTATGTGCCAAATAATGCATACGAGGTCCTTGCGCTTGATATAGGTATAGTTAGTTATGAAAATAATTCAGCTGAAGACAAGGTGACAATAGTCGCAAAAGACTCAAGAACACCTTATCCAATCGACTTTAGAGACAGGCTTGAAGATTTAGCTATAAAAAACGATATTGATTACGCCATCGATGTTCATCAAAGATATGGCTCAGACGGATCACTAGGAGCAGTCGCTGGACTTAATCTAAACTTCGCTTGCATCGGCTGCGGCACAGACGCCTCACATCATATCGAAAGAACAAATATAAAGGCGATTGAGAGCACTGAAAAATTATTAAGAGCCTACTTAGAAAATTAAATTAAGCGATAACGCAAGAAGACGAGCAGAGATGCCCGTCTTTTTTATGTGCTCAATGACTTATATCACAAAAAAGACTCCGAACTTAATCGGAGTCCATATAGTAATTATTAACTATTTACCAATATTTTCGTGAATCTTATCATAAACGAATTGAACTTGTGGTCCAATAATGATTTGGATTGAATCCTTATCAGGTTTGATAAGTCCTAAAATTTTTGCTTCTTTAATCTTTGCTTCGTTAACTTTTGCTCCATCAACAAGGCTAGTTCTTAGTCTAGTTGAGCAGTAGTCAATGTCTTCGATATTTTCTCTTCCGCCAAGACCTTCGATGATGATGGCAGCCACTTCGTCAAAGTTATCATGCTTAGAAATAGTTTCTGCCTTTACTTCAACGTCGTCATCTTCTCTACCAGGAGTCTTTAGATCGAACTTTCTGATGCAGAATTTGAATACTACATAATAAATAACGAAGAATATTAATCCAAGTGGGATTAACATTAATGGCTTGTTAGCTACTGGGTTTCTTAGTGATAAGAAGTAGTCAACAAAACCTGCTGAGAAACCAAAGCCTGCTGTCCATTGGAAAGCTGCTGCGATGGCAACTGATATACCTGTTAATAATGCATGAACTACATATAGAGCTGGAGCTAAGAACATGAATGCGAATTCAAGTGGTTCTGTAACGCCTGTGAAGAATGATGAAAATGCTGCAGCAACTAGTAGTGACTTAGCAACATTTTTCTTTTCAGGTTTTGCTTCTTGATACATAGCAAGAGCTGCACCTGGAAGACCAAACATCATTACAGGGAAGAAACCTGCTTGATACATACCTGTTTTACCGATAACAGCTGTTCCTTCTGCAAGAGATTTTGCTCCGCCTAAGAAGTTAGGGATATCATTGATATTAGCAATATCAAACCAGAATACTGAGTTTAATGCGTGGTGAAGTCCAGTTGGTATTAAAAGTCTGTTGAAGAACGCATAAATACCTGCCCCTATAGCACCTAAACTTTCAATGCCTTTACCAAAGGCTACTAGAGCGCTATATAGTATTGGCCATACATAGTAAAGGATTGCTGATACTATAATCATGAAAAGTGATGTCATGATAGGAGTAAGTCTTCTACCACTGAAGAATGCAAATGCATCTGGCAATTGTACTTGATAGAACTTGTTGTAAGCATAAGCTGCTACAAGACCTGAGATGATACCAACGAATACGTTTTTGTTGTTCATACTTTGCCAGCCGTCAGTTAGAGCTAGGTCAGCTACATCTACTCCTCTAAATATAGCAACAGTTGCTGATGATAGAAGTGTAGTTGCGATTAAGAATGCTACTAGGCCTGATAGACCTGCTGCACCATTCCTGTCCTTGGATAGGCCATAAGCAACACCTACTGCGAATATAATTCCTAAGTTATCAAGGATAGCGCCACCAGTCTTGATCAAGAATGCTGCAACGATGTTGTTAGCACCCCAGCCTGTTGGGTCAATCCAATAACCAATACCCATTAGTAGAGCTGCAACTGGAAGTATAGCTACTGGTTGCATCAAAGCCTTACCTAGGTTTTGAAGTTTTTTCATCATAATAATGACCTCCTTAATAAAAATTTAATAATAATTACTATTATTATATATATTATACCACATTTATCTAATTAAAGCTCTAGTAATCAAAAATTTGTTTGCAAAATTTGCATATTTATTGTAAAATGAATATAAGCATACTAAATTAAGTAGAAAATATCAGGGGGTGTTACTATGCTTATACAAGGAGCTAATGTTTACTGCGACGGTAAATTTATTCGAAGAGACATTGCTGTGAGTGGAGAGATCTTTACTGTTTATAGTAATGACGATATTGTTAAAGATTATTCAGATGCTTACATCATTCCAGGACTTACTGACATACACTTTCATGGAGCAGTGGGTAAGGATCTTTGCGATGGGACTAAGGAGTCTATAGAAGCAATATGCGAGTACGAAGCACAAAATGGCGTGACACAAGTCATACCAGCGACTATGACATTGGCAGATGATGAGCTTGAAAGGATATTCAAAGCAATCGGCGAATACGATGGAACTAAGGGCGCTGAGTTTATTGGCGTGCACATGGAAGGACCATATATATCCAAGGACAAGATTGGTGCGCAAAACCCTAAGTACTTAGCTATGCCGAGCCTTGAAAATTTTGACAAGTATCAAAAGCTTTCTAATAATAGAATCAAGAAGGTGACTATAGCGCCTGAAGTTGATGGAGCGAAGGACTTTATCAAAGAAAGAGCTGATGAGGTCGTTATATCCATAGGTCACACTGACTGTGACTATGACACTGCACTTGAAGCCTTTGATTTAGGAGCAAAATCAGTAACACATTTATTCAATGCACTTAATGATATCAAGCACAGAAGCCCTGGTGTGTGTGGAGCAGCCTTTGACAGCCCTGAGGTCATGGTTGAGCTCATAACAGATGGCGTTCATATACATCCATCAGTAATTAGGATGATATATGCAATGTTTGGTGACGACAGAGTTATCTTAGTATCCGACTCGATGATGGCGACAGGCTTATCAGATGGTAAGTACAGCCTAGGCGGTCAAGACGTTTACGTCAAGGGCAAGAAGGCTACACTTGAGTCAGGAACTATAGCTGGCAGCGCAAGTAATTTATTTGACTGCATTAGATATGCTTACTCAATCGGCATTCCATTCGAATCGCTTGTTAGATCGGCGGCTGTTAACTCAGCCAAAGAAGCTGGCATTTATGATAAATATGGCAGCATAAGAGTAGGTAAATATGCTAACTTTGTTGTAGTTGATAAAGATTTAAACATAATCGATGTATATATTAGAGGCAAAAAAATAGGTGAACTTAATGAAAACAATTAAAGGAACTATAGCTAATAAAGGTCTTGTTTTAGGCAAGATAAAAGTTTTTGCTGATGAAAAAATTAATATTAGCAAGGATAAAATTACTGATACAGCTAGTGAAATAGCAAAATTAGATGCAGCTGTAAAAAAATCAATTGATGAGCTTGATAAATTATTTGAAAAAGCAAAGATGGACGCGGGCGAAGAAGAGGCGCAAATCTTCGAAGTACACAAGATGATGCTTGATGATATCGAGTACCAAGACGAGATTAGACGTAATATTAATGAAGAAAAAGATAATGCAGCCTACGCCGTAAGCCTTGCTGAAGAAAAATTTTACATGATTTTTAATAGCATGGACGATGAATACTTTAGCCAAAGAGCAAAGGACATCAAAGACATTTCTCAAAGACTTATCAAAAACATCTTAGGTATTAAAAATGCTTTCGATGATGATTTTGATGAAAAAGTAATTTTATATGCAGAAGATCTTTTGCCAAGTCAAACCCTTAACATTGACAAGGAAAAACTACTTGCCATAGTCACAGTGAAAGGCTCGACGCAATCACATACGGCGATACTTGCAAAGTCTATGAACATAGCGTCGCTTGTGAACCTTGATAGTGCTTTTGATAAAGACATCGATGGCAAAACCGCCATCCTCGATGCGTATGAAGGCGAATTAATCATTGATCCAGATGAAAAATTACTAAAAGATGTTAAGGAAAGAATAGAAAAAGAAGAAAAAAGAAAATTAGAGCTTGAAAAATTAAAGACAGCCAAAGCCATTAGCAAGGACGGAACGCATATAAGTGTTTACGCAAACATTGGTAATTCAAAGGACTTACCGCTTGCTTTAAAGAATGGCGCAGAAGGCATAGGCCTATTTAGAACTGAATTTTTATATCTTGGCAGAGACTCGCTTCCGACTGAAGAGGAGCAATTCAAGGAATATAAATACGTTGCTGAGGCGATGGAAGGCAAAGAAGTCATAGTAAGGACTTTTGATATAGGAGCGGATAAAAAAGTTGATTACCTAAATCTACCTGAAGAAGAAAATCCAGCACTTGGTTATAGAGCGATAAGGATATGTCTTGACGACGAAGAATTATTTAAATCGCAGCTCAGAGCCATAATCAGAGCGTCTCACTACGGCAATATAAAAATTATGCTTCCTATGATAAATGACATTTGGGAAGTGAAAAAGGCAAAAGAGCTTATCAGAGAAATATTTGCTGAGCTTAGAGAAAAAGATATTCCATTTAACGAAGATATCGAGATAGGCATCATGATTGAGACGCCAGCGGCAGCCATAATCAGTGATGATCTAGCGAAGGAAGTAAGCTTCTTTAGTATAGGTACAAACGATTTAACTCAATACACACTTGCTGTTGATAGACAAAATGAAAAGATAGCAAGACACAGAGACATTCATCACAAGGCGATACTTAGACTTATGGAGCTGACTTGTGAAAACGCGAAGAAAAACGGCGTGAAGATCAGTGTCTGCGGCGAGCTTGGAAGCGACCCAGACTTAACTGAGTTTTACGTAAAGAATAAATTTGACAAGCTATCTGTCAATCCAGGACAGATACTTGAATTAAAAGACAGAATAATAAATTCATAGGAGGTTATCATGAAAGAATTTGAATACACAATCACAGACCCTATAGGCATACACGCGAGACCAGCTGGTCTACTTGTAAAACTACTTGCAGCCATCAAGAGCGATGTAAAAGTTGCCAAGGGAGAAAAAATTGTTAATGCCAAATCGATTTTAGGACTTATGGGCCTACAAGCAAAGCAAGGCGAGACAATTAAGTTCATAATCGAAGGCGAAGACGAAGACGACGCAGTGAAAAAGATTGAAGACTTCTTAAAAGAAAATTTATAATCTTGACTAGAAACCTCTTAGCTTGTATAATATAAGCTAGGGGGTTTTATTATGGAAAAAGAAAATTTCAGCCCAAAAGAGATATTGTCCATGACCTTAGACAATGGAGTCAAGAAGACTAAGCTAAGAGCGAGTTCACAGTTCTTCTTAGGCGTTCTAGCGGGCATGTATATAGCTATGGGTGGAGCGGCATCGACAATTGTCAATAGTCTTGGCAAAGGCTTTAATCCGCAAATAACAAGAGTATTAGTTGGACTAACATTCACCATCGGCATAGTGGCTGTAGTAGTTGGCGGAGCAGAGCTTTTCACAGGCAATATACTTATGTTTGGTGCAACGCTTGACAAAAGAACTAAGCCAGGTTCACTAATAATTAATTGGGCAAAAGTTTATTTATATAATTTTATAGGTGCACTGCTATTTGCCTGTGTAGTTTATTATTCAAATATCTTATCCGATGGCACTAAGGAGCTCTTCGTAAACATCTTTAACGCGAAGACTTCACAAGGCTTTTTCGAGCTCTTTGTAAAGGGTATTGGATGTAACTTGCTTGTGTGCTTGTCAGTTTGGCTTGCATCAGCAAGTAAAGAGATAACAGCAAAAGTATTTGCATCAGCATTCCCAGTAGCAATCTTTGTTATAGCGGGCTTCGAGCACTGCGTTGCCAATATGTTTTATTTGCCGATAGCTATGATGATTAGTGGCAGCTTTGATATGGCAGCAATGTTTCACAATTTACTTCCAGTTACACTTGGCAATATCGCAGGCGGCATGATGCTAATCACTATGTATTACTACGCTTATAAAGATTAATTAATATAGCTTTAGAACGAGTGCTTGTACGAGCACTTGTTCTTTTTTATGCATCGAAAAAGGCCAAGCAATTTGCTTGACCATGTGAATCATTTTAATTATAGTTTACTATTTTTTTAAGTTTAATACCTTTAATAGGCTGAGCGTCGAGCCCTTCTTTGGAGTCTTAAGTGCGTTAGTCGTCATCAAAGCCATCTCACCACGATTAAGAAAGTCATCAGGCTTTAGATCAAGACCATCCATAAGGCCATAAGTAACTGCGTAGTCAGAGACCATATCCCACTTTTTCGCCTCAGATGAATAATCAAGTATCCTTAAGAGTATTGCTTGATACTGCCTAACAGTTACATAGTCACCGTAGCCAAACTTGTCCTTCGTTACACCATGTATATAGCCGTTCGAAACGGCCCAGTTGATGTAAGGCAAGTAGACTTTGCTTGCACTCTTAAGATCAGTGAACTTTGTTTCGGAGCTATACTTTTTCGCTCTTTCTTCATCATTCATAAGCCTCGATAGTATAACTATGAGGTCCTCTCTCTTAAGATTCTTATCAAGCATCAAGTCGCCCGATGAGTCACCTTGTATTATATTGTATGACTTAAGCTCTTCGGCACTCTTCTTGTACTTAGTCGTTACACTCGTTGCAAATATATTTGTACTAGCAAATAAAACTAAGACAAGGCAGAGTAAGAGCATAATTCTTTTCTTCATGCATACCACTCCACTTATATTATACTACATATATAAGGCTTAATATGTTAAGTTCGTGTTACAAAACACGTTTTTTGATTGATAATTACTTAATAAAGGCAGATTTTTAACTAGATTGTAATAATTTATTCATATTTTATATGTTATAATGAGTACATAAGAAGTAGTAATTACTTATGATTAGTTATGAAAGGAGCAAAAACATGAAAAATAACTTAAAAAGAGTATTTAGTTTAGTACTTGCTATTATGCTATGTATTACATTTATACCTATGACTACAGCAAGTGCAAAAACTTTTAAAGACGTGCCTACATCACATTGGGCATACACTTACATCAACGAGATGAGTAATCAAGGATATATATCAGGTTATCCTAATGGAACATTTAAACCAAGAAAGAATATCACATTCTTAGAAGCAATGAGGTTTGCAGCTATACTTACACAATACGATGATCAAGCCTTAGCAGCTGCAAGACAAGTTTGGCAAAGCAAAGTTGTTGCACTAGGCGTTCCTAAGTGGGCACAAGACAATGTTGTTAAGTGCTTAGCAAAGGGTGTAGTTGATATGAAGACACTTGAAGCAGCTAAGAAGAACAAGATGTTTACAACAGACAAAGCAGTAAGCAGAGTTAATCTTGCAGAATACTTTGCAAAGGCTATGGGAGTTAAGTCAACTGATCCAGTTATTGCACTTCCATTTAAGGACGTAAAAGATATTCCTGAACACTTAAGAGCTCATGTAGCTGGCCTTATAGATGCAGGAGTTATTTCTCCACAAGGCGCTGGAAAAGGATATTTCTATCCAAGACAAGCAGTTAAGAGAGAACAAGTTGCTAGGATGGTTTACGCAGCACTTCAATATCAAGCGAAAAATACAAATCCAGTTAACCCTGTAAATCCAGTTAATCCAATTAACCCAGTTACACCAGTTAATCCAACACCAACAGTAGTTACAGGTACAATTAAGGAAATCTCTGTAACAGGCATCACAGCTATAATGCTAGTAAACGATAACACAGTTAATGGTAAGGTATTCTCAGTAGATGCATCAACAGTTATCACAGTTGACGGAAGCATTGGCAATATCTCAAGCTTATTAGTTGGACAAAACGTAACAGTTACAGCTAACTCAGCTTTAGGCGTAATGCAAGCTAAGTCAATCAACGCAAAGGGTGTAGAATTCAGCCTTGAAGGTGAAGTAACAAACGTTGACAACTCAAATAAAGAAATAAAGATTTCTTATACAGATAATAATAAGAACAAAGTTTCAAGAGTATTTAAAGTTGATTCTAATTCATCAATCACTATAAATAACAAAGCAAGAAGCCTTTATGATGTTAAGAATGGTTCTCAAGTTAAGGCAACTATACGTAACGACGTTGTTAAAACACTTGATGTAACAGCATCTTCAGATGATTACAAGGGTTATATAAAGAAATTAACTTCTAGAGACATCACTATAGTTTCATTAAATGGTAGAGAAAACACTTATAGAATACCAAGTAGAGATACTGACTATGAAATATATGACAGCAGATACAATTCTGGAAGATATTCTAGAGAACGTAAATTATCATATAGCGAACTAGAAAGACTTGGTTCAGTATATGTTGAAATAGAAACAGACGCTAGATATAACAATGAAGTTTCTTACATTGAAGTACGTGATGGTTTTGATAACGAATACATTGTTTATAGAAACAATGATAGAGGCAGAAACCGTGACCAATGGCAAATAGAATTATATCCAAAGGATTCAACAAATAGCTATAGAGACAGAGAAACTTACTACTATGATTACGATTTAAGAGCAGATAACTTTGACTCAAGAAGCGGCGTAAGAGTAAGAGATATAGGTGAAGGATCAAGAGTGGTTATTCTTGAAAAGGATAAAGACGTTATTAAGAAGATTATGGTTATTGATTCAAGATATAACAATGGATATTACTATGGCGATTGGGTTTATGGTAAAGTAGATTCTGTTGCAAGAGACCATTTCTGGTTGATTACAGATAAAGATAAATATGGCATTAAAATTGACTTAGGAAGAATATCTAATTCATATTTAATAGCTGGAAAATCATATTGGTTTGAAATTAAAGATGGAGTTTTACAATCAGCACCTAGAGATAGTAGACCAGATGGATATTACTATAATAAATATGACTATGATATGAAAGTAACAAGTTCAAGAAGTTTTGGACGTGAAATAGATATTACAGGTGATAGAGGTACATTTACAATTGATAAAGATACTACTATTGAAGGATTGTTTTCAAGATTCGATCAAATAAGCTCTGTAGACAATGCTCTTAGAAACTATAGTGTATCTTTTAAATTAAGAAGCAGTTCATCAAGTAGTAATGTCAAGTATATTGACACGATTAATATTTATTACAAGTAATTCAATTAAACAATTAACAAAAAATCTTAGGGCGTTTTGTCCTAAGATTTTTTTGCGTTAAAATCATTTTTGCTAAATTCATTTGCGTAAAACCATTTCCATTAATCCATTTGCTTAAAAAGCATTTTACAAAATCCATTTCCATTACAGTGGCAAATCCATTCTCAAAAATCTTCATCCATTAGCAAAATAATAATTGTAATAATCTTACTCATATGTTATAATCAAAACGAGGTGAAAAGATGAAACTAGGTTTTTCGAATGAATTATATATAAAAGAACAAAGCGACTATATCCTTAAGAGGGTTGAAAAGTTTGAGAAGCTTTATATGGAGTTTGGCGGTAAGCTTATCGGTGACAAACACGCGCAAAGAGTTTTGCCTGGTTATGATGAAGACGTCAAGACTGTTTTACTTGAGAAGTTAAAGGACAGGATGGAGGTCATCATCACTATACACGCTCAAGACATCATATCAAACAAGCTTAACAACAACACTGGCCTTACTTATGAGAGAGAGGCCATCAGACTTATCGAGAGACTTAAGGCAAAGGGTATTAAGATTAACAGCGTTGTTATCAACCGTTACAAAAAGGATGAAAATGTCGATAAATTTAAAGAATACATGGAAGCAAGAGGCATGAGGGTTTATCTTCATGACAAGACTGAAGGCTTCCCAAATGACGTTGACAAGATACTTTCTGAAGATGGTTTTGGCAAGCATCCATACATTGAGACGACTATGCCAATCATCGTGGTAACTGGTCCGGGACCTGGCAGCGGCAAGATGACTACATGTCTTTCGCAGCTATATCATGAGTACAAACGCGGTGTTAAGGCTGGATATGCAAAGTTCGAGACTTTCCCAGTTTGGAACATGCCTTTAAAGCACGAGCTAAACCTTGCTTATGAGGCGGCAACTGCTGATCTTAGTGACGTCAATCAAATCGACCCATATCATTTACAAGCTTATGGCGAGATCTCAGTAAATTACAACAGAGACGTACAAGCCTTTCCTATATTAAAGAAGATTCTTGATAGAATTATGGGTGAGGAGTTCTACAAATCACCAACTGACATGGGCGTCAATAGAATCAAGTCAGGTATCATAGATGAAGAAGTAGTTAAAGAAGCATCGAGACAAGAAATTATCAGAAGATATTTAAAGGCACTTCTTACTTACAAGATGACTAATCAAAAGAAGGACGAAGCTCAAAGAATCAAAACGCTTATGGAAGAGCTTAACCTTACTGTTGAGGATAGAAAATCTTTAGTTGCTGCAAGAAATAAAAAGGCTGAACTAATCAAGATGGGTATCACTAATTCAAATGTTACTGCTATCGAATATGAAGACACTATCATAACTGGTAGAGACGGCGAGCTTATGGACTCAGCCGCAGCTGCTGTACTTAATCTACTTAAGTATATATCGAATATACCAGACGATTTGCACTTGATAGACAAGGCGATACTTGAACCAATAAAGGAAGTCAAGGGCATAATCGAAAAGAAAGAAAGTCCTTTATTAAATGTCGAAGAGGTTTTAATCTGCTTAGCGACATCAAAGATGTTTAATCCGAGCGCCAAGCTATGTATAGACAATCTATCCAAGATAAGAAACTTAAGAGCGCACTCGACAGCTATGCTTAATCTAACAGACATAGAACTATTTAGAAAGTTAAATATAGACTTAACAAGTGATTACGTCGATACAAAATTTTAGCTAATACAAAAAAACTCCTGATCAAACGATTGGGAGTTTTTCTTTGCATAAAAATGGTCAAGCTCTTAATGAGTTTGACCAAATATAAATTTATCTTGTTTCGTCTAAGTAAGCGATGGCAACAGCACCAGGTCCCAAGTGGGCACCTATAGCTGGGCCTATCTCTCTAATGATGACATCCTTAGTATCGACTTCAGCTGATATCATTTCAAAAAGCTTTTGAGCGCCTTCAATGTTGTCAGTGTGACCAACTATTGCGTGCTTCAATACATCAGGATTCTTCTTTGCGTCTTCTATGAAAGTATTAGCTAGCTTCTTATATATCTTTGCCTCGCCGCGCACCTTATCCTTAAGAGCTAAAGCACCATCGTCGTCATCACCAAGCAGCGGCTTGATGTTTAAGACTTGGCCAACATTCTTCACGGTCTTAGAAATTCTTCCACCCATGAATAAGTAGTTTAAGTCATCAACAGTGAAGAGATGAACTACCTTGCCACTAATCTCATTAGCTCTTTTTTCAAGCTCGTCAAGTGAGTAGCCCTTGTTTTTCTTTTCAATAATATCTCTAACTATGATTTGCTCACCTATAGTCATGGACTTTGAGTTGATTGAGACCATGCGTCTTTGGGGATACTTTTCTTCAAGCATCTTAATCGCCATGCGCGATGTATCCCAAGCCGTTGTAAGTCCATAGGAAAGGCAGATGTAGATAAAGTCTTCACCTTCCTTACATACCTTTTCAAAACCTTCTAGGTACTGGTTAAGATTGATCTGACTAGTCTTAAAAATCTTACCCTTTCTCATAGCTTTATATATATCAGAGCGCTTTATATCAAGTCCGTCACGTAGGATAGTCTCCACATCATCTGTGTCAAAAACACTGACGTACAATGCTTCGAGATCAAATTCTTTTATTTCTTCTTGCGTGAAATCACTCGCACTATCAATTATAATTCTTGTCATTTTTTACCTCTCTCATACGATTAATTATAACATATAAATTTATTAAAGACAAGATAAATGTTATGCACATTTAAAGCAATTTGTACAAATAATATATTTTCAAGTCTGTTATGTGGTATAACATATGTTACAAAAACAAATAAAAAAAGAGAGGTATTCTGATATAATAGGTTTGACAACAAAAAAAC
>NZ_JBWPVU010000017.1:0-1493 GCF_056590255.1 Fenollaria sp. C0166D3
GGTTAGCTCACAGGCTTCGGGTATTGCCTACTCCCATGGTGTGACGGGCGGTGTGTACAAGACCCGGGAACGCATTCACCGCAGCATTCTGATCTGCGATTACTAGCAACTCCGGCTTCATGATCTCGAGTTGCAGAGATCAATCCGAACTGGGATCGGTTTTTTGAGGTTTGCTTGATATCGCTATTTAGCTTCTCTTTGTACCGACCATTGTAGCACGTGTGTAGCCCAGGACATAAAGGGCATGATGATTTGACGTCATCCCCACCTTCCTCCGATTTGTCATCGGCAGTCCATCTAGAGTCCTCAGCTTGACCTGTTAGTAACTAAATGTAAGGGTTGCGCTCGTTGCGGGACTTAACCCAACATCTCACGACACGAGCTGACGACAACCATGCACCACCTGTATCCAAGGTAGATAAATCTAGGGTTTTTATCTCTAAAAACTTTCCTTGGTATGTCAAGTCCTGGTAAGGTTCTTCGCGTAGCCTCGAATTAAACCACATGCTCCGCTGCTTGTGCGGGTCCCCGTCAATTCCTTTGAGTTTCATACTTGCGTACGTACTCCCCAGGCGGAGTGCTTAATGTGTTAACGTACGGCACCTACTCGTATGAGCAGACACCTAGCACTCATCGTTTACGGCGTGGACTACCAGGGTATCTAATCCTGTTTGCTCCCCACGCTTTCGTGCCTCAGCGTCAGTTCAAGTCCAGAAAGTCGCCTTCGCCACCGGTATTCCTCCTAATATCTACGCATTCCACCGCTACACTAGGAATTCCACTTTCCTCTCCTTGACTCAAGCATATCAGTTTCAGATGCAATCTATGGGTTGAGCCCTTAGTTTTCACATCTGACTTAATTTGCCGCCTACGCACTCTTTACGCCCAATAATTCCGGACAACGCTCGCCCCTTACGTATTACCGCGGCTGCTGGCACGTAATTAGCCGGGGCTTTCTTCTATGGTACCGTCATTATCTTCCCATAGGACAGAGCTTTACGACTCGAAAGCCTTCATCGCTCACGCGGCGTCGCTGCATCAGGGTTTCCCCCATTGTGCAATATTCCCCACTGCTGCCTCCCGTAGGAGTTTGGACCGTTTCTCAGTTCCAATGTGGCCGGTCATCCTCTTAGATCGGCTACCCATCGCTATCTTGGTGGGCCGTTACCCTCACCAACTAATTAATGGGACGCGAGCTCATCTTACACCGAAATTCTTTAATCACTTCTTCATGCGAAAATGTGATATCATATGGTATTAATCCCGGTTTCCCGAGGCTATCCCTTTGTGTAAGGCAGATTGCTCACGCGTTACTCACCCGTCCGCCACTAATCCAGAAGTTTATCAATCCGAAGATATCAAAACGACTTTCATCGTTCGACTTGCATGTGTTAAGCACGCCGCCAGCGTTCGTCCTGAGCCAGGATCAAACTCTCGATTAAATGGTTTATTTAATCCCAAGTTATCCTTGGCTCTTAAATTCGAAATTATTT
>NZ_JBWPVU010000003.1:0-203027 GCF_056590255.1 Fenollaria sp. C0166D3
TTGTTGTCAAACCTATTATATCAGAATACCTCTCTTTTTTTATTTGTTTTTGTAACATATGTTATACCACATAACATTGATGCGTTTTTATGTGGCGCCCATTTTGATAAAGACGAAAATCGTTTCTCCTCGCACCCATCTCAATAAAAAATGCTTAGCAAGAGAGGCCCCACTAAGCAATTAAAAAAGCTTAGCAAGAGAGGCCCCACTAAGCAATTAAAAAAGCCACCTAATAAGGCGGCTTCAATGATATTTAATTTATTTTACCATTCACCAACTCTTAAGCCAGCTTCAGATAATACTTTTGTAATGTTTGTATCATCTTCAACTTCAACTCTTAAGATTACTTTAAGTAGTCCCATAACCTTAGCACTTGTTACAACCATACTTAAGATATTGATGTTTTGATCTCTTATAATTCCAGCAAGTCTTGAGATTTGTCCTGGCATATCAAATATGTGAACAACTATTCTCTTGCCTTTGTTAATGCCGAATACTTCACTGAAAGCATCAAATATAGCCTTGTGTGTTAGTATACCAGCAAAATTATCTTGTTCATCAAAAACAGCTAAAAATGGTATAGATAGCTTTCCAAGCGCATATGATGCTTGCTCGATATTTGATGTGATAGATATCTTTTCGTATCTTTGTTCATTAAAATCAGAAACTAATTTTTGTAAAAACTTATCTTTGTCTGTGCAAGACCATTCATAATAAGTTCTAAATATTGTTTCTTTGTGTAAAATACCGATTAGCTTGTCACCATCAACAACTGGCAAACTCAAAAAGTCTCCTTCTTCAAACTTTTTGATAGCTTCAGCTATAGTTTCGCTTGATTTTACTGTTGTAAGTTTTTCCTTTGGAATCATATAGTTCCTTACGTACATAATACTACCCCCTATCTGTATCTTTTTAAAACTCTTTCATTTAATCCGTTCCAATATGCATCTATATACAAATTGGTACATGTATTTAAAATAAATTTAAATGTTTCTTTATAAATTATCTTTAAATCTTCTTTAGGAATCATGATGCTTGCAGGATTGATACCATCTCTGTCAAGCTCTAATTGCCTATCTACATATTTATTCAAGGAATAAGTTTTGTCTTTAATCACTTTGTTTGAGAACTCATAGACAGTAGCTAGAACTTTTCCTCTCTTTTTCTCTTCTTTTATTAATTCACTTCTTAGTCTCTTCTTAAAATTCCTTACGTCTCTGTTTACGTTCTTGAATTGAAACAAATACTTTTTATTTGCCAAATCGCTGCTCTTGTAAAACTTAAGCGCTTCTTTTTCTAAAGCGTTTGCTAACTTAGCGTTGTTGAAGCCTTGGATATATCCATCTAGGTAGATGTAGAGCTCCAATCTATTGATGTCTTCATGTATTTGCAAGGACAATGATCTGGATATGCAGTGAGCATCTGATCTGTAGGCTATGGCTTTTGCAATTTTATTTCTTAGTATACCCATTGAAACATACTTTGGAAATATATTTTGCATGCCCATGTTTATATCGTAGAAGCTCATTAGGGACTTAAGCGAATCTATGTCACCTCTATAAAGAAAATTGCGTTTTAATCCAACACAGATATGAGATTTAGAAATCTCAACTTGCATTTTCTTACCTCCATTAATCTTATTTCAATTATACTACATTTTCGAGTGAAAATATATTAAGAAAAAATAATTAAGTTATGTCGAAAATTTAACAATTAACATAGGCTTGATGTGTACTTGATTAAAAACTTTTTATTTTCTTCTACTTATTTAATAAATTTTGATATTCTTCAAAAAATTTATAATTATTAAGGCAAATATAAATTTTTTCAATAGTGGAGTCATTATTTTGTAGATATGACTTTATTGCGTTAATGGCAATTTTGCTCGCTTCTTTAATGTCCATAGCAAAGGCTCCGCATGAAATTGCTGGTATGGCTATGCTCTTGATATTATATTCATCAGCAAGACTCAAAAGATTAAAGTATGTCTTTTCTAAGAGCTGATACTTTTTCTTATTTGAGTCCATGGGGCCAACTACATGTATGATGTAAGCGTTTTTAAGATTGTGAGTCTTTGTGATCTTGGCTCCGCTTGTGTATGTGCCAGCTAGCTTCACTGTCTCATCTAAAAGCTCTTCACCATCGTTTTGATGTATAAGACCATCCAGGCCGCCTCCTCCTAATAAGGAGTTATTTGCGGGATTCACTATGCATTCTACATCTAGATCAAATATATCTTTATAAATGGCTTGTACTTCGCAAGAATTAATTATCATACAAGCTTAACTAGTTCAACTACTGTTTTAAAAGCCTTTTCCATTGATTGTATTGAAGCATACTCATATCTTCCGTGGTAGTTCATACCGCCTGTGAAGATGTTTGGACAAGGAAGACCCATAAATGAAAGTCTTGCTCCATCGGTTCCGCCTCTAACTTGTGTAACCATCGGCTCAACGCCTGCGTTTACCATGGCTTTTTTAGCTAGTTCAACTATTTCTAGTCTTGGCTCTATCTTTTCATACATATTGTAATAAGAGTCTTTAATGTCTAGTTCCATGGCTTCATTATATTTATAGTTGATGTAGTCTTGAGCGTCTTTCATTAAGCACTTCTTTGATGCAAAGCCTTCTTTAGTAAAGTCTCTGATGATGTAGTGCATTTGTGTTTCTTCTACTGTGCCTTTTATACTTGTTAATAGTATAAAGCCTTCGTAGCCTTCTGTATACTCTGGTCTTTCATTAACCGGAAGCATGGCGTTATACTCCATAGCCACTAATTGTGAGTTTATCATCTTGTTCTTTGCTGAACCTGGATGAACGTTTCTGCCCTTTATAGTAATCTTAGCAGATGCTGCGTTGAAGTTTTCGTACTCGATTTCTCCAAGTGGTCCGCCGTCAATAGTGAAGGCATAGTCTGCTCCAAATTTCTTAACGTCAAAAAGGTCTGCTCCTCTACCAATTTCTTCATCTGGTGTAAAAGCAATTCTAATCTTGCCGTGCTTTATATCTGGATTTTTGATGAAGTATTCCATAGCTGTAACGATTTCAGCAACACCTGCCTTGTCGTCAGCGCCAAGTAATGTAGTTCCATCAGTTACTATTAGGTCGTCGCCTACATAATCATTTAGCTCTGGGAAGTCATTTGGGCTTAAGATAATGTTTTCTTCTTCATTAAGAACTATGTCTTTACCATCGTATTTTTCAACGATTCTTGGCTTAACATTCTCCCCGCTCATATCAGGTGAAGTATCCATGTGCGCTATAAGGCCTAGTACGTCCTTCTCTTCATCTGTGTTTGCTGGAAGTGTAGCGTATAGATAAGCGTGCTCATCTAATTCAACATCTTCCAAGCCTAATTCAATAAGTTCATCTCTTAATTTCTTTGCAAAGTCCATAATCTTCGGACTGCTTGGGCAATTTGGAGACTCCTCATCTGATTTAGTATCAATCTTTGCGTATTTAATAAAACGATCTACTAAGATATCTTTCATAAAATCACTCCTTTATTGATTCTTACCCATTTAAGCAAAAAAATAACAAGCAAAATGCCTGTTATTGTATCTTTAAATATTATTATTTGTACTTTTCTTCTAATTCAAGAAGCGCCTTCTTTATATCGTTACCGTCCGAATAATTATAATAACCAGCTTCATTCATCATAACGACTCTATGGCAAGGTATAATTATAACTATAGTGTTGCCTCTGCATGTTGCGCCAACGCCACGCGAATATGTTTTCTTGCCAAGCTTAAGTGCAATGTCGCCATATGTACATCTTTCTCCATATCCTATGTTTTTGATCTCTTTCAAAGCTCTCTCTTGGAAGTCTTTTGCCTTCACTCTTATAGGTATATCGAAGTCTTTTCTCTCGCCTTTAAAGTACTCATCAAGCTGTTTAACGGTTCTATCTATAATCTCGTTCTTCTCTTTTTTGCTACCATATATGCCTTGATGGCCAAAGCGTAAGTATACGAGCGCATCCTCTTCAGCAGCTGCAGTCATCTCGCCAAGAGGTGTTTCAAAGTGATGTATGTAATATGTTTTATTTTTATCGAAATAGTTCGTTATCATCTAATCATCTCCTGAGTACAATTATATTACATTATATATGCCCTGTCAATATCTAATAATGAAAACTAGATAAATTTATTAATTTTATTTGCAAAAGTAAATAGTATCTTAATTATACCTTGCTACTTAAGTGTAAATATACTTATAGGCATAAAATAAGGCGAGTATTAACCCGCCTTATCGTAAATTATTATTCTTAATTATTTATTTTTTCTCTTGATGCTTGCTTGAGCTGCTGCTAGTCTTGCGATTGGCACTCTATATGGTGAGCAGCTTACGTAGTCAAGTCCGATTGCGTCGCAGAACTCGATTGATCTAGGATCTCCACCGTGTTCACCACATATACCTACGTGTATATCAGGTCTTGTTTGTCTACCAAGCTTAGTTCCCATATCAAGTAATTTACCTACGCCTTCTGTATCTAATGAGTCGAATGGACTTCTTTCGTAGATACCATGATCAAGGTATGCGTTAACAAACTTACCATAGTCATCTCTTGAATAGCCCCAAGTCATTTGAGTCATATCGTTTGTACCAAAGCTGAAGAATTCTGCTTCTTTTGCGATTTCGTCAGCAAGTAGTGCTGCTCTTGGCACTTCAACCATAGTACCGATTTCGTAATCAAGCTTCTTGTTCTTTTCTTCGAATACTTTATTTATTTCTTCTACTAATTCTTCTTTAACAAATACAAGTTCTTTTAACTCGCCTATCAATGGAATCATAATCATAGGTTTGATATCTTTCTTGATTTCTTCGCTTACGTTTATAGCTGCTTCCATGATGGCTCTAACTTGCATTCTATAGATTTCTGGCCATGTCACACATAGTCTACATCCTCTGTGACCAAGCATTGGGTTAAACTCTTTCATATCTTCGATTCTGTCTTCAATGACTTGAGTTGTAATACCCATATCTTTAGCTAGGCTTTCGATATCTTCTTCAGTCTTTGGAAGGAACTCATGTAGAGGTGGGTCAAGTAATCTTATTACTACGCCTTTATCTTCCATGACCTTGAATATGCCTTCGAAGTCGCCTCTTTGATAAGGAAGAAGTTTTTCAAGTGCTTTTTCTCTTTCTTCAAGTGTTTTAGAAAGTATCATCTTTCTAACTTGGAAGATTCTCTTGTCATCGAAGAACATGTGTTCTGTTCTGCAAAGGCCTATGCCTTGTGCACCAAAGTCAAGTGCTTGCTTTGCATCTCTTGGGTTATCTGCATTTGCTTTTACTTCTAGAGTTCTAAATTCATCAGCCCATTCCATAAACTTAGCAAAATTACCGCTTAGTTCAGGAGTAACCTTTTTGATTTCTCCTAGGTATACATAACCTGTTGTACCGTCTATAGAGATAGTGTCTCCTTCTTTGATTTCGCCGCTATTGTATCTTATAACTTTATCATCTTCATCAACTCTTAGTTCAGAGCAGCCTGCAACACAGCACTTACCCATACCTCTAGCAACTACAGCAGCGTGTGATGTCATACCGCCTCTAGCTGTTAGTATGCCTTCAGCATATACCATACCATCTATATCCTCTGGAGATGTTTCTTCTCTTACTAATATAGTCTTAACGTTATTCTTATGATATTCAACAACCTTATCTGGTGAGAATACTACAACGCCTGATGCAGCTCCTGGTGATGCTGGAAGGCCTTTTGTGATTTCAGTTTTGCTTAAAACATCTTTTTCTTCAAATGTTGGGTGAAGAATTTGATCAATTGATTTTGGTTCGATTCTTAAGATTGCTTCTTCTTTGCTTATTAAACCTTCATTAACTTGATCAACAGCTATGTTTATAGCAGCCTTTGTGGTTCTCTTACCATTTCTACATTGAAGCATGAAAAGCTTGCCATTTTCAACTGTAAATTCAATATCTTGCATATCTTTATAATGTTTTTCTAGCTTTTCAACAGTTTCTTTGAACTCTTTATAAACGCTTGGCAATTCATTTTCAAGTCTAGCAATAGGTTCTGGTGTTCTAACGCCTGCAACAACGTCTTCACCTTGAGCATCGATTAAGAATTCACCGAATAAAACGTTTTCACCTGTAGCTGGGTTTCTTGTGAAAGCAACACCAGTACCAGAGTTCATGCCCATGTTACCAAATACCATCTCTTGAACGTTAACAGCTGTGCCAAGTGTATCAGAAATTTCATTTAGCTTTCTGTATGTCTTAGCTCTTGGTGTGTTCCAAGACATGAATACGGCTTTAACTGCGTTAAATAGTTGTACATTTGGATCTTGTGGGAAGTCTTCTCCAATGTATTTTTTGTAAATAGTCTTATATTCTTTAACAATTTCTTTTAAGTCGTCTGTATTTAAGTCAATATCGTTTTCAATATTTCTTTTTTCTTTTTGTTTATTTAATACTTTTTCAAATTCAGCTTTTGGGATACCCATGGCAACATCTGAAAACATTTGAATGAATCTTCTGTAACTGTCATAGGCAAATCTTTCGTTATTAGTCTTCTTTGCAAGTCCTTCAACTGTCACATCGTTTAAACCAAGATTTAATATAGTATCCATCATGCCTGGCATTGATATCTTCGCTCCACTTCTTACTGAGAATAGTAGCGGATTTTCTTTGTCTGAAAAGCCCTTATTAGTGATCTTTTCAACATTTGCAATACCCTTTCTAATTTCTTCCTTTAAATCTTGCCATAGTTCTTCATTTTCTTCGTAAAACCTGTTGCACGCTTCAGTTGTAATTGTAAATCCGTTAGGTACTGGTAGGCCTAAATTAGTCATTTCAGCTAAGTTAGCTCCCTTGCCTCCTAACAAATCCCTCATATCTTTATTGCCTTCTTTAAAGCTATAAACATACTTTTCCATCTGTATCCTCCTATTGCTTATTTAATTTTGAAGATATCTAACTATAGTGCTAGATACTTCTTCTATAGATTTTCCATACATAGATATAACAAATATGCCTAATTTACTATAGATCTCGCGAGCGTATTCATTTTCATAAAATACTCTCTCAAGCGATGAGTAATTAGATACACCTGTTATGCCTAGGTCTTTGTCTCTTTCCTTCCTTATCTTGGATAAATACTCCTCATCTTGTATTAGGCCAATCATTTTTGACTTGTCTAAGTCCTTAATCACATCAAATTGGTCGACCTCTGGTACAAGTGGTATATTTATCGCGTTTAATCCTAAAGAAGCAAGATAATAACAAAGAGGTGTCTTACCTGACCTCGATGGTCCTAAGATAATAACATCTGCACTTGATATATTGTCAAATGTTTTGCCGTCATCATTGTCAATTGCATAAGCAAAAGATTTATTTACATCCATAGAAAATCACCACCTAAATTATACCACAACGAAAAGTATTATTCAATAATTTACAATATATTAATACTTTTATTAATCTTTCTTAAAAAATTCTACGCCTGCCTTGAATAAGTTTTGTATTTCAATGTCAGCAACGTTCTTAAATGTATCTGTTTCAACTCTTTCTGAGTGAGCCATCTTACCAAGTATCTTTCCATCTGGTGATAGCATTGACTCGATATCAAAGTTTGATCCATTCGGGTTGTCTATATATTCAAAAGCTAATTGAGCGTTATCGCTAAGTTTTTCATAAAGCTCCTTGTTGATTAATAATCTTCCTTCGCCATGTGAGATAGGTACTCTATAAGTCTTGTCCTTATCGATGTACTTAAGCCATGGTGATGATGTTGTTAGAGCTTTAGTCTTAACGATTCTTGCAATGTGTCTAGATATATTGTTATATGTTAATGTTGGGTCGTCTTCGTCAATGTCTTTAATCTTTCCATATGGTAGTAGACCTGTCTTGATTAAAGCTTGGAAGCCGTTACAAATACCTAGTATCAAGCCATCATTTTCTTCAAGAAGATACTCTACTGCTTCTTTTACCTTTGGATTTCTTAATACATTGGCAATGAATTTACCTGATCCGTCTGGTTCGTCAGATAATGAGAAGCCACCTGGTATAAATAAAATTTGACTTTCTTTAATTTTCTTTGCTAGATCATCGATTGACTTGTCAATGTGTTCGTTATCTAAGTTGTTAAATACAAATACATCAACTTTAGCGCCTTCTTTTTCAAAAGCATATTTTGAATCAAATTCAGAGTTTGTTCCTGGGAATACTGGTATTATAACCTTAACTTCATCAACTGGCTTCTTTGATTTAGCTCTAAATTCTTTTTCAGTAAATTTATTTTCACTCTTAGCTACTCTATTTTCTTCGCCAAATATTTCTAGTAGTGGTTTTTCATAAGCTTCTTTATATTCTTCAAGGTCAAGGCGTCTACCATTGATAATGATGCTTGCATCTGTATTAGTTGTACCAAGGTATTCAATGCCTGGAAGGTCTTCAGTGTATTCAACGATATATGAACCATAAAGCTCCTTGAACATGATGTCAGCGTCCATGTTGATGTTAAAGCCAATATCATTACCAAAGGCCATCTTCATAAGAAGAGGAAGTGTTGTATCTCTATTGATTGCAATTGCACTTCTAACTTTCTTTCTTGAGATAAGGCTAACAAGCTCAACGCTATTCTTCTTAAATTCATTTAAATCAAGTGTATTGTCATCGTTAATAGTTGTTCTTATTAAACCAAGCTTCATATTGCCCTTAAGCTCAGGTGTTACGACGTCTTCTATGTTCATAGATGTTACTGCAAATGAAATCAATGTTGGCGGTACGTTTAAATCATTAAATGTTCCACTCATTGAATCCTTTCCACCAATTGATGGGATTTGTAAGTCATTACAGATCTTAAACGCGCCAAGCAATGCCTCGAATGGTTTTGACCACTTATATGGGTCGTCATTTAATTTTTCAAAGTACTCTTGGAATGTTAATCTTGCTTTGAATGGGCTTGCTCCATGTGAAGCAATTTTCGCAAGTGATTCAACTACTGCATAGTAAGCTCCGAAGAATGGACTCTTTTCTGATAGATATGGATCAAAGCCATATGTCATTATGCTCGCTGTTGATGATTCGCCTTGTGTTGTTGGTATTCTAGCTATCATAGCTTGTTCTGGTGATAATTGGTTCTTGCCGCCTAGTGGTTGAACTATACTGCCTCTACCAACTGATGAGTCAAATCTTTCTATAAGTGATTTTTTAGAAGCGACATTGATGTCTTCTAATCTCTTCTTTAGTTCTACAGTGAAGTCATCTGCCAAATCTTCGTTAAATAGTTCTACTTCTTCTGGCTTAAAGATAACGTCTTGTTTTCTTGGTGCACCAGTTGAGTTTAAGAACTCTCTCTTTAAATTACATACTTCTATGTCATTGTACATCATGATAAGTCTTTCAGAATCAGTAACTTCAGCAACTATTGTTGCTTCAAGATTTTCAGAGTTTGCATATTCTTTAAACTTTTCATAATTTTCTTTAGCGATAACTACAGCCATTCTCTCTTGTGATTCTGATATAGCTATCTCCATAGGGCTTAGTCCTTGATACTTTAGTGGTACCTTATCTAAATGTATTAGTAGTGAATCTGCTAATTCACCTATAGCAACGCTGACTCCGCCTGCGCCAAAGTCATTACATCTCTTTATCATTTTAGCTAATTCAGGTATTCTAAATAGCCTTTGTATCTTTCTCTCTGTTGGTGCATTACCCTTTTGTACTTCAGCAGCTGAGTCTTCAACTGATTTGTCTGTTTGTATCTTAGAGCTTCCTGTTGCTCCGCCAATGCCGTCTCTACCAGTCTTACCACCAAGTAAAATGATTATATCGCCATTAGCAGGTACGCCTCTATATACATTTTCCATAGGTGCTGCAGCAATAACTGCACCTACTTCCATCCTCTTTGCTTTGTAGCCTGGATGGTAAACTTCGTCAACATAGCCTGTTGCAAGACCGATTTGATTGCCATATGAAGAGTATCCTCTAGCTGCGTCTAAAACTATCTTTCTTTGAGGAAGCTTTCCTTCAAGTGTATCTTCAATAGCTTCTCTTGGATCTGCAGCTCCTGTTATTCTCATAGCTTGGTAAACATAGCTTCTTCCTGATAGTGGGTCTCTTATAGCTCCACCAAGGCATGTTTGAGCGCCGCCAAATGGCTCTATCTCAGTTGGGTGGTTATGTGTTTCGTTCTTAAACATTAGTAGGTAGTCCCTAAGTCTTCCGTCTATGCTAACCTTAATCTTAACTGAGCAAGCATTTATCTCTTCACTTACTTCTAAGTCATTTAGCTTGCCTAAGCTTCTAAGCTTCTTAGTAACTATAGTTGCTAGGTCCATAAGTGTAAGATCTTTCTTTGAGAATTGTTTTCTCGCCTTTAAGTATTCATTAAGTGTATTTCTAATTACTTCGATAAATTCACTTTCGCCTTCGAAGTTGATATTTGTTAATTGTGTATTAAATGTAGTGTGTCTACAGTGGTCTGACCAATATGTGTCGATTAACTTAAGCTCTGTTTGGCTTGGATCTCTATCTTCTTTTATAAAGTAGTCTTGGAAAACTTTTAAGTCTTCTGTAGACATAGCAAGTGCTTCCTTATCATGGAAGTCCTTTAGTCCTTCGTCATCAAGTTTAATAAAGCCGTCATAAACTATAGACTCAATCTTAGTATCAACGCTTTCCTTAAGTGTTGTTGGTATACCAATCAATACGCCTTCTGCTTGGTCAACTGTATTTATAAGATGTTTCTTAATCTTCTTAATGTCTTCTTCGCTTACATCGCCTTTGATCTCATAAACTTTTTCACATCTTGCTAAAACTTCATCCTTGCCAAGAGTAACCTTGATTGTATCCTTTAAGCCTTGTTCCCTTTGATCGAATTGGCCCTTTTTGTACCTAACAACAAAGGCATTCTTCAAATTCTTTTCCATTTCTAAAGCATCGTCCGCTAAATAAATATTATCTACCGGTTTTTCGCATAAAATGGTATTCGATATCTTATTAATTTCTTCATCAGAAAGTAATTCAATATCGTATCTGTTATAAACTTTGATTGAGTCGATATTTATCTTAAGAAATTCTTTAATCTCTTGCGTTAAACCGTTTGACTCCGCATCAAATTCATCTTTTTTACAAACATAAACTCTCTTAACCACTGGACCAATATCCCTCCTATAATGCATTTTATCAAATGAAATCTTTTGGATCTCATCATAAACTTTCTTATATGCTTCTTCAAATGTATCGGCTTTAGAAAGTATATTTAACACTCTTCCGCCATTAGTAAGTAGCTTTGCGCCATCAGCCTTAACACCTGCGTAATTAATTTTTACTTCTGGTGATAATTTATCTAAGCCTTTTATCTCATATCCTTTGTCGTACTTTGCTGGATAGCCACCAGATGCTAATACGACGTTAACTATCTTTTTATCATTTACTTCTAATTTATATTCATCAAGCTTTGCTTCACTTGTCTTGATAAGCGCATCCAATAAAGATGAGTCAATTCTTTCTAAGATAACTTCAGTTTCAGGATCGCCGAACCTTGTGTTAAACTCTAAAACTTTTATTCCGTCTGAATTTATCATAAGGCCTGCGAATAAAATCCCTCTATAGTCAATGCCTTCAGCTTCAAGACCTTTTATGAATGGCTTTACAAGCTCTTCTTCTATGTCCTTTAAATATGGTAGTGCCATAAGGTTTGGTGAGTATGAGCCCATGCCGCCAGTGTTTTCACCAGTTTCGCCTTCAAAAACCTTTTTATGGTCCTTAGCGCTTGGTAGCATTATATACTCTCCATTTGATATAAGTACATGAACAGATGTTTCGAAGCCATCTATATATTCTTCGACTATAATCTTATCATCACCAAATTTTTTATCTAGGAGTAGCTCATTAAGCGCTTCATCTATTCCTTTCTCGCTTGAAGCTATGATAACTCCCTTGCCTTGAGCAAGCCCATCATACTTAAGTACTACTTTATTTACCTTTGATTCATTAAGTAGTTTGCTAGCATATTTCTTTGCTTCATCAATGCTATCAGTCTCAAGGTACTTAGCTGTATCTATGTGATACTTCTCCATGAACTTCTTTGAAAATGCCTTGCTCTTTTCGAATATGGCTGCTTCCTTCTTTGGTCCGAATATCTTAAGTCCCTCTGCCTCGAACTTATCGACAATGCCGTAGCATAGTGGATCTTCTGGTCCGACTATAGTGAAATCAACAGCATTATCTTTAGCATAAGCAATTAACTTGTCAAAATCCATAACTTTTATGTCAATATTTTTGAATTCGCTCTCAGTCTTGCCATTACCAGGTGCAAAAACAATCTCTACTGAGCTGTCTTGTGCTTTAATTTTTGAAGCGATGGCGTACTCACGACCGCCACTACCTATAATTAATATCTTCATAGCTAACTCCTTATATTTGTACAAAGCCAACTTTTTTCATTACTTTTCTTAGAGTCTTATTAGCAAGGTATCTCGCTTTATCTCTACCTTCTGCCATAAGCTTTTCTAATCCTTCTTTATCTTGAATAACTTCATTGTAATTATATTGAAAGTCTTTTAAATCTTCATATATGATGTCTGCTAAATCTTCTTTGAACTCTTTATATCCAAGCGAATCATACTTCTTGACTATATCATCAGGACTGATGCCAGTGAATGAACTGTATATATTTATAAGATTGTATAAACCGGCTCTATTTGGGTCATAAGCAAAGTTTGGCTCGCTATCTGTAACAGCCTTTCTAATCTTTGAGTAAATTCTGTCTTTGCTGTCCATAATATAGATGAAGCTGTTTTGATCTTCGTCTGACTTACTCATCTTTTTACTTGGATCTTGTAGTGACATGATTCTCTTTCCTGTCTTAGCAATGTATGCTTCAGGCACTTTAAATGTGTCTGAGTACTTGCTATTGAATCTGATTGCTAAGTCTCTTGCTAACTCCATGTGCTGAGTTTGGTCTTCGCCTACAGGTACTAAATCTGTTTGATATAAAAGTATGTCACCCGCCATTAGTACTGGATATGTTAATAGACCTGCGTTACAGTTTTCTGGAGACTTCTTGGACTTGTCTTTATATTGAGTCATTCTGTTAAGCTGACCAATATAGGCAATTGTATCAAGTATCCAGCCTAGCATAGCGTGTTCTGGTACGTGTGATTGAACGAATAAAACGCTCTTTTCTGGATCAACACCACTCACTAACATCATCGCAAATATCTCATAGGTCTTCTTCCTTAATTCCTTAGGCACCTTTGGTACTGTGATGCTATGAAGGTCAGCAACTGCATATAAACAATTGTAATCATCTTGTAGTTTAGCTAAATTCTTTAAAGCTCCTAGGTAATTACCTATGGTTAAATCACCTGAGGGCTGTATAGCGCTAAATGCTGTTTTCTTATCCATTGTATATCTCCTTTATTACTTACTAAATATCGCCACTAAATGTGTCTCCGTCTTGAATTGTGCCTTTTTCAAAGCCTTTCTTGAACCACTCCATCCTTTGTTCGCTCGTTCCATGTGTAAAGCTATCTGGAACTACTCTTCCTTGATACTTTTCTTGAAGTGTATCGTCGCCTATCTTTGATGCGGCATTCATTGCTTCTTCAAAGTCCCCTTCTTCTAAGATGTCTCTATCTTGTATATGCTTTGCGAATACTCCTGCGAAGTAGTCTGCTTGTAATTCAAGCATAACAGAGTATTTATTATATTCTTTTTCAGATACCTTTCCTTGTAATGAATGAACTTTGTCTAAAATACCTAATTGTTTTTGTACGTGATGACCAACTTCATGTGCTAATACATAGGCCATGGCAAAGTCACCCTTTGCTCCAAACTCATTCTTAAGCTGATCAAAGAAAGACAAATCGATGTAGATGTCCTTATCCACTGAACAATAGAAAGGACCCATTTGTTCTGATGCAAAGCCGCAGCCAGAATTTATGCTGCCTGTAAATAGATTTAATTGTGGTTCTTCATATTCTAAACCATTTTCTTCAAATATTTCATGCCAAACATCTTCAGTGTCCTTTAAGACGACCGAGATAAATTGTTTGTACTCTTCTTCTCTTTCGCTTGTAATTGGTGTACCTTGGCCGTTTTGTATGCCTGCGCCAGGACCGCTTGGTCCGCCTATTAGGCCTCTACCAAAAACTAAGTATAGTACTAAAAGCAGTATCATGCCTCCAGTGCCCATCTTGAAGCCGCCAAAGTTTGGCATGCCGCCTCCGCCTGACTCGCCTCTTCTATCGTTTACGTTTGACGATCCTTGTCTACCTCTCCACTTCATTTCATCATCCCCTAAATATTTTTAATAATTTCTTCAACTTTTCTTGCAACTAAGTCTTCATCAACGCCTTTAATCTTTTTATTTTCCATAATTATCTTACCGTTGATTATAGTCGTATCAACTTCACTTCCATTCATTGAGTAAACCATAGCGCTAATCAAATTGTTTTGTGGTTTTAAATTTGTATTATCTAAATCAATTAGAATTAAATCTGCTAGTGATCCTTCGCTTATATTTACATCTTCATCAAAGATATATTTATATGGATTAATAGTCGCGAGCTTAAGTACTTCTCCCGCACTCATCACCTTTGGATCAAGTGAACGAGCCTTAGCCGCAAGTGATACCGCTCTCATCTCAGTAAACATGTTTTGCATATTATTTGAACTAGCTCCGTCAGTACCTATAGCTAGCTTATCACCGCGCACAAACATATTCTTTATATCTGGTATGCCGCTTGCTAGCTTCATATTTGATGATACATTTAAACTTACTAGTGCATTACTTTTTGCTATGATGTCCATATCTTCTTCAGATAGATGAACGCAGTGCGCCAGTATTGTCTTTTGATCAAACATGCCGAGCTCCTTAAATATTTTTATAGGACTCTTCTTATACTCTTTATATGAATTGTTTACTTCAGTTAAAGTTTCATTCGCATGCGTATGAATGATTAAGTCTAGCTCTTTTGCAAGGTCTATGCAGCTCTTTAAGTAATCAAGTCCAGTTGTGTATATAGCGTGAGGCGCGATGGCTAGCCTTAACAGACCATCCTTTTGATGGTATTTTTCATACATATCACGTATATTAGCTTCTCTCTCTTTATTAAAGGCATCATTTGTCATGCCTCTAGCAATAAGGCCTCTCATACCCACTTCACTAGCTGCATCAAAAACCCTTTCACAGAACATATACATATCATTAAAGGCTGTTGTACCAGTCTTAACTAGCTCTATAAATGTTAATAGACTTGCCCAATAAATATCTTCATCTGTAAGTTTCGACTCAAGTGGCCAAATTTTATTTTGCAGCCAATCCATTAGCTCCATATCATCAGCGTAATTCCTAAATACGCTCATAGCTATGTGGTTATGCGTGTTAAATAGTCCTGGCATAAGTAGTTTATCACTGCCATCAATAGTATAGGCGCCTGCTTCATCAATCTTATCAACAATTTTCTTAACTCTATTGCCATCGATTAATACATCACATGGGCCATTAACGACTGATTTATCTACGTCAATATACTTAACATTTTTAATTACTATCATCTTAACCTCCTATAGATATGTGAAATTCTCTTTTGTATAAACTACTAGCGGCACTATGACTAGGCATGCTGTTATGCTTAGTAGTGATGCTACTAGATTAACTTTTATGATTCTGCCTATATTGTATATATTCGCAGCATTTGCAATTAAAAGCGCAATTATATAGCTAAGCATCTTCGATATAAGTATCGAAATAAAAAGCGAGAATATATATGATATATTAAACTTCTTATGACTTATATAACCTATAGCAAAACCAAACATTACTTCAATTGCTAGCATAAGCGTTCTTATATCTGCGTTTAAGCTCTTTCTATATAATAAATTTAGTATAAATATCAAAATTACGCTTGGTATAGAAAACTTTATATCTAGCGTAAATACAGCTATGTAAGTAAATAGCAGTATTGCTAAGTACTCATTAAAGCCTTTGTCTAGCTTTATTAAAGCAAAGTTCATCGCTAGACTCAAAGCTATCAGTATAAAAGCTAAAATTATATCTATAGCATTATCTTTAATAAATTTCATCTTTGATCTTTCCTTAGTTCATTTATATTTTTCGTTGTAATATTTTTTCTCTCTATATTAAATTCTTTTATCAGCTCTTCAAGTTTTTCATCGCTTTTTACTTCAATTTCAAGATAAGGCCTGTCAAAGGTTTCTTTGTCATATTCATCAAAATCAAAGCGAGCGTCCTTATATAGATATGAATCTCTCTCCTTATAATCAACTTTTTCAGGAATAATTCCAAGCATTTCGAAAATTTCTAGTATTGCATCCTTATCTTTAACTTCACTCGTAACCTCTTTTGAGTTACGTAGCCCGCCGCTGTCCTTTCCTCTTATCTTATATGTCAAGTAAAAAGTCTTCTTGCCATCTTTATCCACTTCTCTAAGTCTTAATAGAGATTTTAATAAATTTGTCTTAGCGTCTATATCGCATTTCAATATATAATTCACTTGCTTCTCTTCACCTAAGTGCTCTGCTCCCTTCGATAGAAGCTCCTCTTTAAGCGCGTCTAAGTCAAGATTAAAAACTTTTACTTCTTTTTCTCTCTCTATCATTATTTTATAACTAGACTTGCTAATTTTTCATCTATGATTACGGTAACGTCTGGATGTAAATTTAGTAGTGATACCGGTACTTTAGATGATATCTTTTTAGAATTTAATAGATAATCTATCGCGAAGCTCTTTTGAGTACCGCTTGCGATTAAAACTATCTTCTTTGCTTTAAATATAGAGCCAACCCCCATAGTGATGGCAAATTTTGGCACGTCATCAATATCGTCAAAGAATCTTGAGTTAGCGACCCTTGTTGACTCAGATAGCTCTTGCACATATGTTACCGAGCTTAAATCGTCGCCTGGCTCATTAAAGCCTATGTGGCCGTTTTTGCCAACGCCAAGCACTTGTAAATCGATCTCATAATGAGAAAGGCTTTCTTCGTACTCCTTAGCCGCCTTTTCTAAGTCAGCTCCCTCAGCGTGTGGTATATGTGTATTTTTCTTATCTATGTTAATATGATTAAATAAATTCTCATTCATAAAGTAATAATAACTTGCAGGATGGTCCTTACTTAAGCCAACGTATTCATCAAGGTTAAATGTAATTACGTCCTTAAAATCAATAGTGCCATCATTATTAGCCTTGATAAGCTCTTTATACATGCCAATAGGGCTTGATCCTGTCGCCAAACCTAATACACTGTCATGCTTTTCTTGAATTTGTTTAATAAATATTTGAGCTGCTTCCTTGCTCATCTCGTCATAATCTTTGCAAACTATAACCTTCATACTAACACCTCTCTATTAATTTAAGTTTAAAATTTAAGTAATCGCTTGAGACCAATGAATAATCTATACCATCAATCAAGCCTTCTCTTCTAAATCTATGGCCAGCTGCGTGCAAGTGACCATAAACACATTTATATACACCATGCTCTTTCATAAGCTCATGGAATTGATTAGCTTTTAAGTCCATGTTAAATGGCGGGTAGTGAAGCATAACTATAATCTTCTTATCCTTATCAGCCTTTTCAAGCGATAACGATAGTCTAATTAGCTCTCTAGCTGTTATCTTTTTGTCATTTTCTTCGTCATACTTGTCATTGTCCTCTTGCATCCAGCCTCTTGTTGCGCAGATAGCATAGTCCTTATACGTGTATGAGTCATTTTGCATGAAGTAAATGGATTTAAAACCAAAGCCATTCATCTTGGATATGCTTGTCCACCAATAATCATGATTGCCCTTGCTAATAAGTTTCTTGCCTGGCAATTCGTCTATGAATTTTAAATCATCTATAGCTTCACTGAACCTCATCGCCCATGATATATCACCAGGCAATAAGACCAAATCGTCGTCCTTAACCTTCTCTAGCCAGCTCGTCTTAATCTTCTTGTCGTGATCTTGCCAGTTACCTCCAAAGACGCCCATAGGTTTTAAGTCTGTCGAATCTAAATGTAAGTCGCCTATAGCATAAATCATTTTTTCACCTCTATAACTGTATATAATTATAACACAGATTAAGCTCTGAGAGAACACTTTTTTCGACTTTACTGCTCGTAAATAATAATACTTGCTTTTCTTTTGCCAATGAAGTAAATATTTTTAGCGCAGCTGCCATACGCTCTTCATCAAAAAAGGCAAGGTTCTCGTCAAAGATAAGTGCTAAATCGATGTCCAGTACCTCGACTAGTGCAAGCCTTAAACTAAGGTAGGACATTGATAAAACCTGCCTACTAAGCTTTTCCTCCTCATATACAAGGCTAGTTCTTTTGTCTCTTAGCATTATGGTAAAGCTTTCATCAAGCAAGAAGAAATTATATTTATTATCAGAAAACATTTCTAAGTATTTATTTGCCGCGGCAATAATCTTCGGCATATAGCTAGTATTAATCTCAGTAATAAGGCTAGAGATGATTTCACTAGCAGCGCTTAAAGCCTTTCTCCTTCTTTCTAGCTCCGCAAATCTCGCATCGAGCGCGTCACGTCTTAGGCCAAGTTCGTATGCCCTCTCTATAAGTCTGTCGTTATAATTAAGTTTTGTCTCAAGTGAATTTAGCTCTAAATCGATTTTAGTGATTTCATCCTCAGCCATGCTTATAGAGTAGCCCTTGTACTTATCATAGGCCGCCTCATCTGTTTTTGCTAAGTAGTCAAGGACCTTCTCTTCACTAAGCTCGTCAAAGTTCTTTTCGCTGTATGTCTTTAGAAACTCATCAAAGCTATGCAAATAGTTTTGACTCATCTCACTTGACCTCTCATTAGTATATTCGCTTATGAAGTCCTCATCACTTGCTATATTATATTTATCTAGGATGGCATTTTTATCATCTATAAGCTTTTTACTAGCCTCATCCCTCGTCTTAGACTTAGTAAAAATGAATGATATAAGAAAAACTATAGCCATGGCAAAGCTAGTATATAAAGCAATTCTACTTACCTTGATAAAATAATAAATAAGGGCAAAAATGCTAAGCAAGGCAAAAATGTACGAAAAGCTTCTTAAGCTACGTCTTCTAGCCTCGCTATAATTATTTGCTTCAAATCTCTTTTTAAGCTCATTAAAGGCTTCGTAGTCATCACTAGTAATATTTTTATTCTTATTTAAAAAATCCTTCTTCTTTTCTTTAAGCTCTTCTATCTTTAATAAATTTTCCTTTTTATAATATTCTTTCGCCTTATTGTACTCTGCTAAAAAGTCTTTCTTCTTTAAAATCAAATTTTCTTTCTTTTTATTTAGCTCGTCTTTTTTATTAAGCATGGACATAGTGTCTTCAAGCGATGCCTCTACTCCAGCTATATCCCTATCTAGACTTGCTATCTCCTTCTTAAGACTGTATAGCTCCTTAGTCTTGGCATTCTCTGTGCCTATACTTGCAATTTCGTCATCAATACTGTTCTTCGCTTCACTTAAATTATATTCGCCTTCATCATTCGTCTTAAGCTTAAGTAAAAGCTCTTTAATATCGTCAAAGTCATCAAAGTATATGTCTTTTGATTGGCTAATGTAAGTGCTTGCATTAAAGACATTGCGTGAAAGGCCTAAAATGATTTCGCCAATAGATTTATTACTAATAGAGTTTTCTCTCTTAATCTCGTCAGTGATATCAAGGCCGTTTTTGCTGACAAAGTAAGTATCATTTAAAAAATCTCTGTATATTTCATAAGTAAAACCATCTTTATCAAAAATCATCCTGCCACTGTACTCATTTTTGTTTATAGGCTTGTAGCTGAGATAGTCCTTTATCTTGATCTTCCTCTTAGTATTCGCCTTGTTCACGCCAAAGAGCATAAAAGAGATAAAGGCATGTATAGTAGACTTACCGCTCTCATTAAGCCCATAGATAAGGTTGAATGAGTCGTCAAAGTCAAGGTGATAATTATTAAATTTGCCAAAATTAATTAAATCGAGGCTCTTAATCTTCATAGTAGTGCTCCCTACTTTGCATTGCCTTAAGCGCGATATTTATCGCGTCTTGCCTTATTTCATCTGGATAGTTTTCTGACTTTGCAAGAATTTTTTCGTAAATATCAGTTGAGATACTTAAACTTTCTTCTAAGTTATTAAATACCTCTAAGTAATAAAATTTATCTTTAACTAAGCTAATGAATCTATTGATATTCAAATCCTTATTAATGCTTCCCTTTAAGATAATTCTATAGAAATTCTTATCCTTATCATTAAGCTCTTCAAATTTATTAATTATATCTTCGAATTCATCTTCTTCGTTTATAATTATTTCTTTTATAATAAATTCCCTTAGGGCAAATGGAATAAATTTTACGCTGCCGCTAAGTGTATCGACCTCATAAAAACCATGTTCTCCAAGCTCACCAAAGTCAAGCGGCTCAAGTGAACCAGGATAGTAGGCCTTCTCAGCCACTTTCCCTTTTTTATGTATATGACCCAAGGCGATGTAGTCAAAGCCCGATGCTAGAAGAGACTCTATATCAATCTTGTACTTGCCATCAGCTAGGTCGCCATGAAGGCTCGCGATATTAAATCTATCTTTATCAAGATTTACTTTTTGGAGAGCAAAACCATTCTCAAGGCTATTAAGCCATGAAGCACCATATATGGAAACATTATCAGCTATATCCATGCGTTCAAGTGTATTAGTTTTAAAGACATGGAGATTATCTGTGAAATTATTAAATAGATAATCATCTGTATAATAATCATGATTGCCGCATGAAAGAACGATGTTTCCGTAGTAGCTATCGATAATGCTCATCATGTGCTTTGTCTCTGTATAAGTAAGCACGTCCCTTTCAAATAGGTCGCCGCTAAGGACAATCAAATCAATTTTATTCTCGTTGGCATAATTAATAAGCCTTTCAAACGTTATGAAAAGCTCATTTTTTCTATCCTCAGACCTAACGCCAAGCGTTTTACTTTTATATTTAAAGCCTAGATGCAGGTCTGCTGCGTGAATAAATTTATTAATAAACATAGCTATACCTAATTAAATCACTTTCAGACATAATCTTTTTTATAAGTGAAAAATCAAAATTCTCGCTGTCTTTTTTATTAAAGATGGAAAAGCTACTTGCTATCTTAAGCGAAGTCTCTAAGTCGTACTTCCTCTCAAAGCCTATGGCAAGGCCAAGAAGCGCCATGTTCTTGTCAATCTTAATATAAGGCTTCTTCTCGTAATCAAATAAGTAGTAGCAATCCTTTGTAAATATAATCAAATTGTCATTAAATTTAATAAGAATAATTCTGTCCTTGTCGATGGCCATAAACTTAACGACGCTAATTATGTCATCAAGAGTACTTAGTCTAAGATTAAGTATGTCGCTTAGGTCTTTATAATCCATGGACATGGCGAAGACGTTTGAATCGATACATAATTTCATCGTGCTCTTTGAGGCAGATACGAATAGTTTTTTCATGTATCTATTGGAAACGTCTATAAGGCCTTGATAAAAGTCCGGACTAATATTGTTGTCAAAGTCCTCCATAAGTAGTGTAACTCTTGTATCGTAGACGATGTCATCAAATCTATCGACAAAGTTAAGTTCATCATCTCTAGTTATACGAGGAGCGTTCTCGATGATTCTAGTAGTTCTTGTATTTTCTCTAATATCAATCACTGCTCTCGCCTCATCCTTAATAGTAATTAAATAGTAATCAGCTAGGTAGCTCTCTAGGTAGTTTCTATACTTCATAGCTGTATAGCCGCCCGCGTATGAAAGCACTTTATAATCTTCTTTTAAGCTGTGAAAGATTTCACTTGCAAGAAAGTTTGAACCATAGAACGAATCATTAAGTATCTCAGCTGAGTTCTTAGATGCAAGGTAAAGCTTATCTAAGCCCAAGGCTTTATATCTAATCAAATCAGTGTTTAATAATAAAATCATCTCTCTGCCTCCTCTTCTATTTATATTATACAACATATTCGAAAATATTTCTTCATAAATTGTAAAAAAAGCTTTATTTATACTATTATTTAGTATATAATATATCAGAGGTGATTAATTTGTCAAAAAAATTATTCTCTTTTTTATTGCTCGTTTGTATACTATTGACAAATGTCAATGTATATGCGAGTGAAGTAACAAATCAAGAGGAAGATCCTAATAAGACGGCTAGCTTTGCTTTTAATTATGATCTTGCAATTAAAAATGTTAATATAGTTAACCCAGCGAGAAACGAAATTTTATATAAGTATAACATCGCCATCAGCGGTGGCAAGATTAAACAGATTACCAAGGGTGATGTCAAGGCCAATAGAGTGATAGATGGCGAAGGAGCTATGCTACTTCGCGAGTTCATCGATATGGACAGCACCAATGTTTCCAGGGAGATTGACTTACTTAAAACTGCTGACGGTATTGGTAAGAGCGTTAGAACTACAACTGCCGATATTGATGCTTGGTCCAAGAGCGTTGAGAGCTCCTTATCAACTATTGACTACTTATCGATTACGGATTCTGAAAGTATTAAAAACGCTGTAATTAAAGAAAATGAGATGAAGTATGACGACGCGGCCATCAAGCAAATAGTTGAGGCTATATTAAAGGAAAAGGAAGCAAAATCTGCTGGCGTTAAAATTTCAATCGAAGAAGCAAATGACCTTAATCTATTAATCAATACAATCAAAGCGATTGACGACGATAACTTTGTCTACTATATCAAGCTTAGTAAGCTTAAGCATGAGAACATCATTCAAACGATAAATCAAATTTCTGATATTATCAAAGACAGCAAGAATAACTTTGTCTTATGTGATATGAATGACTTTGGAGGTCCGGATAAGATCAATGCTATAAATTCTTTGATTGACAAGCATAACGAAGAGAACGAGAATCTTTACTACACATTTAACCCGTTCAAATACATTGTTCTGACAAACTTTAAGGACAATATTGATATTGTTAAAAAATATAATAACAACACGTCAAAGCTTCAGCTTGCGAGCTCAAATAACTTCTACCAAATTCATCAGTACAAAGACATAATCAATACTAAGGAAGACGTTATCATTCACGACGCGCTTAACGACTCGGACATAAGCATAATGATAAGGTCAAAGTACTCGCTTATAGCAGGCAACCCAAATCTTGCAAATACATCGACAAGGCTCTACCCTGTCAATGTAAATTCATTTTTAGAGTACATTAGACAGGCCAATGGCTTAGGCATCGACAGTATAGAGATAGCGAGAAAACTAACGTATCTGCCGTACAAGGTACTTAATTTGGATAGATATATGAACGCATCAACCATTGAAGTGGGTCAAAATGCATCGTTCTTAACTATCAATTCAAAAAATATCGGTATTAACTCAAATATTCAGAACGTTAAGCCAAGTTTGGGCGTGAAATACCTTGTTCACAATGGCATAGTGACCTTCAACCATAATCAATACAATCAAAATGGAGCTAGAGCCTTCATCATTAATAATTTAGAAAGAAATGACGATGTCAAAAAATTTGACATCACTTATGAAACAGAGGTCTCAAAAAGCACTGCTCTTGAACACGCCTACATCATTGATGGCATCAAGTATATAAGCTTAGAAGAACTAATAGAGCCGCTAAACCTTGTTTATAATAATGAAGCTAATGGTAAGTATACTATAGGCAATCTTATAAACGTCGAGCTCGGTACTAGTGATGCAAGCCTAGGCGCCGAAAAAGTTCATCTTACAAAGGAAGTAATTACTTATAACGACTCGCTTATGATTCCACTGGAAGATTTAAGTAAATTATTTCAAAACTATTTTAAATGTGAAGTAAGTGAAGATCACATTAGCATAAAGTCAAGCAATAACTCAAAGATGCTTGACACAAATGATTCAGTCGAAAAGAAAGAAAGCACACCACTGATAATCAAAACAAGCTACATAATCATGTCATATATATTTTCAGCCTTGGTTGTGGCCTTCTTATTAAATACATTAAAGAAGAAAAAGAGGAGAAAAAATGGAAAACTATAATTTAAAATCTATTTTAGGACCAATAATGATAGGCCCATCAAGCTCACACACTGCAGGAGCTGCAAGACTTGGTAGGATAGCAATGAAGCTAGCACCAAAGGGTTTCAATAAAGTATCTTTTTACTTACACGGCTCTTTTAGAGAAACATACATGGGCCACGGCACTGATAAAGCACTACTAGCTGGGGTTATGGACTTCTTCCCTGATAGCGAAGAGATCAAAAACTCATTTGAAATTGCTGATGAAAGAGGACTTGAGTACGAATTTATCAAATCAGACCTTGGCTACGTTCATCCAAATACTGTTAAGATGGTCTTTCACTACGATGATCAAGATGATTTCTACGTTCAAGGCAGCTCTATAGGCGGAGGTAGTATACTTATAAAAGATATCAATGGCGCTGACGTTGAATTCTCTGGCGAAAAACCTACTTTAGTAGCTAAGTACATTGATAAGAAAGGAATACTATCAAGAATAACTGCTACATTTGCAATATCAGGAATGAATATCGCCGATATGCATGTAGACAGAACTGGTAAAGTCGCTACACTTATATGCGAGCTTGACTCTGACTTTGATGATGCTACCATAAAAGACATTGGAAGGATAGATGACTTCTTATTCGTTAAGTATTTAAACCCTGTTAAGGAGGATAATTAATATGTATACAAGTGCAAAAAGCATGATGGATGCATGCAAAGAACAAAATAAAACTATATATGAATTGCAACTCGATCAAGAGATGGAAGCAAGTGATATGACTAAGGATGAAATATATGATTACCTTAGAAAAACATATGAAATAATGAAAAAGTCAGCAAACGCTGGTCTTACAGAGCCCATCACTTCAATGAGTGGAATGACTGGTAAAAATGCATTTAAAGTTAATGATTACTCTATGAATTCTAAATCAATTTCAGGCTCACTTATAACAAAAGCCATGGCAAGAGCACTTTCTACATCAGAAGTAAATGCTTCTATGGGTAGGATAGTTGCTGCACCTACAGCAGGCGCCTCAGGTATACTTCCTGCAACGCTTGTTACTATGCAAGATGAATTTGATTACAGTGATGAAGAAATATTCAACGCATTACTTACTGCTTCAGCAGTTGGCGAAATAATTGCAGTTAACGCAACTATATCAGGCGCTGAAGGCGGATGTCAAGCAGAATGCGGTGCTGCCGCTGCAATGGCTGCCGCAGCCATCATAGAGCTTAGAGGCGGAAGTATAGACGATATATTCACTGCAGCAAGCTTTGCTCTTAAGAACATCATGGGACTTATATGCGACCCAGTTTGTGGTCTTGTCGAGTACCCTTGCAATCTAAGAAATGCATCTGGCGTTGTTAACGCAATCATATCAGCAGACTTAACACTAGCTGGCGTTGAAGCGCTAATACCTTTCGATGAAACAGTCGGAGCTATGGGTAATGTTGGTAAGGAATTACCAGTTTCATTAAAAGAAACAGCCATAGGCGGTATAGCTGGAACAGAAACAGCACAAAGATTATATGAAGAATTTTTAGATAAATAGTTTTGTTGATATAAGATGAGCTCTCGCTAGCGGGAGCTCTTTTATATTGCTTATAGGTTTTAGATTGATTATAACTTTTTTAAAGATTAATTAAGTAAAATTTATCTTGCAATTTTGTAAAAAGTATGTTAATATATATTGGTAAGCCGAAGTGATGGAATTGGCAGACGTACAGGACTCAAAATCCTGCGGTAGCAATACCGTGCGGGTTCGACCCCCGCCTTCGGCACCATATAAGTCATTATAAAAGCAAGTAGTTTAACACTACTTGCTTTTTTTCTATACAGAAGAAATAAATAAGGCTCCAATCAAGGAGCCTCACTTATATTAGTCTTCAATGCCTAATTTTTTGAATATTAACTTATAACCATCAGCACCATAGTTAAGTGATCTGTTGATTCTTGATATAGTTGCTGTTGAAGCGCCTGTTGCTACTTCGATTTCGTTGTAAGTTTTGTTTTCCTTAAGTTGTTTTGCTACTTCAAGTCTTTGAGCTATTGCTTGAATTTCTTTGATAGTACAGATGTCTTCAAAGAATCTGTAGCATTCTTCCATTGTTTCTAGCGATAAGATTGCTTCGAAGAAGCCATCAGTTTGTTCGCTTTTTAATTTTGAACTGTAAGCCATTTCCATTCCTCCCTATATATTTCTTTTTAGAATAATCCTACTATCTCACCTGATGGTAGTATGTCAATCTTGTCAGCTGCTGGTACTTTTGGTAAGCCTGGCATAGTCATTATGCTGCCAGTAAGTGCTATCAAGAAGCCAGCACCGTTTGATACTTTTACTTCTCTTACTACTATGTGGAAGCCTTCAGGTCTTGCAAGTAAGTCTGGGTTGTCTGATAATGAATATTGTGTCTTAGCAACGCAGATAGGCATCTTGTCTAAACCTAATTTTTCTAGGTTTTTGATGTTCTTAGTTGCTGGTACAGTAAATTCTACTCCGTCAGCTCCGTATACTTCTTTAGCGATGATTTCTAATTTTTCTTTGATTGATAGATTTACATCATATAGTGGTTTGAAGTCAGCTTTGTCTTCGTCGCATACTTTAACTACTTTCTTAGCAAGTTCAAGTGCGCCGTCGCCACCCTTTGTAAATACTTCAGTTAATGCGCATTCAACACCCATTGCAGCAAGTTTTTCTTCCATGAACTTAATTTCATTTTCAGTATCACTTGGGAATCTATTGATTGCTACAACTGGTGGTAAACCAAATTTCTTGATGTTTTCTATGTGTTTTTCAAGGTTTGCAAAGCCTTTTTCAAGTGCTTGTAAATCTTCTTTATCGTAATCTTCCTTATTAGCTCCACCGTGATGTTTTAGAGCTCTGATTGTTGCAACGATAACTGCTGCTGATGGTTTTAGTTCGCCAAATCTACATTTGATATCTAGGAACTTTTCTGCACCAAGGTCAGCGCCGAAACCTGCTTCAGTAACTGTGTAATCAGCTAGTTTCATACCAAGTTTAGTTGCCATGATCGAGTTACATCCGTGAGCGATATTAGCAAATGGTCCGCCGTGGATAAGTGCTGGAGTATTTTCAAGTGTTTGAACAAGGTTTGGCATGATAGCATCTTTCATTAATAATGTTACTGCGCCTTGTGCGTTTATGTCCTTAACGTAAACTGGTGATCCGTCACGTCTGTAAGCGATTATAACTCTTGATACTCTTTCTTTGAAGTTTTCAAGACTAGTTGATAGACATAGTATAGCCATGATTTCTGAAGCTACTGTTATGTCGAAACCGTCTTCTCTAGGGTAACCATTAGGTTTTCCACCTAGACCAACTATTACGTTTCTTAAAGCTCTGTCGTTTAAGTCAACACATCTCTTCCAAACAACTCTTCTAGCGTCGATGCCTTGTTCATTTCCTTGGTGGATGTGGTTGTCAAGCATAGCTGAGATTAAGTTATTTGCTGATGTTATTGCGTGGAAGTCTCCTGTGAAGTGTAGGTTGATATCAGCCATAGGTACTACTTGCGCGTAGCCACCACCTGCTGCTCCACCCTTAACTCCAAATGATGGTCCTAATGATGGTTCTCTTAGAGCTGAGATAGCTTTTTTGCCTAATTTATTTAAAGCCATAGATAAACCGATGTTAACAGTTGTCTTACCTTCACCTGCTGGTGTTGGGTTGATAGCTGTAACTAAGATTAGTTTACCATCTTTTTTATCTTTTAACTTATCAAAAACTCTTAGGTCTACCTTAGCTTTGTAGTGACCATATTGTATTAAGTCCTCATCATTAATATTTAAATTAGCTGCAATTTCTGTTATGTCTTTCATTTTTGCTTCTTGAGCAATTTGTACGTCTGTTTTCATTTGTACCTCCTTATAACTTTATATGAAACGTAGATTTAATTTTATACTCTACAGTATTATATATACCACATTTAATAGTTTAATAAACTAATTTATACTATAAATATATATCTTAATACAAATAGTATTGAAAGCACCCACATAAGTGGAGAAACTTCTTTTGTTTTGCCAGCAACTGTTTTTAATAAAGTGTAGCTGATCATACCGAAGAAGATACCTTCAGCAATGCTATATGCAAATGGCATCATAGCTATTGTTAAGAATGCTGGGATTGCTTCTGTGTAATCTCTAAAGTCTATGTCCATGATAGGTTCCATCATAAACATACCAACTGTGATAAGTGCTGGTGCTGTTGCTGCTGCTGGTACTAGTGTAAATATTGGTGCTATGAATAGTGCTAGTAAGAACATAACTGCTGTTGTTAATGATGTTAAACCAGTTCTTCCGCCTTCAGCTACACCTGCTGATGATTCAACAAATGTTGTTACTGTTGATGTACCTAGCATTGAGCCAACTACTGTACCTATTGAGTCAGCGAAGAAAGCCTTGCTAACTCTAGGAAGTTTACCATCTTTATCAAGCATATTTGATTTTGATGCAACACCTGCTAGTGTACCAACTGTATCGAACATATCTACGAATAAGAATGTTAGTACTGCCATAAACATTTGTGTTGAGAATACTTGTGAAAAATCAAATTTGAATGCTATCGGTTCAACTGATGGTGGTAGTGAGAATATTTTGAATCCTTCTGGTATTGTTGTTATACCCATTGGGATGCCTATAATTGTTGTAATTATGATTCCTAATAATAATGCGCCTTTAACTTTTCTAATTACTAGTATAAATGTTATTACTAATCCGATAAGTGCTAGTAGTGCTGTGCCTTCTGTGATATTTCCAAGTCCTAGAATTGTTCCTTCAGGATGAACTATAATGCCTGATCCTGATAGACCTATTAATGATATGAATAAACCTATACCTACTGAAACTGCTTTCTTTAATGTTAATGGTATAGCATCGAAAATTACTTCTCTTCCCTTAAATAATGATAGAGCGATAAATATAATACCTTCTATCAATACTGCAGTTAGAGCAAATTCCCAAGAAAGTCCTTGATTAGCTACTACTGAATAAGCGAAATATGCGTTTAGTCCCATGCCTGGTGCTAAGGCAAATGGATACTTAGCGTATAACGCCATGATTAAGGTAGCAATTGCAGCTGATAATGCTGTTGCTGTAAATACTGCGTTTTGATCCATGCCTGTTGAGCTTAAAATAATTGGGTTTACTACTAGGATGTATGCCATAGTCATAAATGTAGTAATGCCGGCAATTATTTCAGTTTTTGTGTTAGTGCCATGTTTTTTTAGTTCAAAAAACTTCTCCATTTCTTTTACCTCCTAATGTCTAAAATGTCTCATATGAGTGAATATCATTGCTATATTGTGTTCGTTGCAGCACTTTATAACGTCTTCATCAGCTACTGATCCGCCCGGTTGAATGATGGCTGTAACGCCTTGTTTAGCTAGTAATTCAACTGAGTCTGTGAATGGGAAGAAAGCATCTGATGCAAGCACTGCTCCTTTTGCTTTGTCTCCTGCCATCTTAACTGATCTTTCTACTGTGAAGAATCTATTGACGCTGCCTAGACCTATGCCGACTGTAGCTGAGTCTTTTGCAAGTAATGTTGCGTTTGACTTGCAGTTCTTAACAACTTTCCAGCCAAATTTAAGGTCTTCTATTTCTTTTTCAGTTGGTTTTCTATCTGTAACGCATTCAAAATCTTCGAAAAGTTCTGTGTCTCTGTCTTGAAGTATCATTCCAGATAGAACTTTCTTCATGTCTTTCGATGTGTATTCGTTATTAGTAATATTATCTATTGTTAATATTCTTCTGTTTTTCTTCTTATCTGTTAGTATCTTAAAAGCTTCTTCTGAATATGATGGAGCCATGATTACTTCTAGGAATATGTCTCTCATCTCTTCAGCTGTTTCGGCGTCTATCTCTCTATTGGATGCTATGATGCCGCCAAAGATTGATTGATCATCGCAGTCACGAGCCTTTCTAAATGCTTCTGCAATAGTATCTGCTGAACCAACTCCACATGGATTAGTGTGCTTAACTGCAACTATTGTAGGTCTTTCTGTAAACATCTTTAGTGTTTCAAGTGCGCCATTGGCATCGTTAATATTGTTAAATGATAATTCCTTGCCATGTAATTGCTTAGCTGATACTAAAGAACCTTCTTCAACTTTTGATTCCTTATAGAAAGCTGCGTTTTGATGAGGGTTTTCACCATATCTAAGTGAGCTGATCTTCTTGTAGCCCTTTGTATAGTACTCAGGAAATTCAATTTCTTGTTTTTTATTGAAGTACCCAGCGATTAGTGAATCGTAATAAGCTGTGTAATTAAATATCTTTCCAGCTAAATACTCTCTTGTCTTAAGAGATGTCTCTTTATTTTCTTTTAGCTCATTAAGAACTAAATCAAAATCACTTGGGTCCATGATAACTGTTACAAACTTATAGTTTTTAGCAGCGGCTCTTATCATAGATGGTCCACCTATATCTATCTTTTCGATAATCTCTTCATGTGTTTTACTTGGATCATTAACATATTCTTCGAATGGATATAGATTGTTAACTATGATGTCGATGTCTGATATATCCATCTTTTTGACAAATTCTTTATCTTCTTCAAGATCTCTTCTATAAAGAATACCACAGTGGATATACGGGTTAAGTGTCTTTACCCTGCCATCTAAACATTCTGGAAAATTAGTTACTTCAGTAACTTCTTCTACTTTTAAGCCAGCGTCTATGAGTTTTTTATATGTTCCACCAGTTGAAATTATGCCGTAGCCTAGATTTTCTAGTTCTTTTGCAAATTCAACTATGCCTGTTTTGTCATAAACACTAATCAATGCTTTTTTCATCAATTTTGCCTCCTATAATTTTATCTATCGCTTCAATCAAAATTTTGTGCTCTATCTCATTTAAAATCTTCTTCTGCAAAGATTCTGCCGTTTCGTCTTCATCCAGCTTGATTTTTCTTTGTATAATTATCTTGCCTGTATCAGTACCTTCATCAACGAAGTGCACAGTCGCGCCAGAGTATTCGTCCCCTGATTTTATAACGCTCTCATGAACCTTAATGCCCCAAAAACCATCGCCGCAGTGCTTTGGTATTAGTGAAGGATGTATGTTGATGATTTTGCCTCTATACTTTTCTATAAATTCATGCGATAGAATCTTTAAGTATCCTGCAAGCACGATTAAATCTGGCTCGTACTTATCTAAAACTTCCAATATAGCGTGATTAAATTCATCGCTATCAGCATATTTTTTAATACTAAAGTAGTAGTAGTCAATACCATTGTCCTTGGCTCTTTCTAATGCATAGGCTGCTTTTCTATCACTTATAAGGCAAACTATCTCAGCATCAAGCCTCTTTTCTTTAACTGCATCGATTATGGCTTGAAAATTAGTGCCAGAACCAGATGCTAGAACGGCTATTTTAAATTTAGACATATCTTTTCCTTAGTTTCTTTTTCTTCTATATGACCTAAGATAAAATAGTCTTCGCCGTGCTTATTAAGAAGCTCTTCAGTTTTTGCTAAATCGTCCTTAGATACTGCAAATACCATTCCTATGCCCATATTGAATGTGCCGAACATCTCTTCAATGTGTACGTCTGCCCAGTTCATAAGATATTTAAATATTGCTGGTATTTCATAATCTTTTAGATCAATAACAGCTGTGTAGCCGTCTTTAATCATTCTAGGAATGTTTTCGTAGAAGCCGCCGCCTGTTATATGCGAAATCGCCTTAACATCAATGTGTTCGATGATATCCATCATTGGATCGTAATAAATTCTTGTTGGTGTAAGTAAAACATTTAGTAAAGTATCATCAAGACCCTCGTACTTTTTGTTTACATCAACTTTATCATTATCAAAAATAATTTTTCTTACTAGCGAAAAACCATTCGAGTGAACGCCGCTTGATCTTAGACCAATGATAACGTCACCATCTTCAATCTTTGAGCCATCTATAATCTTGTCTTCATTAACTACGCCAACAGCAAAACCTGCTATATCATACTCGCCTTCTGCGTAGAAGCCTGGCATCTCAGCTGTTTCTCCGCCTATAAGCGCAGCGTGGCTCATCTTGCATCCCTCAGCAACACCTGATACTATCTCAGCCATCTTTTCAGGGATAAGCTTTGATGAAGCGATGTAGTCTAGGAAGAATAATGGTTCAGCGCCTTGGCAAATGATGTCATTGACACACATTGCCACAGCATCTATACCGATGGTGTCGTGCTTATCTAGGATAAATGCTAGCTTAAGCTTAGTTCCAACGCCATCTGTACCGCTTACTAATACTGGTTTATCGTACTTATTTAAGTCTAATTTAAATAAACCGGAAAAGTTTCCTATATCGTTTAATACTCCGTCTCTGTTTGTAGATTTGATTAGGTTTTTGATAAGTTTTACCTCTTCATAACCCTTAGTCTTATCTACACCTGCGTCTTTATATGTTAATCCCATAGCTCTACCTACTTATTAAGCTCTGCATCGATCTTAACGATGTCATCTCTCATTTGTACCTTGTAGTCTTCAAGCTTCTTAGCAAGTTCATCGTATTTGATAGCTAAGATTTGTACAGCTAGTATTGCAGCATTTTCAGCGCCATTAACAGCAACTGTAGCTACTGGAACGCCCTTAGGCATTTGAACTATTGAAAGAAGTGAATCAAGTCCATCCATTAAAGAGCTCTTTACCGGAACTCCTATAACTGGTAGAGTACTAAGTCCTGCTATGACTCCTCCTAAGTGTGCAGCCTTACCTGCAAATGTTATGATTGCCTCGATACCATTGGCTTTTGCGTTTTTAGCAAAATCAAATGCTACTTCTGGTGTTCTGTGAGCTGAGATAACTCTTGTCTCATACTCAACCCCAAAATCATCAAGTACCTTTTGTGATTTTTCAACAACCTCTTTATCAGAGATGCTGCCCATTACTAATGCAACTTTCATATAATAACACTCCTTTAATTAAAATATTTTAAATATTCCTCATTTATATAAAATTTTAGGTCCTCGCTTCTAACGTAGTGAGATCCTATATTGGAACTGCCTACCTCATCCTTGTAATAATACAAGATTATGGAATTATCCACGATATAATAATTTTTGATATTATTTCTAATGCTGTTCTTTTCTTCTTCAGTCTTAGTTAAATCCTCAAGTATCGTTTCTCTAACATTTTGTTCTTTCTTGATTAAGTCTTCGAAGCTAATCTCTTCAGCGCTATTAAAATTGAAGGTCTTTGTATAGAATTTGCTCGAAGTACTATCATCATTGTAGACGCTATTGATGTAGAAACATAATGATACCAAGCTATCATCCGATCTAGCTATATCGTATGTGAAATACATTTTCTTAAGCTTAGCATCGTTCTTTGCCTTTTCAACTTGCTCGTCAACAAATTTCTTGATTTGCTCGTTAATATTATTTCTATAAGCTCTCTTAACGTCTTCAGTACTGAAAAATACTGGATAAGCAAGACTATACTTCGCTTCGTTCACTATACCAGTCTTTATGCCATCTATGGCGTTTCTTATATATATAGTGTCAGCGACGATAAATGTATCGTAGTCAAGCAGATAATATAGAACGTCTATAGGTAGATACATCTTCATATCTATAAGCATAGGTGCATAGTCAAGCTCAATTCTGTTCTTATTTGATGTTGTATAGATCTTCGAACCAAGCTTTACCTTTATGTTCTTGATACCTTTTTTGAAATAGCAAGACTTGTCCTCGCCGTTCCAATAGATGTCGAAGTTTAGCTTTGTAAATACCTCTCTTGCCGGTATGAATAAAGCCTTTGTTGAGTCTTTCTTGCCTTCTACTTCAAGAACTTTATCTTCTAAGTCTGAGTTAACAAGGCCTGATATTTTATTTATTTTTGATTCTTCAATGTTTTTTGCATAAGAAGTAAAACTCATCAAAAACATTAGAGCAGATAAAAGTATTAATAAAAGCTTTTTCATCATACCACCTCTAAATTATTATACCACAAAAGACAAGCTACATTCAAGTAGTACTTTAACAAATGTAAAAAATCCCTATACATATGCGTATAGGGATAGATTTATTTTATTAAAGTTTTCAATTCGTCTATGCTCAAAGTCAAATTCTCTTTGCTCTTAAGGTCTCTTACTGATAATTTCTTATTATCAAGCTCCTCTTGTCCTAGGAAGATGATGTAGTCAAAGCTATAGCTTTCGGCAAAATCAAATATCTTCTTCATCTTCATCTTGGAGTAAAGGACTTCTGAGTTCACGCCTAGCTCGTGTAATTCATTTAACACGCTTATGGCGTAGCTCATATCTATATCAAGTGGAGCGACTAAGAATGATTTTTCTTCGCTATCAAATTTAGGAAGTATGTTCTTTTCACTCAATTGGAAGAACAATCTTGTTAAGCCGATGGATATGCCAACGCCAGGAAGCTCTCTTTTTGAGTAGAACTGAGTAAGGTTTTCGTAGCTTCCGCCTCCAGCGACGCTACCAAGCTCCTTGTAGTCATCAAGAACAGTTTCAATTACAGTTGATGTGTAGTAATCAAGTCCTCTTTGTAATTTAAGAGTGAATTTATAATTACTTTCATCAACATTAAATAATTTGATATTCTCTAAAACTTCTTTCATCTCGGCAAGACCTTTTAAGAAAGTTTCGTTATCTATGCCAAGTCCTTCCAAGTACTTGATAGTTTCTTCATTACTTCCTTCAAACTCAATAAGAGCAATAATCTCTTTAACAGCATCAGCCTTTATACCTTGATTAAGAAGCAGCTCTTCAAGACTTTCTCTGCCAATCTTGTCGTACTTATCAAGGGCTCGAACAGCCTCTACAGTATCTTCAACGCCTTTACTCTTTAAGAAACCATTCATAATGTTTCTATTGTTAATCATTATAGTGAATCTATCAAAACCAAACTTTTTAAATATAATGCTGATGATCTTAACAAGCTCTGCATCGTAGAACTTCGAAAGCTTTTCATCACCTATGATGTCGCAGTCACATTGGTAAAACTCTCTGTATCTACCCTTTTGGTTCCTCTCACCTCTATAAACCTTGGCAATTTGATACCTCTTGAACGGAAACTTAAGTTCATGCTCGTGCATACTCACGTATCTTGCAAGAGGCACAGTCAAGTCAAAGCGCAAAGACGTATCAGTCGAGGTATTTGCAATATTATAAATTTGCTTTTCGGTTTCACCGCCGCCTTTAGCAAGAAGTATCTCAGTCTTCTCCAAAGCAGGCGTATCTATAGGTAAAAAAGAGAATAGTTCATAAGTTTCTCTAATTATGTCCTTCATCTTATTAAAAATCAATTGCTCATGAGGTAAAAGTTCCATAGTACCCGGCAATATCGATGGTTTTACTAGCATATTAATCCTCCATTATCATCAAAGTTCCTACATCAAATATATCATATTCCGTTAAATAAATCAATTCTTTATTGATTTCTCGTGCAAATTCTTCAAGGCGAATACTATTTGCCTCGTCCCTGATATGACCCGTTAAAAATATCTCATCACGCGCATAGCCACTCGCGCCGCCTATAAAGCCATAGTCATAGTCCTTAATCTTTACAAGACCTTTATCTAGAAGTCTGGACTTGTAGCCAAGATTCTTTATTATTTCATGCAAATATTTGTCGTCCATCACAAAATATTCGCTTCCTATGTCAATCACAGAGCATTTCACATAGCCTTGAGATGAGTTTATGGTCTTGCCCTCATCAAAACGATTCATTATGGTATCAGCACATGCATCTTTCTTGCAAATCAAGTGCGTGCCCACACGAAGCGCATTAAACTTCACATCGCCTGGATACTTTTCATGAGGATCTTCATTTGCATTAATCACATTTATCTTAGTAGCCTTAAAGATCTCACTATAATACTCAAAAGACTCGTGGCTTGCAATTAAAGTCTCCTCATCGTACTTAAAAAGCGACATATCAGGATGCGTCTCGACCGCGCCTTTCAAAATTTTGCTCTCAAACGATGGAAAAGCCTTTATATTAAATTCACTAAGCTTATCACGAAGAATATCGTAGTAAGCCTTGTCGACTATAGCAATCATTTCATCACCTGAGTTAATTATATCACAAAAAGCATTTTAGACGCAAAAAAAGAAGCGTGCTTCAAACACGCTTCAAGTTTGTGGAGGCGGCAACCAGATTTGAACTGGTGGTCAAGGTTTTGCAGACCTGTGCCTTACCACTTGGCTATGCCGCCAAAAAAATGGAGCGGAAAACGAGATTCGAACTCGCGACCCTCGCCTTGGCAAGGCGATGCTCTACCACTGAGCCATTTCCGCAAATGGTGCCCAGAGCCGGGATCGAACCAGCCACACGTAGATTTTCAGTCTACTGCTCTACCGACTGAGCTATCTGGGCACACTAGTCAGTTCATACTGACTAGTCTATGATACTATAAATTTATTTAATTGTCAAGGCTTTTTTTATATTTATTTAATATTTTATAAATATTATAAAGCCATGTTCTTTATAATGCCTAAAGACATAAGTAGTGTTGCTCCTGCCATGATTAGCCAAACTAGTATATTAAAGGCAAGTGGCAAGTATGAGAATTTCTTTGGCTCTTCTACGTCCAATGTGCAATCTGTCTCTTCTATCACTTCTTTTGTCTTCATCTTTGATAAAACTCTATATAGCACAAAGATTATGACTATAGCTATGAGCACCATAAAGACGCCTTGTAATAGGCCTATATCTAAATCGGCCTCGCCTAGTGTAATCATCTTCATATCGTTTACTGCGCCCTCAGCAATATCCTTTTGGAAGATGCTAAGTATAACTGAGCAAGTGTTAAATGTGAAGTGTCCAAGCATTGACGAGTAAAGCGAATTTGTTTTTTCATTTAATACTGAAAATACATAGCCTAATATGAATGGTGCTACTATGTTGTATGGATTCACATGCATTAGCATAAATAATAGTGCTGTGTAAAAGTATGTGAATTTTCTTCCCTTTGCTCTCTTAGCTGGTGCGCTTAGTAGGCCTCTTACGAAGAATTCTTCGCAAATGGCTGGAAGCACCCCTATAATCAAAACGCTGTATATGCTCATTAGTCCGCCTGATTTGACATTGATTTGAGGCACTCTTACCTCGCCAAATAGGCTATAGAACTTGATTAAAAGTGTTGAACTTATTCCAACTAGTGGATAAACTAAAAGTGTTAGTAGAACTGATATAAGCGCTTCTTTTCCAGTGATTTTATTTAGTCTAAAGTATCTTTTGAAATTAACTTTCTTTTGCTTTACATAAACAAGGACTGGAACTAGTAGTATCAGTACTTCTCCTGCGAATAAACCTAGGTAAAGGTCTATTGTTTGAAGCATTGAGCCTAGGAAGATGTATGCAATAAAAAGCAGTGTGTAAAGCCATGAAGCTTTGTTTATGTCTATGCCAGTTTTGTTTAATCTATTTTCTTTATACATATCCCACCTACTTTAATTCTTCTAATCTTGTTAATGTCTTATCTAATAGCTCCTTATAATTATCTAGCTTTTCTCTTTCTTTGTCAACAACATCCTTTGGTGCCTTGCTAACGAATTTTTCATTTGATAGTTTTTTCTCAAGTCTTTCAACTTCAAAATCTAGCTTTTCTTTTTCTTCCATAAGTCTTTGTTTTTCTTTTTCGAAATCTATTAACTCATTTAATGGGAAGAATAGTTCTGCATTTGTCATCATTATCGATGTAAAATCTTTATTGATGGCGTCTTTATTGTCAAGTATAGTGATCTTGTCTATATGCTCAAGGTCTTTGAAGTAGTTAGCACTGTCAGTATAAAGCTTTCCTGCTGCTTCGTCGTTTGGATAAACTAGCATCGAGAAGTGCTTTGATGGCTCGATGTTCATATCTGTCTTCATCTTTCTAATGGCCTTGATAGCACTCTTAATTAGTTCTAAATCATTTAGCTCTTCTTCATAGTACTTTATATCCTTTGGCCAATCGCTGATAATTAGTGGAGTCTTTCTATTTGGTAAGTAGCTCCAAATCTCTTCTGTGATAAATGGCATAAATGGATGAAGTATCTTTAAAATATTTTCCAAGATATATAAAATAACGTTTTGCGCGTTTATATTGTCTCTATCGTATAATCTTGTCTTAACAAGTTCTATATACCAGTCGCAGAAGTCTTCCCAGATAAAGTCTTGTACTTTTGCAGCTGCTATGCCTATCTCGTACTTATCAAGGTTATTATTGATTTCGTCTACAACAGTTTTTAGTCTTGATATGATCCACTTGTCTTCTCTTTCTAATTTGTCGTAGTCAAGACTATAGTCATATCTATCATCAAGGTTCATAAGAACAAATCTTGATGCGTTCCACAATTTATTAGCAAAATTTCTTTGTGGTTCAACTTTTTTAACGCTATATTTAATATCATTACCAGGAGCATTATTTGTAATTAACGAGTATCTAAGTGCATCGGCGCCATATTCACTAATTACTTGTAGTGGGTCTATGCCGTTACCTAGTGATTTACTCATCTTTCTGCCTTGTACGTCTCTGATAAGACCTGTTAATAACACGTCTTTGAATGGTACTTCGCCTGTTTGTTCAAGGGATGAGAATATCATTCTACTTACCCAGAAGAAAATTATGTCATAGCCTGTTACTAGTAAATCTGTCGGGAAGAATCTCTTGTAATCATCTGAGTCTGTGTCTGGCCAGCCAAGTGTTGAGAATGGCCAAAGAGCTGATGAGAACCATGTGTCAAGTGTGTCTTCATCTTGTTTTAGATGAGTTGATCCGCACTTATCGCACTTTTCTGGTCTTTCCTTGCTCACTATATACTCGCCACAATCTTCACAGTAATAAACAGGAATTCTGTGTCCCCACCATAGTTGACGTGAAATACACCAGTCTCTGATGTTTTCAAGCCAATTTTCATATATCTTTCCAAATCTTTCTGGAATGATGTTTACTTTGTTTTCTCTATATGCTTCAAGGGCTTTTTTAGCCATATCTTCCATCTTAACGAACCATTGAAGTGAAGCTAACGGCTCGATAATGGTATTGCATCTTTCGCAGTGACCAACAGAGTTTTCATGTTTTTCTACCTTAACCAATAGGCCTTGTTCATCAAGGTCTTTGATGATTCTCTCTCTAGCTTCGTATCTGTCAAGACCCTTGTAAGCGTAAGCATTTTCATTCATCTTAGCATCTTCGTCTATGACGATAAGTTGACCAAGATCGTGTCTAGCACCTACTTCAAAGTCGTTAGGGTCGTGTGATGGCGTAATCTTCACGCAGCCAGTACCAAAGGATGAATCAACGTATTCATCGGCGATAACTGGTATTTGTCTGTCTGTTAGAGGCAAGTCAAGTGTTTTGCCAACTAAGTCAGTATATCTTTCATCGTCTGGATTAACAGCTACTGCTAAGTCCCCTAAAAGTGTTTCAGGTCTAGTTGTTGCAATAGTTACAAAGCCAGTCTTGTCTGAGTATGGGTACTTTATGTACCACATCTTTCCCTCTTGTGGCTCGTGAATAACTTCTGTATCGGATATAGCTGTATGACAGTGTGGGCACCAGTTAACTATCCTCATTCCTCTATAAATATAATCTTTTTTGTATAATCTTTCAAATACTTCGTAAACGGCCTTTGTTAAGTGCTCATCAAGCGTAAAGCTATCGCGTGACCAATCACAAGATGAACCAAGCTTCTTTAGCTGCTCTTTGATGTTGCCGCCGTACTTGTGAGTCCAGTCCCAAGCTTCTTCTAGGAACTCTTCCCTTGTTAAGTCGCTCTTCTTAACGCCTTCTTCTCTAAGCTTTTCAACTACTTTTGCTTCTGTTGAAATGGACGCGTGGTCAGTTCCAGGTAGCCAAAGTGCGTTGTAGCCTTGCATTCTCTTGTATCTGATAACAATATCTTGTATAGTGCCATTAAGCGCGTGACCAAGGTGAAGGTTACCTGTTACATTTGGTGGCGGCATGATGATGGTAAATGATTCTTTACTATCGTCAGTACTTGGCTTAAAATACTCATTGTCCATCCAAAATTTATAAATATTATCTTCAAATTCTGCTGGATTATATGATTTCTCTAAATTTTTCATAATTCCTCCTGAGTAAAGTTTATATTATACCTCCATGATTACTGGAAGTATCATAGGATTTCTTTTCATAGTTTGATATATATACTTCTTCAAACTGTCTCTGATAGCATTTTTAATGCTTGACCAGTCTTTAATGTTTCTTCTTTGGCAATCTTCTATGGCTAAAACAACTTTTTTCTTTGCTTCTTCCATAAGATCATCAGCTTCTCTAACATAGACAAAGCCTCTGGATATGATGTCCGGTCCAGCTATAGTTGATCCGTCTTCTTTACTTAATGTCAATACGACTATGATCAAACCGTCTTCAGATAAGTGCTTTCTATCTCTTAAAACGATATTACCAACGTCGCCGACACCAAGACCATCGACCAAGACATTGCCTGAAGTAACTTCATCAACGATTTCAGCCTTTCTCTTATCAAGTTCAAGCACGTCACCGTTATTCATGATGAAGATGTTCTTAGGGTTCATGCCCATGCTCTCAGCGAGTTGCGCATGTAATTTAAGATGTCTTTGTTCACCATGAACTGGTATAAAATATCTTGGCTTAAGTAGTGAATGTATTAGCTTAAGCTCTTCTTGACAAGCGTGACCTGAAACGTGTATCTCGCCAAGTGATTCGTATATAACTTTTGCATCTAGCTCTATAAGCTTGTTAATTACCTTTGATACAGCATTTTCATTGCCTGGTATTGGGTGAGCTGAAAGTATAATTAAATCATTTGGTGTAAGCTGAATTTTTCTGTGCTCATTATAGGCAATCCTTGTAAGTGCACTCATTGGCTCGCCTTGTGAACCTGTTGTTATTATGCAAAGCTCTCTGTCATCATACTTATTCATCTTATTTATATCAATTATACTTGAGTCTTTAACTCTTAAGTAGCCTAAATCCTTAGCGACTTTAACGTTATTTATCATGGACCTGCCTGATAAAACTATTTTTCTGCCGTGTTTTTCAGCCGCTTCTATAATTTGCTGAATTCTTTGCATATTTGATGCAAATGTCGCAACTATGATTCTATTCTCAGTATATTCGTGGAAAATAGTTCTAAATGTCTCTCCGACTACTCTTTCACTTAGAGTGTAGCCTTTTCTTTCAACGTTTGTACTCTCTGCCAATAGGCAAAGCACACCTTTATCTCCTAGCTCAGCAAACCTGTTTAAATCGTTCACTCCGCCCATAATTGGCGTAAAGTCAATTTTAAAGTCACCTGTGTGAACTATAACGCCTGCAGGTGTGTGAAATGCTAGTGCTGCTGAGTCAGGAATACTATGGCATTGTCTAATGAATTCGACAACAATTTTCCCTAATCTAACCTTATCGTTAAAGTTTACCACATGCATTTTAGGTTTTAAGTTGTGTTCCTTTAACTTATTTTCTAAGAGTCCTAAAGTTAGTCTAGTACCGTAAATAGGTACATTTATCTTCTTTAAGACATATGGTATAGCTCCTATGTGGTCCTCGTGACCATGCGTTAGGACTATACCTTTAATTCTCTCCTTATTTTTTTCTAAATATGTGATATCTGGAATTACGATATCCACGCCCAGCATCTCGTCCTCTGGAAATGTCATACCGCAATCGCATATAACTATATCGTTATCACATTCAATAAGAGTAATATTCTTTCCGATCTCATTCAGACCACCCAGCGGGATGATCCTTAGTTTGTTACTCTTTAACATCGTCTCCTCCTTTTATTTATTTGTTTTATCTAATTCTTCAAAGGCTTCTTGAGCTTCTCTTAGCTCCTCGTCGTCTAAGCCTGTGAATACTAAATTCCCTTCATTATCTTCACTATACTTCATTATATAGTAATCTTCGTCCTCTTCGCTTTCATACATTACTACATACTTGTCAGTATCAATCTCAAAAGTAGCTTCGACGATAAGTTCTATCTCATTACCATCATCGTCATGAAGCAGTATTTTATTCTCCATTTTTTCCCCTTTGCATATCTAAATATGTTCTTAAAATATAATTTGCCGCGATTGAGTCAACATACTTTTTTCTGTTTTCTCTACGCACATTCGTATCAATTAAAACTCTTGTCGCACTTACTGTTGTCAGTCTCTCATCAACATAGACAACTTCTATGTCATCAAGATTTTTCTTCATAAAATCCATGTACTTCTTTACTTTTTTTGCTTGTGGTCCAAGGCTTCCATCCATATTCTTAGGAAGGCCAACAACCAAAGTCTTTACGCCGTACTGATCAATAATTTCTTTTAACTTGTCTCTATCTTCTAATTTTGAAGTTCTAAATATAGTGTTTAGCGTTGTGACTATAATTTGTAATTCATCTGAAATTGCAAGTCCTACCGTTTTATCGCCAACGTCTAAAGCTAAAATTCTTTCCATAATTTCACCTAAAAATAATAGGGGTTATAAGCCCCTATTAATCATTTCAAATAATCAACGAGTATTGCCTCCAAAAGCTCATCTCTTTCCATTTGTATAATCATCGATCTTGCATCGTTGTAGCTTGTTATATATGTTGGATCGCCTGATAAAATGTAACCTATGATTTGGTTGATGGGGTTGTATCCCTTAGCTTCTAGAGCCTCACAAACCTTATTTAATATTTCTTTTGGTGATTGAACTGTTTCCTTTTGAATATTAAATTTCATTGTCTCATCAAATTTCTTATCCATGCTATCACCTCTAAATATAGTATATCATAAAAAACTTATGTCTTCAATAATAATTTATTTCTTATTATAATTAGCTTAAAATCTCTTTAAGTTTTTCTTCTGCTCTTAATTCAAAATCTTTAAGCTTATCTGAGTTGCCGCCGCCTGCTTGAGCCATGTCATCTCTTCCGCCGCCCTTAGCATCTAGTAGTGGCGCAATGTTCTTCATCAAGATATTTGCTGTAACAACTTTACTTACAATATCTTTTGTAAGTGTTATGATAAATGAAGTCTTTCCGTTTATGTCTGCAGCTACCATAACTATACCTGATTTGACTTTGTCCTTAAGCTTATCGCCTGCTTGTCTTAATTCGTTCATATTGTCAGCTTCAATCACGCTGATGATATAGTTAACGCCATTAATATTTTTAACTTCGCTGTCAAGGTTTTTAAGCTCTGCATTTTGTATTTTGTTCTTTAAATCTTTTATTTCTTTTTCTCTATCTTTTAAGTCGCTAATTGTTTGTTCAGCCTTATTGATAAGGTCTTCTTTATTAGTTTTGAATGTTTCACTAAGCTTATCTAGTTCAGCTTCATTATCATTTAGGTATTTGTAAGTATTTCTGCCTGTTAGAGCTTCGATTCTTCTAACGCCTGCAGCTATACCAGTTTCTTGAACTATCTTAAATAGTCCTACTTCGGAAGTATTTTTAACGTGAGTACCGCCGCATAGCTCCATTGAGAAGTCGCCAACTTTAACTACTCTTACTAAGTCTCCGTATTTATCTTCAAATAGACCTGTTGCACCCATCTTTTTAGACTCTTCTAAGCTAACTACCGATGTATTTACGTCTATAGCATCAAAAATGCTTTCATTAACAATATTTTCTACTTGTTTAATTTCATCAGCTGTCATTGCTTGGAAGTGAGTGAAGTCAAATCTAAGTCTAGTTGGACTAACTAAGGAACCTGCTTGATTAACGTGAGTGCCTAGAACCATCTTTAGTGCCTTGTGAAGTAAGTGAGTTGCTGTGTGGTTCTTGCGCGTATCTTGTCTAAGCTTGTAGTCAATCTCAGCATCTAGCTTGTCGCCAGTTTTTAATTCTCCAGACTCTACTTCAACTTCATGAAGCACAAGACCTGTCTTAGTCTTCTTTGTGTCAATTACCTTTAAGATAGCCTTATCATTTTTAAGTGAGCCTACGTCGCCAACTTGTCCACCTGATTGACCATAGAATGGTGTTTTATCAAGTATAACTATGGCTTTGTCGCCTTCCTTAATTGAATCGACTAAGTTTTTATCTACAACTATAGCATTTACCTTGGCATCTTCATTTACATTGAGTTCGTAGCCAATAAACTCATTCTTATAATTTTCATAAATGTCTAGATTTAAATCACTGTTCCATCCAGAGTCTTCAACATGAGCATTTTCCTTTGCTCTAAGCTTTTGCTCTTGCATGTTCTTGTTAAACTCTTCTTCATCTACAGAAATTCCATTTTCTTCAAGAATTTCCTTAGTTATATCGAATGGGAAGCCATAAGTATCATACAAAATGAAAGCTTTTTCTCCAGATAGGCTAGTTTTGCCTTCTTTTTTAATTTCGTCAATATATGAGTTTAAGATGTTCATACCTTGATTGATTGTTTCTTCGAACTTAGCTTCTTCAGCGCTTATAATCTTGATTATAGTCTCTCTGTTTTGAGCAAGTTCTGTATAGTGATATGACCAGCCATCTATAACTTTTTCTACAAGATCAGCTAAGAATGGTCTATCTATGCCAAGTAGCTTGCCATGTCTAATTGCACGTCTGATAATTTTTCTAAGTACATAACCTCTTGATTCGTTTGATGGTATGATGCCGTCTGAAACCATGAAAGTCATGCTTCTTACGTGGTCAGCGATTATTCTTATAGATATATCATCTTTTTCATTTGTTTTATACTTTTTATTAGATAATCTTTCTACCTCTTCAATAATGCTTCTGATTTCTTTTATATCGAAGATTGAGTGAACGCCTTGCATAACGCATGCCATTCTTTCAAGTCCCATGCCAGTATCTATATTAGGGTGGCTTAGTGGCTCGTACTCGTCTTTTGATTTTCTATCAAATTGAGTAAATACAAGGTTCCAAACTTCTATTAGTCTTTCATTATCTACGCCATCATTAAAGTCTTTTAAAGTACCGTAGCTTTCTCCTCTATCGTAGAAAATCTCAGTACATGGACCCGATGGACCAGTTTCAAGCTCCCAGAAGTTATCTTCTTTGCCAAGTCTTACTAATCTCTTTGGATCTTGACCTTCCTTAACCCATAGGTCAAAGGCTTCGTCGTCATCCTTGAATACTGTGATCCATAGCTTTTCAGGCTCTATTTCAAAAACTTCTGTAAGTAAAGTCCACGCCCAATGAATTGCTTCTTTTTTGAAGTAGTCTCCAAAAGAGAAGTTTCCTAGCATTTCAAAGAAAGTTCCGTGTCTATCAGTCTTACCAACATTGTCAATATCGCCAGTTCTGATACACTTTTGGCAAGTAGTCATCCTCTTAGATGGAGCACTTAACTCGCCTGTAAAGAACTTCTTAAGTGGTGCCATGCCCGCACCTATTAATAATAATGATTTATCATCCTTTGGTATTAGCGAAAAACTTTTTTCAGCTAAGTGACCTTGATTTTTAAAGAAATTTAAATATTCATCTCTTATTTCGTCCAAAGATAAATGTTTCATGTATACACCTCTAATTATTTTTATTTACAACATATTCATTATACACTGTTTTGATGACAAGTGCAATAGGTACCGACAGTATCATACCTAAAAATCCAAATAGCGCCGCTCCTAGTATAAGTAGGAACAAAACTACTATTGGATGGAAGCCCGTTTCTTTTGATAATATCTTCGGACCCACGATATTGTTTTCAACCCATTGAATTAATATATATAGAATGAAGATCCAAAGCGCTTTGATTGGGCTGTCTATAAAAGCAAAGACAAAGGCTGGTATTAGTCCCATAAGCGGTCCAACATACGGCACTATATCAGCAACGCATGTGATTATACCTATAACAAAGGAGAATTCTACTCCCAAGGCTAGAAGCATAATAAATGTTGCAAAACCTACGAATATCGCCATCTTAATCTTGCCTATGACATACTTAGTCATATCATTGTGAATATTTGAGAATAGCCTTATTAGCCTTTCTTTTCTCGCCTCTGGTATCATAGCTTTGAACTTTTCCTTAATTTTGTCTTTATCCTTCAAGAAGTAAAAGGCAAATATTGGTGTCAAGACAAGTGAAAATACAAAGCTCATAACATTCTTTGCAGAATTAACTAGTAAATTTCCCGCATTAGCTGTTTGTTTTTTGTATATTTTCGAGATATTATCAATTATAAGTTCATTATCAAGATTTATACCTTTAAAAAGCTCATATTGATTAAAGAAATCGTTAATTGATTCAAGCGTTTGCTTGTAATATTCTGGGAATTTAATTATAAGATTTTTAATATCAGAAATAGTCTTAGGAAAAACAGTGAAACCTAAGATTAAAAATATAAGAATAACTATTAAAAAAACAGTCAAAATCGCAAGATTATCCGATATCTTAAGTCTCTTACGCACACTTTTAACCATAGGATTTAAAAAGTACGCAAGCATTGCCGCGACTAGTATAGATAGCGTGATCGTCCTTACCATAAGAAAGTTTTTGTATATGTATATGAAGAATAATATCGCTAAAACTGTTATTATAAACTTAATTATTACAGTCTTAGAGAATATAAGTCTCTCGCCCTCATCGAGGTGTTTATTACCGATATTAACGAGATAATATATGCCTAAAGCTAATATAATTATCTGCAAACCAAGGAGGATACCATTTAAGGCTCCTCCTTGATTTATCAAATTAATTATGTTCTCGTTAATAGTATTTGCTAAAAAACCCATCTTCTTAGTCTAGTTCTACATGATCATGATCATGTAAATCATCTTTTGGTGGTTCGTAATTTTCAAGACCTTTTACCTTATGACCAGTTTTTTCTTGATAGTCATAAAGAGCTGCCTTGATAGCTTCTTCAGCAAGTACTGAGCAGTGCATCTTGATTGGTGGTAGTCCATCTAAGTTTTCAGCTACTTCCTTATTTGATAAATTTATAGCGTCGTTTATGGACTTACCTTTGATAAGTTCTGTAGCCATAGATGATGACGCAATAGCAGTACCACAGCCGTAAGTCTTAAACTTAACATCTGTAATTATATCGTTTTCATCTATCTTTAGGTACATCCTCATGATGTCGCCGCATTTTGCGTTACCAACTTCGCCAACACCGCTTGGGTTTTCCATCTCTCCTACATTTCTTGGATGCATAAAGTGATCCATAACTTTTTCAGAATATAACATTATATTTCTCCTTTCGCAATTGCCTCATCATATAGAGGTGACATTTGTCTTAATCTTTCAATAATCTTTACTAGGCTATCTACAACATAGTCTACATCTTCATCTGTAATTTCTTCTGAGAATGTTAATCTTAAAGATCCGTGAGCAATTTCGTGTGGTAAGCCTATTGCAAGTAGTACATGTGATGGATCTAATGAACCAGATGCACATGCAGAACCTGTTGAACCAGCTATGCCCATAGCGTCAAGCATTAGTAGAAGCGCTTCGCCTTCAACGTACTTGAAGCAGAATGAAGCATTTCCTGGTAGTCTTCTTTCTGGATCTTTACTACCGTTATATAGTGTATATGGAATTTTTTCCATAATTTCTTTAACTAGTCTATCTCTTTTATCTCTTAAATGAGAGTTATGCTTATCAAAATTGTCATATAATAATTCTATAGCTTTAGCAAGACCGATAATTTCAGCAGTATTTTCAGTTCCTGCTCTTCTCTTTCTTTCTTGTCCACCGCCATGAATTAAATTGTCGATATTCACGCCTTTTCTAATGTATAAAGCGCCTATACCCTTTGGTCCGTATAGCTTATGGCCCGATAAACTCATCATGTCAATGCCAAGGTCTTCTACATCTATCCTAACGTTACCAACTGCTTGAACAGCGTCTGTATGGAATAGTGCGTTATGTTTGTGAGCTATAGCAGCTGCTTCTTTGATCGGCTGTATAGTTCCTATCTCGTTATTAGCAAACATTATACTAACTAAGATAGTATCGTCTCTCATAGCATTTTCAAGTTCATTAAGGTCAATGAATCCATCTTCATCAACGCTTAAATATGTTACCTCAAAACCTTCTTTTTCCAAGAACTTGCATGTATTAAGTATAGCTGGGTGCTCAATTGCAGTCGTAATTATGTGTTTACCCTTGTCCTCGTACTTAAATGCAGTTCCCTTTAAAGCCCAGTTGTCTGATTCTGAGCCACAGCTTGTAAAATATATCTCATCTGCCTTGCAGTTAAAGTATGATGCTATCTTCTCCCTTGCTTCTACCACATCTTTTTTCACTTCAGTTGCAAGCGAATAAAGACTTGATGCATTAAAATACTTCTCATCATAGTATGGTAGCATCGCATCTATAACTTCTTTTCTAACTCTTGTTGTTGCAGCGTTATCCAAATAAATAAAGCCCATCATAATCCCCCTTTATATATAATCATAAAAAGATAAAATATCTCTATTTTATCTAATATGTATAATCTTTGTGATAATAAAATTATCTATGTAATATGATTGGCTTCTAATATGTATATGTTTGTATTCAATTGTATTTATATTATAATATATCTAATAGCTTTTGTCAAGTCCATGCAAATGATTTTCTCTAGTATTAATATTTATTATACTTAAATCACATATAATAATATATTTATATCTAGCATCTTGCTATATTCGTTCTAAGCCAAGTACAATGAGCGTGTTTCATTCATCATACATATACATTATACCCAAACTACTCCATTTGCTAAACAAAAAACAGAGTGATTTCTCACTCTGCTTCGTATAATAATATTGATTAAACTATTTTAATTTTTCTCTTAGCTTTTCAAGCATGTCTTTACTCATTGTGTCAAGATCGTATTTAGGCTTCCAGCCCCATTCTTCTCTTGCACAGCTGTCATCTAATGAGTTTGGCCATGAATCTGCAATTGCTTGTCTAACTGGGTCAACATTGTATGTCATAGTAAATTCTGGCATGAATTTTTGTATTGACCTTTTAATTTCTTCTGGTTCGAAGCTCATTGCAGCGATGTTGAATGCGTTTCTGTGTATTAGTTTTGATCCGTCAGCTTCAATAAGTTGAAGAACTGCATCTAGTGCGTCTGGCATATACATCATGTCCATGTATGTACCTTCTTTGATGAAGCATTCGTAAGAACCTTTTTTAATTGCGTCATAATAGATATCAACAGCGTAGTCAGTTGTTCCTCCACCTGGTAGTGTATCGTATGAGATGATACCAGGGAATCTAACTCCTCTTGTGTCAACGCCAAATCTTAAGTGATAGTAGTCGCAAAGGTTTTCTCCAGCTACTTTAGTTACACCGTACATAGATGTTGGTCTTTGTAATGTTGTTTGAGGTGTTTTATCCTTTGGTGTTTCTGGTCCAAAACAAGCGATTGAGCTTGGTGTAAATACTTGGCATTCGTTTTCTCTAGCAACTTCCAATACATTGTATAAGCCGCCCATGTTGATTTGCCAGCACTTTTGTGGTACCTTTTCGCCAACTGCTGATAGAAGTGCTGCTAAGTGAACTATAGTGTTTACTTGATATTTATCGGCAACTTCTTTAATTCTCTTACCATCTGTAACGTCAATTAATTCGAATGGACCTGCATCGATTATGTCTTTTCTTTCAGGCAATTCTCTAACGTCTGATACAACAACATTGCTGTCGCCGTATTCTTTTCTAAATCTCTTTACAAGTTCAGAACCAATTTGTCCTAAAGCTCCAGTAACTAATACTTTTCTCATTTCTTCCTCCTATTTGTATGCAATTGCTTCTATTTCAATAAGCCCATTCTTTGGTAGAGTTGAAACCTCTACGCAAGATCTTGCAGGTTTATGACTTGAGAAGTATTTTTCGTAAACGCCATTAACTTTTGAAAAATCTTTCATATCTTTTACAAAGATAGTTGTCTTAACTACGTCTTCTAATGTGAAGCCAGCTTCATTTAAAATTGCTTCTACATTTTTAATGGATTGTTCAGTAGCTTTTTCAATATCATCAGAAATTAACTCTCCTGTTTCAGGATTGATAGGTAGTTGGCCTGATGTGAAACAAAATCTTTCAAAAGCTATCGCTTGTGAATATGGTCCTACAGCACCTGGTGCTTTTTTAGTGTCTACAGTTTTTAGACTCATTCTTATTCCTCACTTTCTGTTTCTAAATTTTTCCATAATCTTTCAAGATTATAGTATTCTCTATCATCGCTTAAGAATATGTGAACGATTACGTCTTCATAATCCATGATTATCCAATTACTTGTTGCTTTGCCTTCAACACGTCTTGGCAATACGCCTTGTATGGCAAGTTTTTCATCAACCTCGTCCATAATTGACTCAGCTTGTGATTTATTATTGGCTGAACAGATTACAAAATAATCAGCAATAGAGCTTCTATCTCCTATAAATATACTATCTATGTCAAAGCCCTTCTTCGCTTCAATTGCATTTTGAATTATTTCTAACTTTTCTTTAATTTCCAAAAATTATTCTCCTTTCAACTCCAATAATAATGAATTTCTTGTTTTTAATGATTGTGGGTGAACGTATAAGCCTTCTTCAAGTAAATAAGATAGGTTGTAGTTCACTGCTTCATACGCTGCTTTTGTAAGGCCATCATACTTAAACGCTCTAAGCTTTTCAGCCATGGAATAAGTTCTTAAAGGCTCTGCAAAATCTGCGTAAAACACAATCTTCTCTAAATCACTCATATTTTCTCTACCAAGTGCGTGATTTTTTATAGCTAAAAGCACTTCTTCATCCTCTATGCCATACTCATCTCTTGCTATATAGTAGCCGAGTAAAGCATGAAGCACTTTTATAGTGTGATTTAAGTCACCATCAATTATTATATCAAATTCTTTTGCCTTTTGCAATATCTTATCTGTATCTTTATATTTTGCACAGTCGTGTAAAAGTCCTGCGACCCTTGCCTTTTCTTCGTCTACACCATAGTATTTTGCAAGCTCTACTGAAAAATTCATAACTGATAAAGAGTGCTCATACCTTGACTGTTTTACTTCGCTTTTTAGTTTTTCTTTAAACTTTTCAATATCATACATATAGCTTCTCATCCCTTATAAACTTTTCTACATCATCCCTGACAAGATACTTGATCGATTTGCCGTTCTCTATCATCTCACGTATCATGCTTGATGATATCTCTACTCTTTTATTGTTTAAAACTTTTATATCGGCGCCGTACTTTTCTTTGTACTCAGCTATCTTTATGCTTATGGCCTCGTCCTCATCATCTCTTTTTAGTACAAGAATTTTATAATTTTTAAGTATCTCGTCTATCTTGTACCACCAATCAAGATTCATAAGACTATCTGAACCTATAAGTATGGTGATATCGTCATCACTTAGCTCTGAAATTTTTTCAAGGATTAAATAAAGTTTTCCTTCTAAATTATATTTATTTTCTATGCTTGAGTAGGCAAATTTATCATTATCCTTTATTGCCATCTTTAGCATTTTTAGCCTTGTATCAAAATCGAGTGTATCCTTATAATATGGATTCATAGTCGGTATAAAAACTACCTTATCAAAGCCCTCTTCATTGATGCAGTGCTCAGCCAATATCAAGTGCCCATTGTGAATGGGATTAAATGTGCCGCCAAAAATAAGTATCTTATTTTTCATCTTGCAAAAGTCTCGGTCTCTTTAGTGACTCTCTATAAATTACAAATATCGAGCCAATTTGTTGAACGAACTCACAGTTAAGCTCTTCCATAAGAAAGGCTTGTGTTTCTTTTACATCTTCTGATGAATTATTTAAAACTCTGATCTTAACAATTTCATTCTTTTCTAAATAATCATCGATTTGATTGATAAATTCAGCCGAGATATCTTCCTTGCCTATTTGAAATGTAGCTTTTAAATTTTGTGCGATTGATTTTAACTTTGCTCTTTCTTTTCCTGTCATAATATCACCTATCTATAATAATCAAACTCGAAGCCGCATACATCGACTGTATCTGAGTCTTCTAGTCCAAGCTCTCTAAGCTCATCCATGATGCCTTCTTTTTCAAGGAATCTTTGGAAATATCTTAGTGAGTCTATATTGTCAGCATAAACGCCTGCTAAAACGTTTTCGACCTTAGTTCCTTCAACGAAGTAAATGCCATTTGATTTATATACATGAACTGGGATATCTGTATCTTCTTTGATGTATACTTCGTCATCGAATGTTTCGTTAACATTTCTTGGCATATCCTTGATGATGTCATAAAGCTTATACTTAAGCATCTCAACGCCTTCAAGGCTAGCGCTACTTGTAATAACGCTATCGTAGCCCATCTCTTTGAACTCGTTTTGAAGCTTTTCTAGCTCTTCTTTTTCATAAACTAAGTCCGCCTTATTTAATACGACTAATTGCTTTTTATCTTTTAATTTTTCATTATAAGAAAATAATTCTTCGTTTATCTTTTTAAAATCTTCAATCGGGTTTTCTCTTTCAGATCTTGATGCATCAACAACGTGAGCAAGTACATTGGTCCTTTCTATATGCTTTAAGAAGCTATGACCAAGTCCAAGACCTTCGTGTGCTCCCTCGATAAGACCCGGTATATCGGCAGCAACAAAGCTGTTATTATCCTTTGTTGTGACTACTCCCAGGTTTGGCTCAAGTGTCGTGAAGTGATAGTTAGCAATCTTTGGTTTTGCTCTTGATATCACCGATAAAAGCGACGATTTACCTACGTTTGGGTAGCCTATGAAGCCAACGTCTGCTATAAGCTTTAACTCAAGTATTACTTTTATCTCTTCACCTTTTTTACCAGGCTCTGCAAATGTTGGTGCCTGCCTTACAGAGTTTTTGAACTTTGCATTGCCTCTGCCGCCACGGCCACCTTTGGCTATGATGACTTCGTCGCCATCATTTTTTAAGTCCATAATAAGTCCCTTTGAATTATATTCCTTAACAAGTGTACCAACAGGAACTCTAAGGACTAAGTCCTCACCATCTTTACCATATTGCAATTTGTTTTTGCCGTTTTCACCATTATCAGCTTTAAATATTCTTTTATGTTTAAAATCTATTAGCGTTCTCATATTTGAGTCAGCTCTTAAAATGATGGATGCACCCTTGCCTCCATCGCCGCCATAAGGTCCTCCAGCAGGTTCAAACTTTTCTCTTCTCCAGCCAACCATGCCGTCTCCGCCCTTACCAGCTTTTAATTCTAATACTACCATGTCTAACACATTATCACCACCTTAATAAAAAAGGAACCGTGTACCGGTTCCTTAAAACTATGCTAAAACTTCTTTTGGATATACACTTACTTGTTTTCTTTTCTTGTCTTTTCTTTCGAATTTAACAACGCCATCAATCATAGCAAAAAGTGTATCGTCTTTTCCTCTACCGACATTATTACCGGGATGAATCTTTGTTCCTCTTTGTCTTACAAGAATATTACCTGATAGAACGAATTGTCCGTCTCCACGCTTTGTTCCAAGCATTTTTGGCTTACTGTCTCTACCGTTTTTTGAAGAACCAAGTCCCTTTTTAGAGGAGAATAATTGTAAATTAATTTTTAACATTTCTTTACCTCCTTCACATACAAAGCCACTCTATCGGAGTGTTCCTTATATATATTTTTAACGCTTAGTAATAAAGACTTAAGTAGTATCTGACTTATGTAGTCCTTTTCAGAATCATCTGTCCTATACTTAAAACTTAATTTAACCTCGTCTTTATCATCATCTTCATAAATTTCCACGAAGTATTCTTCGTTTTCATTTAATCCTGCTATTTCTTCTAAAGAATTGACTGTTGATATAGAAAGAGCTGAGAGACTTGCGCAAACTATGCCATCTTCATGTGCGTAATTTGCATGTCCATCAAATTCAAATCCTAGTATCTTGTCATCCTTTTTGAAAAAATTTACTGTAGTCATAACTAAGCTTCGATCTTAGTTACTTCTAATCTTGTAAATGGTTGTCTATGACCTTTTTTCTTTCTTTCGTTCTTTTTAGGTTTGTATTTGAATACAACAATCTTTTTAGATTTACCTTGTTTCAAAACTTTGCAAGTAACCTTAGCACCATCTACATAAGGTTTACCTACTTTATTATCCCCATCATTAGAGACGAAAAGTACAGTGTCTAAGCTAATTTCGTCGCCTTCGTTAGCTTCTAACTTTTCTACGTGGATTACATCGTTTTCTTTAACCATGTATTGCTTTCCACCTGTTTCTACAATTGCGTACAAGTCTAATACCTCCTCTAACTTAGTCTCGCCATCATTGGTGATCAACTTAAAACCAATTCTGAGCGGTTTACCTAACTATTATATCAGAAATGATGAAAATGTCAAGCTTTTTTTGAATAATATTTGATATTTTAGCTTTTTTTCTTATCAATCACTTCTTCGAAGCCACAATTTGGACAAGTAATGATGTTTTCTTTGCTCTTTCTCTTAATTGTTCTGTACTTGCCACACTTAGGACATGGCTTTGAATAAACCTCATCAAAAGTAGCGAAGTCACAGTTTGGATAGTTAGAGCAGCCGTAAAAAATTCTGCCTGTCTTTGACTTCTTCTTAATTATATCGTGACCGCACTTAGGGCACATAGCTCCCGTCTTTTCAACGATTGGCTCAGTGTACTTACACTCAGGGAAGCCTGAGCAACCAAGGAACTTGCCATATCTTGATCTCTTAACAAGCATAGGCTTTCCGCATAGCTTGCATTTAACGTCACTTACTTCATCTTTAAGCTCATAATCCTTTGCTTCTTTCTCAGCTCTTTCTACGTCCTTAATAAAGTCTTCGTAAAAGTCCGCTATTACATCCTTCCACTCGACCTTGCCAACTGCAATATCATCAAGTTTGCTCTCTAGATAAGCCGTGAACTTTGCATCGACTATGGAGTTGAAGTTCTCTTCCATAAGCTTAGTAACTGATACACCAAGCTCAGTCGGTATAAACATCTTCTTTTCTATCTCTATATAATTACGATTGATTAGTGTCGATATAGTTGGCGAGTAAGTACTTGGTCTACCTATGCCTAGCTCTTCAAGCGCCTTAATCAAAGTTGCTTCTGTGTAGTAGCTCTTAGGCTGAGTGAATTTCTTTTCGCCTTCTATCTTTTCTAGATCAACTTTGTCTTTTGCCTTAAGCTTGACATCTTTCTTCTCATCAAACTTTTCATAAGAAGATACTTTTAAGAAACCATCAAACTTTAAGCTCTTGTAGTTTGATCTAAATATATATTTACCAGACGCAAAATCTATAGTCAAAGTATCAAACTTAGCGCTCGCCATTTGTGTCATTAAAAATCTTTGCCAAATCAATCTATAAAGCTTAAGCTCGTCTTGCGACAAGTACTTTGATATTTGACTTGGATTTATGTTTATATTAACTGGTCTAATCGCTTCGTGCGCGTCTTGAGCGTTCTTTGACTTCTTTTGCGCATAATTATTCTTCTTGTGATATTCCTTGCCATATTGACTAAGAATATAGCTTTGAGCGGCGCTACAAGCTTCATCAGAAAGCCTTGTCGAGTCAGTTCTCATGTAGGTGATGAGACCTGTTTGTGAACCCCTGCCAATATTAATACCTTCGTAGAGGCTTTGAGCCACTTTCATAGTCTTTGATGAGGAGAAATTTAATATCCTCGATGCATCTTGTTGAAGCGTACTCGTTGTATATGGCGGACTAGGCATTCTTGATGAAACAGATTTTTTGATGCTTTCACAAATATGATCAGATGCCTTAATCTCTTTAACTATGGCGTTCTTCTCTTTTACGTTATGAACATCAAGTTTATTCACTTTGCCCTTACCATCACTTGTTCCGACGAACTTTGCTTCGTACTCTTCACTGCCATGCTTATACAAAGCCTTTAAGTTCCAATACTCTTCAGGAACAAAGGCATCTATCTCTCTTTTTCTATCAACAATAAGTTTAAGCGCACTCGATTGCACTCTACCTGCTGATAGACCAGATCTAATCTTCTTCCATAATATTGGGCTTATCTTGTAACCAACTATCCTATCAAGCACTCTTCTTGCTTGCTGAGCGTCTACTAAGTCCATATCAATGCCGCGAGGCTCGCTTATTGCCTTAGTTACAGCATTTTTAGTTATTTCATGAAACTCAATTCTGTCAAGCTCCTTTGGATCTATATCTAAAATATAAGCTAGGTGAAAGCTAATTGCCTCACCCTCTCTATCGGGGTCGGTTGCGAGATAAACTCTATCAGCTTTTTTAGCTAAATCCTTAAGCTCATTGATAATAGGTCCTTTTCCTCTTATATTAATATATTCTGGTTCAAAATTATTTTCAACATCAATCGCAAACCTACTCTTTGGCAGGTCTCTTAAATGTCCCTTCGAAGCAACTATCTTATAAGTCTTTGGCAAAAACCTAGATATGGTCTTCGCCTTCGTTGGGGACTCAACTATAATTAAATCCATCTTTCATCACCTTCTGTTCGCATAGTATGTTCTTTGTCCTTGACTCGTTATGACGCCCTTTAGCTCAAGTATTGTCAGTAGAGCCGATAAAGACGCGCTATCAAGGCCCGCTTTTGCGAGTATTATCTCATAATTTACATCGCCGTTCTTTATTATATCATAAACTTTTCTTTCGTCATCACTTAAATCTAAATTTTCTTCTGCCATAGCTATGGAATTATCCACCAGACTACTAGTTTCAATCAGGTCATCGATGTTTGTGTATATACCTGCTCCATCCCTAATGAGCGTGTTGCAGCCCTCACTATTGGCCGAGAAGATGTTTCCTGGCACTGCATAAACATCTCTTCCTTGTTCAAGAGCAAGTCTAGCTGTAATTAGTGAGCCGCTCCTCTTTTGCGCCTCAACTACTATAACTAATTTAGATAAAGCGCTTATAATTCTATTTCTCACAGGAAAATTATATCTTAGCGGCTGCTCGCCAAGAGGAAACTCCGATATAACTGCTCCGTGATCCGCTATCTCTGCGTAGAGTCTTTCGTTGCGCCTTGGGTATATCTGGTCAATGCCATTGCCAATAACGGCTATGGTTCTGTTATCATTCTCAAGAGCTGTTTGATGCGCGATTGAGTCAATGCCAAGCGCAAGACCTGATATAATACAAATCTTCTTCATAGATAGATCACGGGCAATCTCCTTGCACGCGAGCTGGCCATAGCTTGAGGACTTTCTCGCGCCAACTATGGCAACAGAGTTTTCATCGTCATCAATAATCTTTCCCTTGTAAAAGAGTAAATATGGTGGATCGTCTATAAAAAGCAGTCTGCTCGGAAAATCCTCATCAAGAAAAGTCATGAACTCAGCGTCAATCTTGTCAAGCTTTTCCTTAATTTTATAAACAATTGCCTCTTTATCATCATTTACAATCTTATTTATAATTGCATCAGGAAATAGATTTAGCTTTTTTAATGAAACCTTATCCATATTCATAATATCATTTAGCTCGATATTTAAATCAAATAAGCTAAATACAGCAGCTCTTTCAGCGAATATGCTGTTTAAATACAAAAGTATATCTCTATTATCCATCTTATCTCCAGTATTTCTTATCTAGGGTTCTATATTGAATTGCTTCAAGTACATGCTTTTCTAAAACTAAGTCACTATCAGCCAAATCGGCAATAGTTCTCGCAAGTTTAAGTATCTTATTATAGCTTCTTGCACTGAAATTAAATTTTTTGAAAGCAAATTCCATAATCTCTTGAGCCTTGTCATCAAGTTTGACATATTTCTTAATCATTTTGTTTGTAAGCTCTGAGTTTGAAATGATTCCTTCTTTTTTATATCTTTCAAGCTGTCTCTTTCTTGCCCTATTGACCCTTTCACGAATAGTTTCAGACGATTCGCATTCAGTCTTTGAACTTAATTCATCGTACTTAACCGGCTTTACCTCGATATGTATGTCGATTCTATCTAACAATGGGCTTGAGATTTTACCTAAGTACCTGTCAATTTGACTTTGAGTACAAGTGCATTGGTGAGTCTCGTCGCCAAAGTAGCCACATGGACATGGATTCATAGACGCTACAAACATAAACTTGGATGGATACTTTAAAGTTGCGTTAACACGTGAAACTGTTACTTCGCCATCTTCAATTGGCTGTCTCAATACTTCCAAAACTTTTCTAGGAAATTCTGGCAATTCGTCTAGGAACAAGACTCCGTGATGCGCAAGTGAAACTTCGCCTGGCTTTGGTATTCTTCCTCCGCCTATCAAGGCAACATCTGATGATGTGTGATGAGGCGATCTGAACGGTCTCCTCTTTACTAGGCCTTCGTCCTTTAATAAGCCTGAAATACTATATATCTTTGTAATCTCTATCGCTTCTTCAAAAGTAAGATCAGGTAGTATTGTAGCAAGCCTTCTTGCGGCCATGGTCTTGCCTGAGCCTGGTGGGCCTATGATGAGCATGTTGTGTCCACCAGCTGCAGCTATCTCCATGGCTCTCTTAAGGCCTTCTTGGCCCTTCATATCTGAGAAATCTACGCTGTCATCAACTGTGTTTATAATCTCTTCTTCCTCATTTTTATATGGCTCTATCTTAATTTGGCCGTTAAGGTAATCAACTACTTCCCTTAAGTTTTTTACAGGAATTATCTCTATATCTTCAACTATAGCACACTCTTTTTTGTTCGCATCAGGAACTATGCATTTCTTCACATTAAGGTCGCGCATCGATATAAGCATAGGTAGTGCGCCTTGAACAGAGTTAACTGTGCCATCAAGAGCAAGCTCGCCTATGATGACCATATCCGAAGTATCTTGATTGTCAATATCGCCATTGGCAAGCAAAATACCCACGGCGATAGCAAGGTCCATCTGAGAGCCTTCCTTCTTTTCATTTGCTGGCGCTAAATTGATGGTTATCCTCTTGATTGGAAACTCTATATCCGAGTTCTTTACAGCTGTTCTAACTCTTTCCTTAGACTCTTTTATCGCAGTATCAGCAAGTCCAACGATATTAAATTGTGGTAAGCCACTTGATAAGTCGCTCTCAACGTTAATTATCCTTGCGTTCAAACCTTGTAAAACACAAGTATTTACTTTAGAATACATCTTTAATCTCCTATCCAAAATGCGTTTTTAATATGCTTAATCTTATTCGTAGAAAAATTCACTTCAATCACATCAAATCTTGGCTGATAGTTTAAGTTTTGATGTTCATACAGATAGTACTCAGCCGTTTTGATTATCTTCTTTTGCTTGGCTTTTGTAACTGCCTCCATGGGCCTACCGTAGTCCATCTTGTTTCTGGCCTTGACTTCAACAAAAATTAGGTACTCATCGTCTCTAGCTATGATGTCAATCTCGCCATCTCTTACCTGATAGTTTTGGTCAAGTATGAAGTAGCCTTCGTTTTGAAGGTATTCCTTAGCTTCTTCTTCGCCAAATCTTCCCTTTTTTCTATTGTCTTTCCTATTAAAACTATTTTGCATCGTAATTACCCAAAAGCTTTCTTAAAAAAGTTTTTCTATGTAGCGGTGTTGGACCATATTTTAATATAGCCTCTCTATGCTTTTTAGTACCATAGCCCTTGTTATTCTCAAGGTCATAGTCTGGATAATTTTGCGCTAAATAAGTAATATCAGCGTCTCTAAGTACCTTTGCAACTATACTTGCCGCAGCTATAGTAAATACAGTAGCATCGCCATGAACAATGGCTCTTTGCTCTATGTCTATGTCAATCTTTTCCGCGTCAATCAAGATTATATCAGGTCTTAGCTTATTGTTCATATCATCATGAAAGTCTTCTACTGCCCTTTGCATAGCTAGATGAGTTGCCTCTTTAATATTTATTTCGTCGATCTCCTCAGGACTTGCCTTGCCAATTCCTATGCCGATGGCGTTTTTAACTAGCTCTTTAAAAATCTTTTCTCTTTTCTTTTGACTTAGCTTTTTCGAGTCGTTGACCTCTTCCATGAAGAAGTCCTTTTCAAAAGCTATGGCGCAGGCAAGTACATCTCCAAAGAAGGGCCCTCTACCTACCTCGTCTATACCGACTATAATCTTGTGGCCTTCATCAAAAAGTTTATCTTCATAATCTTTATTCATCTAGCGGCTCCTCGAGTGAAATTCTGCCTAAAAGTCCGTTTCTGAATTCATCTACAAGTATATTTATCGCCTTGTATACATCAAGCTCATTGCCTTTAAGTATAAAGCCTCTGTTCTTTGCTATCTCTTCAAGAATTTCAAGCTCTGTAGCGTCTTCATTGACCTTGTATCTTGCGTTAAGCGCACCGCTATAATTAGTCTTAAGGAATTTAATTAGAGCGATGGCGATGTCGTCTTTGTTAAGTATCTCATCTTTGATTGAGCCGATGAAGGCAAGGTTCATACCTATCTCTTGACTCTCAAACTTTGGCCACAAAACGCCTGGTGTATCAAGAAGCATAAAGTCATTATCGACCTTAATCCATTGGTTCTTCTTAGTTACACCTGGTTTGTTGCCTGTCTTAAGGCTCTTTTTATTGTTCATTAAGTTAATAAAAGTAGACTTGCCAACATTTGGTATGCCGACAACCATGGCCTTGATAGGTCCGAAGTGTTCTCTTTGTTTGTGCTCTTTGTGATACTTGTCGACCTCTTTGCGCGATAAGTCAATAATCTTTTTCACGTTCGATTTGTCTTTCGCGTTGAACTCAATGCACTTTGCATCCTTATAATGAGCTATCCATTTCTTGTTGACTCTCTCATCTGCTAAGTCCGCTTTATTTAATAATATGATCTTGGCTTTATTAGCCGTTATTTCTTTGATTATGGGGTTCGTGCTCGACATAGGTGCTCTCGCATCTATTAACTCGATAACTATATCGACTAACTTTGACATTTCAATTAAAGACTCTCTAGTCTTCTTCATATGTCCAGGGTACCAATTTATATTCATAGCATACACCTTCCTAACTATCTTCTATATTATCACAAAAGACAGTCAATGTAAATAAATATCGCAAAGAAAAAAGACACTCTCTTAATAGAATGTCTTTACATCAATTAAAACGATTGTTTTTCTCTAACTTTAGCAGCTTTACCTACTCTGTCTCTTAAGTAGTAAAGTTTAGCTCTTCTAACTCTACCTTTTCTAACAAGAACGATCTTGTCGATTCTTGGAGAGTGAAGTAAGAATGTTCTTTCAACACCAATACCATATGACAATCTTCTTACTGTAAATGTTTCTTTAGCTCCGCCGTTTTGTCTCTTAATTACAGTACCTTCGTACACTTGGATCCTTTCACGTGTACCTTCTACAACTTTATAGTGAACTTGAACAGTGTCACCTACATGAAATTGAGGAATGTTGTCTTTTAATTGTTGTGCTTCAAGCATCTTAATATAGTCCATCTTAGTCCTCCTTCTTTAGTTTATTTAATATTTCTCTCAAATTTTTCATTTCCTTTTTATCTAGCTTAGCAAAATCAAGTAAGTCTATCCTGTTTTTAACAGTTGCCTTAAATGACTCAATGAGTCTAAAGTCATCGACATCTTGATGGTTTCCACTAAGCAGTACATCTGGAACCTTATCCCCATCCAGATCATATGGTCTGGTGTACTGAGGATACTCTAAAAAATTTGACATGTGAGTTTCGTCTGAATACGAATCTTCTTTTATTACTGAATCAACTAACCTCGATACGGTATCTATGATTACCATAGCGGGTAGTTCTCCACCGGTCAATACATAATCCCCGATAGAAAGCTCTTCATCGACATAGTTTTGGATGATTCTCTCATCTAAACCTTCATAATGCCCACAAAGAATTGTTATCTCGTCAAGTTTTGCATACTCTTTAGCCAAGTCTTGATTAAATAATTTGCCCTTCGGTGAAAGATAGATAAGCTTTTTTGGCTTAATATCTTCTAAGCAGTCCTTAAGAACATCCGCTCTTAAAAGCATACCGCTTCCGCCACCATAGGGGTAGTCATCAACTTTATTGTGCTTGTCCTTAGAGTAGTCTCTAAAATTAATAAGATTGATCTCTATAAGCTCATTATCTATAGCCCTTTTGATTATACTAAAATCAGTAAGTGCTGTAAACATCTCGGGGAACAGCGTTAAGACGTTAAACTTTATCATAAGATACCTTCTATGAGTTTGACTTTTATCTTTCTATGCTTCAAGTCAAGTTCTTTGATAAAGGCTTTAACAAAAGGAATAAGTGCTTCCTTGCCGTCATGATCCACAACAAGCACGTGATTTGCGCTCGTTTCCATGACATCTTTAACAGTGCCAATAAGCTCGTCAGCTTCGCTATAAACTTCCATGGCTATAAGCTCATGTATATAGTACTCACCCTCATCTAGCGAAGGCATCTGAGCCTTGTCAATAAAAACATCCTTATCAATAAGCCTTTTGACATCGTCTATATAATCAAAGCCTTTTAACTTAAGTACAATAAATTTTGAAGCTATCTTTTGACTTACAATCTCAAGCTCTTCACCATCGATATAGATTTGCTTATATTCTTTGAAACCATTTAAATCATCTGTGTACGGAAAGATTTTTACCTCTCCATTTAAGCCATGCGCTGAGACAATCTTTGCTATCTTTATAAGGTCCAAGATTTATTCCTTTATTTCTAAATTAATTCTTCTTGAATCTTTAAGAGTAGCTCCGGCTATAAGTCTGATTGCTTTAACAACCTTACCGCCTTTACCGATAACTCTGCCTATATCGTCTGAATTTACGTATAGATCAATGTTGATCTCATTTGCTGATTCATTAACTGTAACTTTAACATCATCTTTGTTATCAACAATAGATTTTGCTAAAAATTCAACTAATTCTTTCATATTAACCCCCACATCCTAAGCTTCTACAGCTTCTGTTTCTTCTGTTGCTTCAGCTTTCTTAGCAGTCTTTGCTGTTATATCATATCCTTGAGATTTGAATAATCTTTGAACTGTTTCACTTGCCTTAGCTCCGTTTGCTATCCATTGTTCAGCCTTTTCTTGATCGAATTTTATTGTCTTTGGCTCAGTTAATGGGTCATAATAACCAAGTTGTTCAATAAACTTGCCATCTCTAGCTCTTCTTGAATCAGCTACAACAATTCTGTAAAATGGATTCTTTTTTGATCCCATTCTTTTTAAACGAATTTTTACCACAATCTCACCTCCTTAAAATTTATATATTAAATGGAAAATTGAAATTTCCTTTTCTTTTCATAGACTTCTCCATCTTGCCGAAGCGCTTCATCATCTTCTTAGTGTCTTCAAATTGCTTTAAAAGCTTGTTAACATCATTTGTTGTTGTTCCGCTTCCTTCTGCAATTCTCTTCTTTCTTGAAGCATTGATTATGTTTGGACTTACTCTCTCTTTCATAGTCATACTTCTGATGATGGCTTCAACTCTGCCTATATCTTTGTCACTTATATTTATGCCCTTTAAGGCTTTTGAATTCATTCCTGGTATCATCTGCATTAGATTTTCTATAGGTCCTAAGTTTCTCATCTGAGCGATTTGATCTAAGAAATCATCAAGGGTAAATGTTTCTTCCCTTAATTTTTTCTCAAGCTCCATAGCTTTCTTTTGGTCAATATTGCTTTGCGCCTTCTCAATAAGAGTAAGCACGTCGCCCATACCAAGTATCTTAGAAACTATTCTGTCTGGATGAAACTCTTCAAGCTCATCCATCTTTTCGCCCATACCAACGTATTTGATTGGTTTGTCAGTTACGGCTCTAATTGAAAGTGCCGCACCGCCTCTAGCGTCACCGTCTAGCTTTGTTAATATTACTCCTGTTATGCCAAGTGCATCATCAAAGGCTTTTGCCACGTTTACTGCGTCTTGTCCAGTCATTGAGTCAAGTACAAGAAGTATTTCTGATGGCTCCAAGTTTTCTTTTAAACCTTTTAGCTCATCCATCAGTACTTCGTCTATGTGTAGACGTCCCGCTGTATCGACAATAACTACGTCGTTACCATTCTTCTTAGCGTGCTCTATAGCGCTCTTAGCTATGTCAATAGGCTTTATCTTGTCGCCCATTGAAAATACTGGCACGTCAATTGACTTTCCAACAACTTCTAGCTGTTTAATCGCTGCTGGTCTATAGACGTCGCAGGCAACTAATAGTGGTCTTCTGCCTTTCTTTCTTAGGTTTACAGCAAGTTTACCTGTAGTAGTTGTCTTACCTGCACCTTGAAGACCGCACATCAAGATGATGCTTGGGTTCTTGCTAAGGTTTAGGCCCTCTTTAGTCTTGCCCATAAGATTAATTAATTCTTCATTAACAATCTTAATAACTTGTTGACCAGGAGTTAAACTCTCCATAACTTCAGTGCCTATGGCTCTTTCTTTTAATGTATTTATAAAATTCTTAACTACCTTATAATTAACATCCGCTTCAAGAAGAGCTAGCTTTACTTCTCTAAGTGCCGCATCGACATCCTTTTCACTAAGTCTGCCCTTGCCTCTTAAGCCGTCTAATGTTTTTTGTAGTTTTTCTGATAAGCTCTCAAATATCATTATTGCTCCTTTTAGATCTCGTTTATAATCTCTTCAGCTTCTTTAATTCTTCCTTTAATTTCATCTATATCGTCACAGCTGTTAATGCCATTGAAGATAATTTCTAATCTATCCTTGGCCTCTTTTCTATTATCAAACTTCTCTATAAGCTTAAGTGCTGCCTCGTAAGACTTTAACTTGTCTATAGCTCTTTTAATGTTAAGGCTCACCGCTTGTCTTGATATTGAAAGAAGCTCAGCTATCTCAGTAAGTGAGTAGTCTTCGTTGTAATAGTAATCAACCGACTTCGACTCGCTCTCTGTTAATAGGCTTCCGTAGAAGTCTAAGAGTCTTCCGATATATATATAATCATCTAGTACTTTCATTTTATCTTTTTCCTTATAAAACTCGTGTCGTTCTTAGTGTTATCACATAAAAAACTGTCAAGCTATTTACTTGACAGTTAATATAATACTATATAGATTGACTTTTGTCAATACTTTTTTTAAAATTATTTAAATATTTTTAAAATAATGCTTCAACGAAGTCATCGACGTTAAAGGCTTGAAGGTCCTCTATCTTTTCACCGACACCTATAATCTTAACTGGTAAATGTAATTCGCTCTCAAGTGCAATGATGACGCCGCCCTTAGCAGTGCCGTCTAGTTTAGTAACGCAAACACCTGTTATGTCGCTCGTCTCCTTAAAGGACTTCGCTTGTATGATGGCGTTTTGACCAGTAGTCGCATCGAGAACCAATAAATTTTCTTTAACTGCGTTAGGAAATTCTCTATCGATAACTCTTTTAATCTTGTTAAGCTCATTCATTAAGTTTTGTTTGTTATGAAGTCTACCTGCTGTGTCGCAGATAAGTATATCAGTCTTTCTTGCTTTAGCCGCCATGATCGCATCAAAGACAACGCTTGCTGGGTCAGCTGATTCTTCATGAGCGATGATGTCAACGTTTGCTCTATTGGCCCATTCTTTAAGCTGTTCAATGGCAGCCGCTCTAAATGTATCGGCAGCGGCAATCAAAACGCTTTTGCCCTCTTGTCTGAATTGGTAGCTAAGTTTGCCTATGGTAGTCGTCTTGCCAACGCCATTGACACCAACAACTAGAAGTATGGCTGGAGATGGCTCAAGCTTCAAATCTCTCGATGTAATATTGTCATTCATTATGTTCTTGATCTCATCCTTTAATATAGGAAGAGCATCTTTTCTCTCTAAAATATTTTCTCTAACAAGTCTTTCTTTTAGATTGTCGATAATGTTCATAACAGTTTCAACGCCAATGTCTGATGTGACTAGAACTTCTTCTAGCTCGTCGTAAAAGTCATCGTCAATGTCTGTGCCTTTAAAGACTGTTTGAAGCTTATAATTTAGATTTTGTCTTGTCTTTTCAAGGCCTGAGAACATTCTCTTGAAGAAAGATGATTTTTCTTCTTTGGCTTCTTTTGGCGCTTCTTCATTCACTTTTGCTTCGTCATTCGTTTTTACTTCTGCATTTGATTTTACTTCGTCAATCGTTTTTGCTTCTGCATTTGATTTTGCTTCGTCATTCGTTTTTGCTTCTGCATTTGTTTTTGCTTCTTCATCTAAATTTACTTCTTCATTCAAAGGCCTTTGATCTGGCTCTTCTGCTGCTAAATCTACTTTTTGTTCTTGAACTTCTTTTTGCTCTTCATCTTTATTTTTCTTTTTAAACCAATTAAACATATTTCACCTCTTAAGTTAATTTCATCGAAAGTATCGAGCTTATGCCCTTTTCTTTCATAGTAATGCCGTATATAGCGTCCGATATCTCCATAGTTACCTTTCTATGTGTGATAAGTATAAATTGTGTTTCGTCCTTAATCCTATCAAGGTAAGCTGTGTACTTACTGATGTTGGCATCATCAAGAGCCGCGTCTATCTCATCAAGTATACAGAATGGCGATGGTTTTGACTTTAGTACCGCAAATAATAAAGCTATCGCTGTTAAAGTCTTCTCTCCTCCTGATAGTAGACTTAGTGATTGCATGCTCTTTCCTGGTGGACGCGCCTCTATCTCAATACCTGAGTTAAGTATATCGCTTTCGTCGCTTATATATATCTTCGCTTCGCCGCCACCAAATAAGTTTTGGAATATCTCTGAGAAATACCCTTGAATAATATTGAAGTTATCTTTAAACTTTATCTTGATAGTTTCGTCGATATCGTCGATTATATTTAGTAAGTCCTCTTTAGACTCTTGCATATCGTCATATTGCTTTCTTAAGAACTCTAATCTTGTCAATGTGTCTTCATACTCTTTTATAGATGATAGTGATACATCGCCAAGGGCATCAATCTTTTCTTGTAGCTCTTTTAAGTCTTTTGAGCTTGCCTTAACAAGACTATCCTTGTCAATATTTTCAACGTTAATGAAGTAATCGTTCGATAACTTTTCTTTTATATTATCTTTCATTACTTCGTTACGAGCAAGTAGGACCTCATTCTTATTAATCTCGTCCTTGATGGCTATTATGCCTTCTTGACAAGTCTTTATCTCATTTTGCAAATCAAAGATCTTAGATAAAACTTTTTCCTTTTCATCTGTCTTTTGATTGATCTTATCAATGTATTCTTGTTCAAGCTCTTCATTTTTCTTTAAGAAGTCCATGATGCTAGCATTTTCATTTTCAAGTGCTTCTTTATTTTGGCTAAGCTCCTTAAAATCGCTTGCAAGGCCATCTTTAATCTCTTGTGACTTAGCTATATACTCTTGTGATATAGCAATGTCTTCCTCAGTTCTTTCAAGCTTTGCTTCTAAAGTAGATTTTTCAACGCTTATTTGAAGAAGCTTTTCGTTTCGTCTATCTTTTTCTTCTTCAAAGCCTTTGATAAGTTCTTTTTCAGCTTCTATCGTCTTCTCATGCTCAAGCTTTTTATTCTTAAGCTCTTCTAAGTCCTTAGTGCCTTGAGCTATCTCTTCTTCAAGTGCTTCAAGTGATTTCGTAAGCTCTTCTCTTTGAGTTTTTGCCTCACTTATATCTCTTTGTGCAAAAGCTATGTTTATCTCAAGTGAATTGATTTCTTTTTTAGCCGCATTTATCTTTTCGTTTATTGCAATGATTTCTTCATTTAGTTTGTCATAAGATGTCTTTTCATTCTTAATCTCTTCTTCCTTATTTATAAGCGCCGCTTTAGCTGCTTCTAATGATTTTCTCTTCTCATTTATCTCTTCCATTAGCTTAGTAAGCATGTGTTTACGCGAGATAAATGATGATTTTACTTGGCTACCGCCCACTATTGATCCAGATGAATTTATTATTTGTCCATCTAAACTAACGTATCTATATTGCTTGTGGACTTTAGATATTCTAAGTGCAGCATCAAAAGTAGTCGTTACAACTGTTCTTTGAAGCAGGCTCTTGAATAGATTGTCATATTTTTTATCATAAGTAATTAGCTCACTCGCAAAACCAATGGCATCTTTGTCATTAATATTATAGTTTTCGTTTGATCTAGAAATATATCTATTAAGTGGATAGAAAGTCGCTCTACCATAGTTATTCTTCTTCAAAAAGTCGATGTACTCTTTGGCATAGTCGTCTCTATCTATGACTATGGCTTGTAAATTCGATTGCAGTGCTGATTCTATAGCAAGTGAGTGCTTTTCATCGCAGTTAAAGATGTCGACCACTAGTCTCGATTCAGATTTGAAATAATTTTTCTTCGCAGCCTTAGCTATCTCTTTAACGCTTCTGTAGTAGCCATCGAGGTTTTCCTCGAGATTCTTGTGCATCTCATAACTTTTTTCTAAAACTCTAATGTCATTTTCTAAAGCAAAGTAAGCGTCCTTTGACTTTGCTAATTCATCAACTTTTGCTGTGATCTCATCTTTTGCTTTCTTATAAAGCTCTTCCTTTTCACTAAACGTCTTATTTAAATCATTAAGATTGCTATTTGCTTTATCGAATTCATCATTTTGCTTATTTAATTCATTTTCTTTATCGCTTATCTTTTTTTCTATATCCTTAAGCTTTTCGTTTTGAGTAGCTTTATTATTATTCTTGTTTTCTATACTTAGTCTTAGCGCCTCAAGTTCTTTATCAAGCGCTAGGCCCATATTCATAGCGTCATCGTAGCTAGTTCTATCATAAGATGCATTTTCATTTTTAAGTGCTTCAAGGTCCTTAGCTATCTTTAATAAAGTTTCTTCGCTTGATTTTTTCACAAGAGATAATGTTTTTATCTTTTCTTCTGATTCTAGTAATTTATTTTCGTGCTCTTTCTCTTTTAATTTGTTATCAAGAACTTTATCTTCTATTGATTTAAGTTTTTCTTTGTTTATCTCAAGCTTTTGCCTATTGATATCAAAGTCCCTAAGGTCTTTATTTCTTTGCTCTTTAATCTCATCGATAAGTGCTTCATACTTCTTAAGTTCAGCTTGTAGTGGCGCAGCGCTCTCTTCAACTTCTTTATTCTTTATTTCACTTAATTTTAAATCATCGATGAGCCTTTCTTTATCCGCTGTAAATTTGAGTAAATTCTTCTCTATCTTTTCATAAGCATTGTATGAAATAGATACGTCTACCTTTTTGTACTCTTCCATAAGGCCCTTATACTCTCTGGCTTTTTCCGATTCGCCCTTAAGTCTCGCTTCATTTTGTTCTATTTCATAAAGAATATCTTTTATTCTAAGTAAATTCGCCTCAGTCTTATCAAGCTTCCTTAAAGATTCTTCCTTTTTGTATCTATACTTACTAACGCCTGATGCCTCTTCAAAGATGGCTCTTCTGTCCTCTGGCTTGTTTGATAGTATCTCGTCTATCCTTCCTTGGCCAATGATGGAGTAGCCGTCCTTGCCAACGCCTGTGTCTAGGAAAAGCTCTCTAACGTCCTTCATTCTGGCCTTTTTATTGTTTATAAAAAATTCGCTCTCGCCTGAGCGATACATGCGTCTTGTGACTTCAACCTCTTGGTATTCAACAGGTAGAGCGTTATCGTCGTTTGAAAACACTATACTTACTTGAGCGTAGCCAAGTGCTTTTTTCTCCTCAGTTCCTTGGAAGATAACGTCACTTGCCTTATTTGCTCTAAGTGATTTATTGCTTTGCTCGCCTAAAACCCATCTAACAGCGTCAGATATATTACTCTTACCGCTGCCATTAGGCCCTACAATCGTTGTAACTCCAGGGGTAAAGACTATCTCAGTTTTATTTGCGAAGGATTTAAAGCCCTTCAATATTAATTTATTTAAACGCAAAATATTTGCCCCTTTCGTACTTATTCTTTAAAAGAATCTTAAATGAGTAACTTTGCGGGCTTCCATTGTAAAACATAAGCCTATCGTCCTCATCAAAGATGCCTTTTATCTCGTAATTTATTTTATATTTTTGATAAATTTTCTTTCTATTTGTTTTTCTAGAGCCACTCAAGTATGAAGCGACTTTTTTTGAAGAAGCTATGGTAAAATCATTTGTGATTTTATTAAGCTCAATAAATTCTTCTATGATCTCTAGATAGATTGCCTCGTATGTTAATGAGCGTATCGCCGGGTGGAATGGCCCTGCCACTACGTCCTTACCTAGCTGAATATTATCAGTAGTTTGAAGACCTATCCTAATTATCTCAATGTCTTTTGCTTCAAAAATGATAACTAAGCTCTTAAGCGTATCAACTGCCTCGTCTACATCTAAGGGCTTATACGAGCCGTCTTTAAGTCTATCTACAAGCTCTGTGTCCTTTATTACAAGAGTTGGATATATCCTTACAAAGTCCGGCTCAAGCGCAGCTATCGCTTCAGTTGTAGCTATATCCATCTCTTTACTTGACTTATATAGGCCCGTCATCATTTGAAAGCCAAGAGTAAAGCCTCTCTTCTTAATCATTTTAGCGCTGCGAATGGTGTCAGCAGCCTTATGACCTCTCCTAAGTGCATCTAAAACAGCGTCATTCATTGACTGCGCGCCTAGCTCAATGGTTTTTACATTATACTTTTCCAGCTCGTCAAGAATTTCTTCGCTTATAGCGTCCGGCCTTGTCGATATCCTTATGCTGTCAATGAGGCCACGCTCTATGTATGTATTTGCAAGCTTTAAGTAGCTAAGCATAAGTGGGTAATCAAGCGCAGTGAAGCTGCCTCCATAAAAAGCAAGCTCTATATCACTTTTTCCTTCATATAGCGCCAAATACTTTTCTATATCCTTTTTTATATTTTCTTCTTTTTGCGCATCGTAATCCTTTGCTATCTTCTTTTGATTGCAGAAAATGCAATCGTTTGGGCAGCCTAGATGCGGTATAAAAATTGGTATTATATAGTTTTTTTTCATTTTATCAATTTCAATTCAATCGCAAGTTCTTTAGATGCTAATTGCTGAGCAGCCTTCTTTCTCTTAGCTATAGCAATCGCCCTATAACCATCAAGTTCGACAGCATACTCAAAACTTTTTTCATTATCTGGACCATATTCATTCAAAAGTGTATACACTAATTCTAAATCGTGTTTTTGAGCATATTCAATTAAAATGCTCTTATAATTTATAAAGTCATTCTTCGTATCTAGAACAAGATGTGCATCTTTTAAATATTTATCCAGTATAAACTTTTCAGCTGCATCGATGTCTGAATCTAAGTATATGGCAGCTATCAAGGCTTCTAAGTGATCAGAGAGTATCGAAGTCTTATCAAGATTTAATCTTAAATTTGCTTCCATATAGATGTACTCATCCAAATGAAGATTTTTAGCAACCATATTTTGGTATGAAGCTTTGCCAAGCATAGCAATAAGCTCTGATAGAGCGCCTTCGTCCTTGTCTATGTACTTAGTGAATAAATACTTTGCCAAAACATATGAAAGTACTTTGTCGCCTAAAAACTCAAGACTCTGAGCATCATATGGCACAGTTAAAAGTTCTGCTTCCCTAGCACTCCTATGAACTAAGCTAGTGAAGAGCAAATTTTCATCATTAAAATTATATCCGATAATCGCCTGCAAGCTTTTGAGCTTTTCGCGAGCATCGGATATATCAGAATTCTTCATTATTTTGCAGCTTCTATGGCTAGTGCGATTGCCTCTCCAACTGTTTTAACACTTGTAACCTTGTCATCATCAAGGCTTACATTTAATTCGTCTTCTAAATTCATAATTAATTCAACTATGGCGATGGAATCTGCCTTTAAATCTTCTTTAAATCTTGTTTCGTCCTTTAAATCTTTAAGATCTACTTTAAATTGCTTAGCAATTATTTCTTTAATTTTTTCTTCTAACATAGCTCCTCCTAATTTTCCTTTAAATATTCTATAACTCCTGAATTCACAAAGTCAACAGTATTTCTTATAGCTAGGTAAAATGCCTTCTCATCACTATTGCCATGTGCTTTGATTATTGCTTTATTTACACCTAAGACAGGTGATCCGCCGTACTTAGTAAGTCCCATAAGAGACATGACATCCTTTAAAAATGACATCTTCATTTCATCAGAGGAAAAATATTTCTCATCCTTCATAATAAAGTTCTTTATGCTTCCCACAAAGACTTTGCTAGCTCCTTCAAGCTCCTTTAGTATTACATTGCCTACGAAACCGTCTTGAACGATGATGTCTGCATCAGTTGTAAGCACTTCATTGGCTTCGATATTGCCAATAAAATTAAGTTCTGAATTTTTAAGTATTTCATGAGCCTTCTTAGTTAGCTCATTACCCTTTTTAGCTTCAGCGCCGTTAGATACCAAAGCAATCTTCGGTCTTTCTATGCCAAGTAGCTTTTCAACGTACTTTGATCCAAGTTTTGCAAATTCATAAATAAATTCTGGCTCGCAGTCAACATTGGCCCCTGAATCCAAAAGTAGTGTTGGTCCCTTTATTCCCGGTAAGAATGTTGGTATGCTCGCTCTTTTAAAGCCGTCTATCCTCTTTACTATAAGCATAGCTGCCGCAAGAAGCGCGCCAGTTGATCCAGATGATATAAAGGCATCTGCATCATCATTTTCAACTAAGTACTTTGATGCTAGGACTATGGATGCTTTATTTTTCTTTCTTATGGATAGAGCCGCCTCGTCCTCATTTGTTATAATGTCTTCAGTTTGAACTATCTCATAATTCGCTGCATCAGCTCCAAGATGCTCTTCAATCTCTTTTCTATCGCCGAACAAAACAAAATCTAAAGAGCTGTCCTCTGCCTTTGCTTTTTGCACAGCCATGAGCATAGCTTTAGGTGCATTGTCGCCGCCTTGTGTATCAATTAATAACTTCATAATTTCCTCCGTTCTAAATCCATAATTATTATACATTATTTTGCCTATTAAATCAAGTTTTTTATGAATGAGATGAGATACGTAGTTATTTTACTTTAAAAAAAGTTTCTTGTGTGATTTCTTCAGCTATATGTTCATCATGACTAATGGTCAAAACATATAAATATACTTTAGAAAAATATTCTTTATATATTATTTCGTAATCATAGTCCATAAAATCACACCCTTTCTTGCTTTCTAATAGTTAGACGATTGAAAAATCAAAACGTTACAAATTTCTTGTTAATATTTTTACCCGTATTTAATATAAAAAAGACGATAGCGTTTTTAATTTCTATCTCCTATATATACCTTATTTCTTGTAATAAAAAAGAGATAACATTTATGCTATCTCTTTAAAAGTTTCATTATTAAATTTCTTGTCATCTAACAACGCATTAAAGTAAATCTTCCAACCTTTTCCAATTTTCATTATTCATTTCTTTTGTGTAGTTTGTATTGTTAATATAAAGTCTTGTATCTTTATCTCTAACAAACCCCCAATTTATTTTACGCCTTTATGCGTAATCCTTAAAAGCATTGAATTTATTTTCGATTTGCTTATCAATATTTTCCAGATGACCTTTCTTTACCATATCCTTAAGTTTCCTTGAATTGGTTTTTCTTTTTTCACTAATATAATCTGCAAGTTGTTGACTTTTTTCATTGGCATCTTCTATAATCTTTTTCATAGCTTTTAAAATAGCCTTTGCTGAATACTGAGCCACTTTTATCTCAATATTTATAGCCTTATTATTAACTTCATCATTTACCATATAGGCGACCTCCTTTCCGGGAAAAATAAAAAAGCGGCCCAGACTTTTGCATCTGAACCGTTAAAATTTTAATTCTATAGTTTTTTATTATTTTTAATTTTATTACTGTTGTGACGTACTTTATAAATTATGTGTCGCAAACTATTATTTGCTTTTTAATGCCTTATTGATGGTTTCTTGAATAAAAGGACTACAGCATTTACCCAAAGGATTGTTAATTTCGCACTTTGCATTTTTCATTGCCCCTGTAAGTCTAATAATATCTTTAATATTCTTTGCACCATCATCTAAAACAGCGTTTATAATTTGTTGCTCTGTAACTTGGTTGCAATAGCATATATATTTGGGATTTGCATCCTTTTTAAACCATATAGGAACTTTTACATCTTCCTTATAAAAAACTCTTTCATTGTTTAAGTTATAATACACGACATCACAATCTTCATTCATACATAAATAGTAAGTTTCTTCATCTACAACCTTTCCCATAAGGTTTTCTGATACCATATGCTTTACAGTTATATTCTTAACCTTTTCTCCTATTTTGTGACATTTGGGGCAATTTGCTTTTTCTTCCACTGTACCAGTGGTTTTTTGTATTGAACCTCAGCAAGATTGATTTATCTTATTTTCTTGACTCACTTTATTTCCTCCTGTCTAAATAAATATTATTTCTATAGTTAATCAGGATATCTAATACCTCTTTCAATGGAACTACAGCTTGCAGCTCTTTTTAAGTCTTCTTTGTTCATTTCTCTTTCTACCAATAAGTGCCATAATGGTTTATAAGAAATTGCCATATTATTACCCCTTATCCGTTTTATTGTTAAGATATATTATATCATAAATAGGCTGATAAGTCAATTTATCCTATTTTATACTTGTGCTTGCGTTAGTATTTATTGAGATAGTCCTAGTTTTTTCATTGTCCCACTTGAAACTGCTCCAAGCTCCTTTGAACCTAGTAGGAACACCATAAAAATAAAAAAACTCAGGCATTAGCCTGAGTCAGACTATTTATTTGATTAGATAACTCCATAAATTATTAAAATTAAAAATTTAATTATTTATAATAATTTCCGTTAAATGCATGTAGTTATTTGTATTTTCAGTATTTATATATAATTAATCTAAAAAACAATACAAATTAAATAATTACTTAGTTTTTTTATATTTATTAATTAATAACAATACAATTGTTGCAAATAACGGAGGCACCAAATAGCTTAAATCTGTCATAATAATACTAAACCCTAAAAGTGAAATAATTTTAAAGAATATAATATTAATCACAAATAATGAAATAAATAGCAATACAATTTTAAAAACTCTAAGTATTTCTGTTTTCATTTATTCTCCTTTACAAATATGCTGAGCTTTAAAAATAATCAGTACACAGTTTATAAATTGATATTTGCAACAAACTTGCCAATTAAATACCCAAACTTATATAAAAGAAACATGAGTATAAGAATACCTACTATTTTATAATATCTAGGATAAGAATCCATTGATTTTCCTAAAAATTTCATAAAAAAGTCACCTCCAATCTATAACGGTTTATTTTTTTGATCCTTAGTATCTTTATATCCATTATATACTCCTAGACCAAAAAGTGCAATACAAGCGACAACTGCACATCCTATCAAAAATGATCAACCATCAACTTGCATTAAATCTTGCCTTAAATTATAGCATACATCAGTTTAAAAGTCAATTTAATACTTGTGCTTGCGTTAGTATTTATTGAGATAGTCCTAGTTTTTTCATTGTCCCACTTGAAACTGCTCCAAGCTCCTTTGAACCTAGTAGGTACAATAAAAAATAAAAAAACTCAGGAATTAACCTGAGTATTTTTTATTCAACATCTAAAACCTTTTCACCATTGTAATAACCACAGCTCATGCATACTCTGTGTGGTCTTTTCATTTCATGACATTGAGGACATTCAACGAAAGTTGCTTTTCTTAATGTATAAGATGAAGCTCTTCTCTTGTTACGTCTTTGTTTTGATGTACGTCCTTTAGGTACTGCCATTAAAAACACCTCCTTAACTTACAGTAAATGTATTTCTTTACTAATTCGCATTTATAACATTACAATTATACTGTTTTTTATCTCTTTTGTCAAGACTTTTTCTATCTTATTTTAAATTATTTTGAAATAATTTCCTTTGTGTCTCTTGCTATCATTAATTCTTCGTTTGTTGGGCAGATGTAGATCTTAATCTTAGCGCCATCTTTAGCGATGTCTACTTCTTTTCCTCTAGTGCCGTCGTTCTTCTTGTCATCTAGTTCAATGCCTAGGTGTTCTAGTCCGTGAAGAATTTCTCTTCTCATTGTGTCAGAGTTTTCACCAATACCACCAGTCATAACGATGGCGTCAAGCTCTGGCATTTGAGCCATGTAAGCACCGATGTACTTCTTAACTCTGTTTGTGAACATATCAAGTGCAAGTCCTGCTTTTTCGTTACCCTTGTCTCTTGCTTCTTCAAGGTCTCTAAAGTCCGAGCTTAGCTTAGAAACTCCTAGTACACCCGATTTTTTATTTAACCATTGATTAGCTTCATGTGGAGTAATATTTTCATTTTCACATAGGAATGTAACAACAGTTGGGTCGATATCGCCTGATCTTGTACCCATTACAAGGCCTTCAAGCGGTGTAACACCCATGGATGTATCGTAAACTTTACCATTCTTAATGCAAGCTAAACTTGATCCATTGCCTAAGTGGCAGTTGATTATGTTTAGTTCTGATAAATCTTTATTAAGTATTTCAGCCATTCTATGTGCTATATATTTATGAGAAGTTCCGTGGAAACCGTATTTTCTAAGTCTATACTTTTCATATAGATCATAGTCAATAGCGTACATGAAGTTCTTAGCTGGCATTGTTTGATGGAAGGCCGTATCCATAACAACAACGTTTGGTTTACCCTTTACAAGCTCTTCGCAAGCTTCTATACCCATAAGGTTTGCTGGGTTATGAAGTGGTCCGAAGCAGATGAACTTTTCGATAGTCTTCTTAACGTCTTCAGTAACAAGTGTTGAGTCAGTTAATTTGTCTCCACCATGTAGTACTCTGTGACCGATACCGTCGATTTCATCAAGTGAAGCAACAACGCCGTGTTCTTTGTCAACAAGTGCGTCAAATACGTGCTTCATAGCTGCCTTGTGGTCCTTCATAGCTTCTTCAACTACAAAGTTTTCTCTTCCTTCAACCTTGTGAGTTAGCTTAGAGCCTTCAATACCGATTCTTTCTACTAAACCTTTACAGATTACGCTTTCGTCATCCATGTTCATTAATTGATACTTTAATGATGATGATCCGCAATTAATTACTAATATTTTCATTTTTACCTCCCTAAATATTTAACAAATCATACACATATATGATATAATAAATTGTAGAAAATTTCAAGTGTTTTTTAAGAAAGAAGGGAAAAAGTTGAAAATAGTCGGAATCATTTCTGAGTACAATCCATTTCACAATGGCCACATCTACCATATTCATAAAACAAAAGAAGCTCTAGGCGCCGATGCAGTGGTAGCTTTGATGAGTGGCAATTTTGTTCAAAGAGGTCTTCCTAGCGCTTTTACTAAATATGAAAGAGCTAAGATTGCCTGTGAATATGGCTGTGACCTCGTCCTTGAGCTGCCTGTCTTCTCTTCTATAGCACCTGCAGATATATTTGCAAAAAATGCTGTGAACATACTAAATAAGCTAAACGTAATTGACTACCTAAGCTTTGGCAGCGAAGATGGTATAGAGGCTTTTAGAAAGGCACATGAAACGATGAAGGCAAATGAAAAGCAATTTGATGAGCTAATTAAAAAGCATTTGACGAGTGGTCTTTCATTCTCAAGGGCTTACGCTTTAAGCTTTAATGAGCTTACTAAGACGGATATAATGAATAAATCAAACAATATACTTGCTTATAAGTATATAAGTGCTCTTGACGAAACGAAGAGCGCGATGAAGCCATTCGCCGTGCAAAGACATGGCCCCGGCTATAATGATGAGTGCGATGAGGGTGGCATGGCAAGTGCGAGCCATATACGCTCTCTTATATATAAGGGTGAAGATGTGAGTGATTTAGTCCCAGCACTGCCACAAGAAAAAATTATTGACTTAGAAAAATATTTTTCCTATATCAAGGCCACATTTATAAGAGAAAATAATTTTAAAATGTATTTTGAATATGATGAAGATGCTGTAAACTATATTAAAAAATACATCTATGAGGCGAAGAGCTATAATGAATTTATGGATATGGTCTCAAGAAAAAACTTTTCAAAGAGCAAGATCAATAGATTTTTATTAGTAATGCTATTAAACATTTATAAAGATAGTGTTTCAAGAGATAATGAATATGATTTTATAATTCCTTTATGCGCTAATGATATAGGAAAAAAAGTTTTAAAAGAGATAAAAAAACATAGCGATGTAAATATCATTAGCAAGTACAAAGATCTTGATAATTTAAGTAAAGAAAGCAAGCTAGACCTTGAGATCTTGGTAAACAATGATAAAATTTATTATCTGATGAAGGGCATGGATGTAAAAGATGCTTACAAGATTAATTTACAAAGTATAGAAAAAAACTCTTAAGAAATAGCAAATTATATGATATAATTAAAATGTTAGGAATAAAATAAATAATATAAAGGAGGACATATATGAAATTACTAATTATCGGCGCAGGTCCTGGCGGATACGAAGCCGCTTTCAGAGCTGCTCAACTAGGAAATGATGTTGTTCTTGTTGAAAAGAACTTACTTGGTGGTACTTGCTTAAACATTGGCTGCATACCTACTAAGACTATGGTTAAGATAGCTGATTTCTATAGCGAAGTTCAAAACGCTGAAGAATTTGGCGTGAAAGTTGATGGATATGGTCTTGATACTGAAAAGATTTACCAAAGAAAACAAGATGTAATGGGTAAACTTAGAGATGGAATCGAATATTTAATCTCAACATATGACAATATCAAGCTTTTAAAAGGTACTGCTTCCTTCGTTAGCGAAAATGAAGTAAAAGTAGTTTTAAATGATGGCGGTGAAGAAAACGTTACTTTTGATAAGTGCATCATAGCTACTGGATCAAAGGACATCAAGCCACTTGAAGGCTGTGATTTGCCAAAGGTTTTAAACTCAACTACTCTACTAAGTTTAAAAGAGATACCAAAGTCAATGATAGTTATAGGTACAGGCGTTATAGGCCTTGAATTTGCTACTATCTACGCAAGCTTTGGTACTGAAGTAACTGTTATCGGTAACAATATGTTTAAGACAGCAGATATTGAAATACAAAAGAGATTACAATCAATATTAAAAAATCCAAATCTAAAGTTCGCTACAAAACAACACTCTAAAAAGATAGAGCAAGCTGGCGATATGCTTAAAGTAACTACGCAAATGGTAGGCAAAGAAACTACTAAAGAGTATGAAGCTGAATATGTATTAGTTGCTTTAGGAAGAGCAAGCAATACTGATGGTCTTAACACTGAAGCAGCTAAAGTTGAAACAAAGGACGGCGGCGTTTTAGTTGATGAAAACTTAAAGACATCAAACGACAATATCTACGCTATAGGGGACGTTATATACAAAAACACTCAATTAGCTCACTTTGCTACAGCTCAAGGCTTCCACGTAGTTGAACAATTATCTGGACTTGAGCCAAAAACTGATCTATCAATAGTTCCAGCTGTATTATACACAGTTCCAGAACTTGCTCAAGTTGGTAAGACTGAACAAGAACTTGAAAAAGAAGGCATTGAGTATGATAAAGCAAAGTCCATGTACCAAGCAAATGGCAAGGCACTTGCAGTTGGTGGAACTAAAGGCTTTATAAAGATACTATCAACAAAGGATCACAAGAAGATTTTAGGCTGCCACATCATCGGTAAGGACGCTGACCTATTAATCCACTACGCTGTTATAGCTATGGCCAATGGTCTAAGTGTTGAAGACTTATCAAATATGATATATGCTCACCCAACTATTGCCGAAGTATTTAAGGACGCAATTGAATCGCTTGAAGGCAAGTCAACAAACTCGCCAATGGCAAAATAATTATAAAACAAATAAAAAAAATAAATGCGAAGGTAATTATGTACTTTCGCATTTATTTTTTTACTTTTCTTCTTTTTCTTGTGCTACGTGATTTTCTTGGCTAACAGAAGCTGACATCTTTCTAAGCTCTGTTCTGTTTTCATTCAAAGTAGTAATCATGTCTTTTAAGTTTTCTTGTGCGTTCATTAGAAGCTTGTCTGAGTATTCAAGCGAAGAGCGCTTTAGGTTTGTTGAAGCAATTTGTGCTTTATTCATAATGTCTTTTGCTCTTTCATTAGCTTCTTTTAAAACTTCTTCTTTGCTTACAAGTTCTTCAAGTTTTAATCTTGTTTCTTTAATAATTTGTTCTGCATCTTTATTTGCTTCGCTTATAATTCTTTCTCTTTCTTCTTTGATCCATGCAGCTTGTTTTATTTCATCTGGAAGTTTTATTCTTAACTCGCTTATAATGTCTAGTAATTCTTCTTTTTGAACTAAAACCTTACTTGTTAGAGGAAGAGAACCCGCTGTTTCAACAATGTCCTCAATCTCATCAATAAGACCTAATACATCCATTTTTTAACCCCTTTCGTATTTCTTTTTCAATGCTATTTCAACATTTTCTGGCACTAAGGCCGATATATCTCCATGATAGTAGGCAATCTCTTTCACAATTGAAGAGCTAAGGAAGTTGAACTTATGTGACGCAACTAAGAATATAGTTTCTAAGTCGCTATTAAGTGATTTATTCGCCATCGCCATTTGAAGTTCGTATTCATAGTCAGAAACGGCTCTTAAACCTCTTATTACGTAGTTGGTACCCTCTTCTTCACAAAATGAAGTAAGAAGACCATCAAAAGTCTTTACCTTAATCTTCTTTTCGTCTTTGAAGATTTCCTCTATCATCTTTTTTCTCTCATCTATAGTAAATAAGTGTTTTTTCTGTACATTAGTAGTTATGCCTATGATTAACTCATCGAACATATCCTTAGATCTGTTGATGATATCAATGTGCCCATTGGTTATAGGATCAAAACTACCGGGATATATAGCTTTCATTTAACACCTCTTTATAAAAAATATTTTCTTATCGCCAATTGTTCTTGTATCAATATCAAAATCATCCGTGCTAATGGCCTCAGATAAATCATAGTCTTTGTTTTCTTCTATGATTATACTGCCCTTCTCATCAAGTAAATCAAGAGAGATAATTAGCTTAAGTACTTCATTTAGAAGCTCATGACTCTTATATGGCGGATCTAAGAAGATATAATCAAATTTTTTCTCCTTAAGAGGCCCTTTTAAGGCTCTTATGGCATCCATCTTCATAAGCTTTATCTCGTCATTAAGCTTTAAGCTTTCTAAATTTTTATTTATAACGCTTATGGCCTCGCGCGATGAATCTACTAAGTAGACGTCCTTCGCGCCTCTTGAATAAAACTCAATGCCTATCTGTCCTGTGCCGCTAAATAGGTCTAAGACGGATGCGTTAAGCCTTATTGGCGATATGATATTAAATATTGTTTCTTTTATATTATCCAAAGTAGGTCTCGTCTTGAGGCCTTTTGGTGCTATTAATTTTCTTGATTTGAATTCGCCTGATATAACTCTCATAGCTTGCCTCTTAATTTAAGATGATATCTTGTTTGCTATCATAAAAAACAGAGTCCATATTATTTAATAAGGCTTCGTATCTGTCTTTTTCGTAATCAATGTCGCCTCTGAGTATTGATAAAACCTCTTTGTTAATATCATTAATCATCTCGGTATCTTTATCAAAATCAAAGAATTTAAAATCAATAGAGCCGTGCTGCTTTGTTCCGAAAAAGTCTCCTGGTCCTCTTAGTATCAAGTCTTTCTTCGATATTTCAAAGCCGTCGCCTGTCTCTTGCATCAATTTTAATCTCTCATAGCTAATATCGTTTAGCTTGTCATAAACAAGGACGCAATACGCTTGATCTGAGCTTCTTCCTACCCTGCCTCTTAATTGGTGAAGCGTAGATAAGCCGAACCTTTCTGCGTTTAGTATAATCATTAGATTAGCATTAGGAACGTTTACGCCGACCTCTATGACAGTAGTTGAAACAAGTATCTGCACTTCGTTATCTTCATAAGCTGACATAATCTTGTTCTTCTCTTCGTTTGATGTCTTTCCATGAAGGAGAGCCACATTATAATCTTTGAAATGCTCCTTCAATTCTAAATATACATCATTTGCGTTTGCCAAGTCAAGCGAGTCGCTCTCCTCAATCAGAGGCGTAACCACATAGACCTGCTTTGATTTTTTTAGTTCTTTTTCTATAAAATTAAAAATTCTTTCCTTGTAAGAGTAAGGCACAGCGTATGTCTCGACTTTTTTCCTTCCTGGCGGCATGGTCTTGATAGTTGATATATCAAGGTCGCCGTAGAAAATTAATGACATGGTCCTTGGTATCGGCGTTGCACTCATTACAAGAGTGTCTGCATATATCGATTTATTCGTTAAATTCGCCCTTTGCTTAACGCCAAATCTGTGCTGTTCGTCTGTGATAACGAGTCCAAGCTTATTAAAATTGACTTTATCTTGGATTATGGAGTGAGTACCGACAACTATGTCTATTTCTCCGCTCTCTAGTCCCTCATAAATCTCATTCTTTTCTTTATTTGATATTGATGACGATAGCAGCGCCACATTTATATCTTCATCCTTAAAAATATCTATAAGGCTCTCGTAGTGCTGCTTAGCAAGTATCTCAGTTGGTGCCATCATTGCAGCTTGGTAACCATTGAGATGCGCCTTATACATAGCATATACAGCGACTATGGTCTTACCGCTACCAACATCTCCTTGAACTAGTCTATTCATCCTCTTATTAGCTTGCATATCAGCATTGATCTCGTCTATGACAGTCTTTTGATCAGGCGTTAGCTCAAAGCCAAGTCCATTAATAAAGTCATCTTCTTCATCAAAGTGCTCGAACTTTACATAGTTTTCATCCTGAACTTCTTTTCTTAAGACCTTAAAACCATATTCAACGGTAAATATCTCTCTAAAAGCTAAAGTCCTTCTCGCCTTCTCCAAAGTCTCATGAGACGTTGGAAAATGCAGTTCTTTAAGTGCTTCATCTATACCATATAGATTATAATCACGTATCAAAACTTCTGGAATTATCTCTTTTACTAAGCCTTTTGTATTTAGTAGCTCGCTTACTATTGAGACCAGTTTTGAATTATATAAACCTTTTACAAGATTGTATATTGGGCCGATGTAGCCAAGTCTGTCTGTCTTTAAACTATTGTAAAATTCAGGATTAGAAAAGCTGTATCCAAATTTATTTTTACTTAATTTGCCAAAGAAGTAGAATGTTTTGCCCGGCTTAAAGATATTTCTGTAAAAATTCATGCCAAAGAAGAAAACTTTTGCGTTATTCTTCTCGTCACAAACGTCAAACATCATCATATTTCTCTGCCTCATTATAGGCGAAGAAATGACTTTTACCTTAAACAGAGCCGCTTCGGTTAGACTATCATCAGAGATAGTCCTAAGATTCTTTCTGTCCTCATACCTTCTAGGCCTGTTAAACAGTGCATCTTCTGCAGTGTATAAACCAAGCCTATTTAGATACTCTTCAGTTTTGCTTCCTACTCCCTTGACCTCTCTTAGCTTCATTATTCCAATGAAATTATATAGTAGTATAAAGCTTGTTTAGACTCGATTGCTTCAAAGTCGACATCCGGATATTTCTCTTCAAGTTTTTCAATTAAGTCATCAGCTAGAGCTTTTTCAGCATCTTCGCCTAGATATAGAGTAACTAAAGATGTGTCCTCATCAATAAGTTCATCTATCATAGCCATAGTTGTTTCATTTAGATCAGCTGAGCTTGCAAGTATCTTTGATGAGCTAATAGCAAGATAGTTACCCTTCTTTATCTCTTTACCATCGATAGTAGTGTCTCTTACGGCAAAAGTAACTTCACCAGTTTTTACTTCGCTGATGGCTTCGTTCATATTGTCAAGAATTTCATCTGCACTCATATCTTCATCAAATGTAATCATAGCTGTGATAGCTTCTGGCATATTTCTAGTCTCAACTACATGGATATTCTTATCGCTAAGATCAATAGTTTGCTTAGCTGCCATGATGATGTTTTTGTTGTTAGGGAAGATAAATATATCGTCTGCATTGATCTTATCAATGGCTTCCATAAAATCTTCTGTAGATGGGTTCATAGTTTGGCCACCAGTAACAACTTCATCAACTTTTAGATCTTTAAATATCTTTGTAAAGCCTTCTCCTGAACTTACGGCTATAAAACCATATTTCTTGTGTTCTTTTGGCTTATCGTCTTCTTTTTTAGTATTTTTATACTCTTCTTCGCTAAATAGTATCTCATTGTGTTGAAGACGCATATTGTCAATCTTGATGTCCTTTAAGTAACCAAGTTTTAACGCTTCTTCAATAACTTGACCTGGGTTGTTTGAGTGTATATGGCACTTGATTATATCATCAAGAGCAACAACAACCATTGAGTCACCTATCTTTGAGATAGTCTTCTTAAACTCTTCGGCCTTGCTTGTATCTCCAGTAATAATAAATTCAGTACAATAACCATATTTGATATTGTCTGTAGATATTTCTTTTCTATTAGCTGTTTGTTTAGTCTTATTTATATCTTGAACTGTAATTTCTAGATTTTCAGTTCTAGCGCCTTCTATTGCGCCTTTTAAAATACAGTAAAGACCCTTACCTCCAGCATCAACTACACCAGCTTCTTTTAATACGCTTAAAAGCTCTGGAGTTCTGTTTAATGATTCTTCTAAAGCAATAAGTGAATCATCTGCAAATTTAGAAAGTTCTGTGTAATTTCTATAGTTTTTACTTGCAAAACTTGCTAAATCCTTTGATACTGTTAGTATAGTTCCTTCTGTTGGTCTCATAACAGCCTTATAAGCAACTTCACTTGCTTTAACAAAGGCTTCCATCAATGCTTCGATGTCAATGTATTCCTTATCTTCTACAGCTTCTTTGAAACCTCTAAGAAGTTGAGATAAGATTACACCAGAGTTTCCTCTTGCTCCAAGAAGAGCGCCCTTGCTCAAAGCACTTGATATTTCTTTTACAGTTTTATTTTCTTCTTTAACTGCATTTGTAACTGCTGACTTCATTGTTAGAAGCATGTTAGTACCTGTATCTCCATCTGGAACAGGAAATACATTTAGAGCGTCAACCACTTCCTTGTTTTCACCAAGTGAGTTTAGAGCTCCAATCAATGCTTTCTTTAAAACAATTGCGTCAATTTTATTAGTACTCACATTTACCTCCTACTTTTTGTCATTCATTCTTAGTCCTTGGACAAAAACGTTGACATTTTTAACAGACATAGCTGTTTGTCTTTCAACATTGTATTTTACTTTTTCTATAATGTTATCGCAAACAACTGAAATTTTAACTCCAAACTCCAACACTACATATAAAGATATGTCTAAGTGGCTTCCGTCTGTTACTACCTTTACTCCCTTAGCTAGATTCTCCATGTTAAGTAATTTGTAAAAACCATCTTTTGCATCGATTGCACTCATACCTACTATGCCATAGCTTTCCATAGCAGATAGACCTGCTATCTTGGCGATAACATTGTCAGCAATGTTAATAGTTCCTAAATCATTAGTATATTGACAAGGCATAAATCTCCCTCCATTCACTTAATAAATTTATTTTCTCTTCTGCTTTGCTTATTTGTATCCATAATTACTTATATTATACCATTAAATTGCTTATTTTGAAAGATATATATGGAAATTTTATGTTTTTTTGACATTTTCTTTAAAAAAAATCTATTTTTTATAAAAAAAGCTTGATTTTTATGATTAACTTTGCTATAATTAAGTAGTTAAAGCTTGAGAGGAGGTAAGAAAATGGGAAAAGTTTGCGATATATGTGGTAAAGGAAAGATTGCCGGTAATAAAGTATCTCACTCTTTAAGACACTCAAGAAGAACTTGGAAGCCAAACTTAAGAAGAGTTAGAGCAAACGTTAACGGAACTGTAAAAAGAATAAATGTTTGTACTAGATGCCTTAGATCAGGTAAGGTACAAAGAGCCGAATAAAAATTGCAGACTAACTGCAATTTTTTTTGCTCATACATAGAAGAAGCAGAGGATGTCCTCTGCTTCTTTCACATGTATATATAAAGGCCTATGCATAATGCACAGGCCTTCTTTGTATTTAAGCTAAATCGATTTTATAAAAACAATGTTGTGAAGACAAAGGCTCTGTTCTTATGTGCAGTAACTAGTGCATACTCGCCCATTGCCTTGTTGCTCATTAGTAATGAACTTTCTTTCTTAACTGTTTTATGATCAAGCTCCCACTTTGCTGACTCGATTGAAACAGTTACATCTTCATCAACAGGTACCATTGAGAAGGATACTACATCATATCTATTCAATACTCTAAGCTTATCGCCTTCGTTAAGTACTTTTGCTGCTTGTTGGCCACCGAAGACAGTTATGTCAAGGTCCTTGCTATACGCTAAGACATTATTTAGTACCGTCATAGTGTGATCCGCTTTTCCGCCTAAAGCACAGAAAACATCAATCTTCTTTATCTTGCACTTTTCTTTTACATATTCCAAGGCAAGTTCGAAGTCTGTCTTGTCCTTTTCTACGTCATATTCTATCCTATCGATATCACTTGTCTCCATGTAGATTAGTGCATCTTCATTAACACTATCACAATCACCTATGAATAGGTCTGCTTCCATATTATACTTAACTAAGTGATTTAAGCCGCCATCGACTGCTATGACCATGGCGTAATTCTTAATATCTCCTGTTAAAAAACTATCAATTGGTCCGTTTAATACTATTGCTACTTTATTTTTCATCTCTCAACTCTCCTAAATTCTTTTCTATCTCTGAATTTTTAAATGCTGCTGATCCCGCAACAAATAAATCTACTCCTAAAGCTTCTAAGCTCTTAATATTATCTTTGTTGACGCCGCCATCGACCTCTAATATAATGTCTCTGCCGCTTTCGTCAATCATCTTTCTCACTCTTTTGATCTTCTCATTAACTGCTTCGATGTATGATTGGCCACCAAAACCTGGATTAACTGACATAATTAATATTAGATCAATATCGTCCATGATGTACTTAAGCGTTTCTTCACTTGTCGATGGGTTTAGCGACACACCGGCCTTCATGCCAAGTCTTCTGATTTCGGCAAGCGTTCTTTGTAAGTGTATAGTCGCCTCTTGATGCACGGTTAATATGTCTGCTCCGGCATTTTTAAAGTCTTCCAAATATCTTTCAGGCTTTTCTATCATTAAGTGGCAGTCAAGAATGAAATCTGTGTTCTTTCTAACTGATTTAATGATTGGCAGACCAAAGGATATGTTCGGAACAAAATTTCCATCCATAACATCAAGATGCAAGTACTTAATATCTGCCTTCTTTAGTCTTTCTAAATCGTCTTGCAAATTATAAAAGTTTGCCGACAATAATGATGGTGCTATCTCTCTCAAGTCAATACCTCCTCTTTGCTTTTATCTCTTCATACATTAGTAGATAGTTTTTATACCTAATGCGCGATATATTTTCTTCTTCTACTTGTCTTTTTATCTCACAATCAGGTTCATTGATGTGCGCGCACGACGCAAACCTGCATTTGTTCTTATACTTATTAAATTCTTTTATATAATTTTTTAGCTCATCTTCCTCTTGCAAAAAGTCAAGCTCAAGCGATGTAAAGCCAGGCGTATCAATGATGTTCGTATCTTCATCTATTGAGTAGAGCTGCACTGACCTTGTTGTTTGCTTGCCCTTATTGAGCTTCGTCGATATCTCTTGGGTCTTAATTAGCTTGTTTTTATTGAGATAGTTCATTATTGACGACTTGCCCACACCAGATGGACCTGATAGAACCGAGGTTTGACCCTTTATCTCGTCTAATACCATGTGAATGGATTCATCATCATATATACTCGTCTCGAAGACATCGTAGCCGATGCTCTTATACATATTATATATAAGTTCATCAAGCTTGATATCTTTTTTGTTTATTATGATTATAGGCCTAATATGATTGTACTCAGCCATGACTAAGAATTTGTCAAGCAAAAGTAAATTTATGCTTGGAGTACTTATAGTCATGACTATGAGTAAATTATCTACGTTAGCTACGTTTGGCCTTATTAGCTCATTTTTTCTCTCCTCAATGCTCTCTATAAGGCAGGAGCCATCTTTTTCTACAAAGTTTGCAATGTCACCAACAAGTGGCTTCATCTTAAGCTTCTTAAAGCTTCCAAGCTGCTTTGCTTCATAGACCTCGCCCATGCTCTCTATATAGAAAACGCCGGAAATGGATTTAATTATTTTACCCTTCATTAGTTCGCTTGCTTTGTAGTTATATAAGTGTCGTTCTTGTAAATATCGAATGTGTCTCCTTCTTTAGCATTGTACTTGAATCTCACTTGGCCATCTTCCTTGCTAACCATTTGATCGTAAACAGTTTCTTTTACTCCGTTAGAGTTTTTAATTATAGTGAAGTGTGTTTGATCAAGGTCTGGATCCGCTTGAAGAACGATGTCTATAACGACTGCGGCCTTTTCTTTTGGCTTGTCTTCTTCTTTTGGTTTTTCATTTGTTTCATTATTTTCAGGTGTTTCTTCTTCTGCCGGCTTTTCAATCTTGCCTTTAGATACTACAAGGTCGATAACCTCATCTTTTTGAACAGTTGAGCCTGATGTTATTGATTGATCTGTAACGATGTCTTTATCAAAGTCTTCACTGTCTTTGCTTGTTATTTTGTATTTAAGTCCTAAATCTGTAAGCTCTTTTATAACTTCATCTTTGTTTCTTCCTATAAAGTCAGGAACTTCAACTTCATCAGAGTTACCCTTGCTTACAACAACCTTTATTAGACTATTCTTTTCAGCTTGAGAACCTTCCCCCGGTTCTTGCCTAATTATGATGCCTTCTTCATGCTCTTTGTCTTCTTCATAGCTTGGTTCGGCTAGCTTTAAGCCATATTGATACAGAATGCTTTCTGCATCTAGTATTGTTTCGCCAACTATATTTGGTACTTCAACGCTATCTTCTGATTCAGATATAGTTAGAGACACTTTAAAATCTTTTTTAACTTTAAAATCTGCTTCTGGATCTTGTTTTGTTACAATATTTGCCTTGCCATCAGTTTTTTCTTTAGCTACTACTTCATAAGTAAGTCCTAAGGCTTCAAGTTTTGATTTTGCTGTATCTAAGTCTTCGCCTACAAGATTTGGTACTGCTACTTCGTCTGAGCCGCCACCGCTAAGTGCGCCTTTTAAGTAATTGTATCCAAAGAATAGTCCAGCTACAAGTAGTAGAGCTGTTATTATTCCTAAGAAAACGCCAGCTAAACCATTTTCTTTTTTCTTTTTACGGCGATTTCTGTTTGATTGTCTCATTTCAGAAATATTTTCCTCCCTATTTCTCTTAGTCTTTTCGTTTCTTTCTTCACGAATTATATCCTCTTGTTTTAAAACAACAGTTTCATCATTCCAATTGTCATTTTGCTTGTCATAATTAAAGCTTACATCATCATCTAAGTATAAAAAGTCCGCCAAGATGTCATCAACGCTTTGATACCTTTCACTTTGCTTCTTTCTTGTACACTTAAGTATGATCTTTTCAAGATTCTTGTTCATATTTGGCAGATACTCAGACGGCGGAACGATGTCATCTTGTATTTGCTTCATAGCTACTGATATAGGATTGTCCCCGTCATAAGGTTTTTTACCTGTTAGCATCTCGTATAAAACTATACCAAATGAATATATATCCGTCTTATTATCAGTGTAGCCGCCTCTAGCTTGTTCAGGTGATATATAATGGACCGAGCCGAGTACATCAGATGTTGTAGTAACTGTAGTTGATGTCGATGCTCTTGCTATACCAAAGTCTGTTACCTTGACTGCGCCTTGCTTTGTAATCATTATGTTATGTGGCTTTATGTCTCTGTGAACAACATTATGATCATGGGCGTCTTTCAAAGCCCTAAGGATTTGAATTGAGTAATCAATCGCATCATCTTCAGAAAGTTTGCCCTTGCTATCAATTATATCCTTTAATGTAGTTCCATCTATATACTCCATAACGATGTAATAGATAGTCTCGTCCTCAATAGTGTCCGTGCCTACATCATATATGCCCACTATGTTTTGGCTCGATAATGATGCAGCCGCCTTTGACTCTCTATTAAACTTCTTTATAAATTCTTCGTCATTAGCATATTCAGGTCTTAAAATTTTTATAGCAACATATCTATCTAAAACTCTACATCTGGCTTTGTAGACAGTTGCCATGCCTCCATCGCCAATTTTTTCTAAGATTTCATATCTATCCGATAAAAGTTTTCCTATCATCTTATCCATTTTATCACCTCTAAGCCTTTATAGTTATTATAGTAACATTATCTCTTCCGCCCATAAGTATAGCTCTATCCTTAAGCTCTTCAGCTACCTTTTGCATTGAGATACTCTTGTTCTTCTCTACTATTGCAAGTATCGAGTTATCTTCGACCTCTTTGTTAAGTCCATCTGTACATAAAAGTACTATGTCGTCCTTCCTGTGAATGAACTTATATGTGTCAATGACAACAGTTTTCTCTGTTCCCAAAGCTCTGGTCAAAGCGTTTTTGTTATCTATATTTTTAACATTAAAAATTTTGCTTCCTGCCCTTTTAATTAGCTCGTTGCCAAAGGTGTGGTCCTCTGTTAACTGGGCTATCTCATGCTCTCTGATTAGGTAGGCTCTTGAGTCACCTACATGAGCTATGAGGCAAGTGTTTTTGTAATAGGCGCAGACCAATATCGTCGTGCCCATGCCCTCACACTCTTTATTAAACTTTGAATATTTGTAAATGGAATTGTTCGCGCTAACTATACTTGTTCTTATAGCGTCTTCGACATCGTCTATACAGACCACATCATTTTTGTTCTTTAAGACATCGGCAATGGTGTCAACAGCCATCTTACTAGCTAGTTCACCTGCCTTATGTCCACCAACCCCATCAGCGATTACAAAGAAAGGGAATGGATTATCATCATATATAAAAAAGTTATCTTCATTATTTGTTCTCGTTTTACCCTTATCTGATACATAACCAATATTCACATTGACCACCTCCTATTGTTCAAGATAATTATTTCTAAGCTGTCCACACGAAGCGTTTATATCCGCTCCTAACTCGCGCCTAACGGTTACATTAAAGCCAAAATCTTCTAAATATTTTTTAAACTTCATTATGTTTTCTGAAGTGCTTGGCTCTTCGTCGTACTCTTTAATCTTATTAAGCGGAATTAAATTGATGTGTGACTTAATATCTTTTAATAAATTTTTTATATCTAAAGCAGATTGATAAGAGTCATTAAGTCCGTCGATTAAAACGTATTCAAAGGATATCCTCTTATTGATCTTGGCCTGATACTCTTTAAGCGCAGGTACAAGCTTATCAAAGGGATAGCTCTTTGTAATCGGCATAATCTTCTTTCTCTCTTCTTCGTCCGCATTATGTAATGATATAGTTAGTGTGATTGGATAATCATATTCAGCGAGCTTTAGTATCTTATCAGCAAGACCGCAAGTTGAAACGGTGATGTTCCTCTTCGATAGATTCTTACCTTCCTTGGCACTTATTAGCTCAATAAATCTTATAAGCTCATCAAAATTATCAAGCGCCTCGCCGCTACCCATTAGTACCACGTTTGATACATTTATATCATTTAGTCTCTCTATTTCATATATCTCATCAAGCATTTCACAAGCATAAAGATTTCTTATAAAGCCTTTCTTAGTCGATGCACAAAAGGCGCAGCCCATCTTGCAGCCGACCTGTGTTGATATACAGACAGTGTAGCCATACTTGTACTTCATTAAGACGCTTTCAATTACATTGCCATCGTGTAGCTCAAAAAGGTATTTCTTTGTATCATCAAGTTTTGATTTTAATTCCAAAACTTTTTTTACGCCATATATCTCAGAGCTAGTAATAAGTTTTTCTTTTAAATCCTGTGAGAATGTACTTATATCTTCGATATTCTTTATCTTTTGCTTGTGAATAGCCTCGAAGAGCTGTTTCGCTCTAAACTTTTTCTCACCAAGCTCTAAGAAATACTCTTCAAGCTCTGATATATACATATTGTTAATAATCTTCGTCAAATTAATCCTTCCTTAGATATGAAATGAAAAAGCCGTCGTTAATCTTTTCACTTGGCATGTGCTTAATATATTTTTCCAAAGTAAAATCGTTATTTTCTTCTAAAAATCTCTTTAGCATCATTTCGTTTTCTAGCTTAAGTATACTGCATGTGCTGTAGATAAGCAAGCCGCCACGCTTAACGTAGTCTTTGGATATACTTAGTATCTTACACTGCTTATCATTAAGCTCCTTAAGCTCCTTTATATTGATTTGATATTTTATTTCAGGCTTCCTAGATATTATACCACTTCCTGAGCATGGTACGTCTATCAAAACCTTATCAAATTTGTTAAGAAATTCTTTATTTAATTTCATAGCATCATTGATTTGAAAATCAATATTGTCAAGTCCAAGTCTATGGGCCTCGCTCTCTAAGAGTTTTATCTTGTGCTCATATATATCGCAGCTCGTTATTGTGCTGCTTTCAAGCTTCTCTGCCATATGCATGGACTTGCCACCAGGCGCTGCGCATAGGTCAAGGACCTTGTCTCCCTTATTAAGCTCAATATAATCTTGAAGGCTCGCGCTTGTCGCGTCTTGAAATGAAACATAGCCTTGTTTATATAAGCTTTTTATCACATCATTTACCTTGTCATATACGATGAGGCTGTCAATAGATATATCGCTTTCTTCGTATTTAATATCAAATTTCTCAAGAACAGCTCCGATAGATTTTTTGCTGGTCTTCTTTGTATTCACTCTTAGGTTAAGTAGTCTTTCGTCCATGGATCTATCTAAAAAATCAATTACAGTCTCTTTATCGTAATCACTATTAAGTAAATCCAAAAACTCTTCATTAAGTGAATATTTTACAGCCAGCATCTTATCTTCGTCAGCTATATCGATTTTAATTAAATCATCTTTATTTCTTAAAAAGTTTCTTAGATTTGCATTGACAAAGCCTGAAAGTCTCTTATTAACTTTCTTTGTTAGATTTACTGCCTCATTAACCGCAGCGCTATCAGGCACCTTGTCCATGTATATGATTTGATATAGAGCCATCTCCATAATTATGAGTATCTCTATGTCAATCTTCTCTAGCTTTGTTGAAGATAGCTTTGAGATGATATAATCAAGGTATTTCTTTCTCTCTACAACGCCATAAACAAGCTTTGTTACGAAAGACTTTGAAATATCTTTATCAAGCTTATTAAGTTCAGTTCTTAGACTAATGTTTGAGTAGGCACCGCTTGCGAATATATCTTTCAAAATCAAAAAGCTTGTGTATCTGTCGTTATTTTTAATCATCTCTTCTCCTCATAGAAAGTAGTCTTAATATTTCACTTATAGCTGCAAAGGCTGCTGCAACATATGTTAGAGCTGCTGCCTTTAAAACTTTCTTCGAACCATATATAGTTTCTTCGTTAACGCCCGGCATAGCACTAATTTCGTTCAAAGCCCTTCTAGATGCGTTAAACTCAACTGGTAGAGTTACTAGTGTGAATAAAACTATGATGCCATATAATATTATACCTATATCGAATAGCTTCATAAAGTTAAAAAATAAACCTCCAAGTATCAAGTACATTGCTAAATTACTTGAAATGCTTACAGCTGGTGCCATAAGGCTTCTTAAGTTTAGCATTGGATAGCTTTCCTTATCTTGAATAGCGTGTCCTACCTCGTGGGCAGCAACAGCAACTGAAGCGATGGATGTGCCATCTGATATATCTCTTGACAAAGAAAGACTCTTGTCTCTTGGATCGTAAAAGTCACTTAAAGTGCCCGGCACTTCCTTGATATTTACATTTCTTAAGCCATTCTTATCAAGTATGGCTCTAGCTACTTCAGCCCCGCTTCTACCAAGTGAGCTAAGTCTACCCATGTATTCTCTATATACTGCTTGTATCTTGAATTGAGCGTATAAGCTTAAGAGCATCGCTGGAATTATATAGATGAAGTATGAACTTACATAATTATGATATCTTCCCGCAAATATTAAAAAGTTTATCATTATTTATCCCCTAACCTTTCACCTATTTCAATTTTGTTTCCTCTTATATAATCAGAAACCTTCATTCTCTTCTTATTTGGCATTTGCACTTCACTTATGATTATAGCATCGTCCTTGCACTTAACTAAGATGCCTTCTTCATTGACATTTAATATAGTACCTGCATCAGCATCACTACTAGCTTTGACAATGTCAGCCTTAAATATCTTCATATTATTGCCCTTATAAGTAGTGAAGGCAACTGGCCACGGCTGCATCGCCCTAATTATGTGTTCAATCTTAGAAGCGCTTTCACTAAAATCAATAAAAGCGTCTTCCTTTTTAATCATCTTTACATAAGAGCTCTTTGCATCATCTTGAGGAGTGCCTTCGTCAAGTGCATCAAGACCACTTAAGTACTCCACTATCATCTCAGCACCTAAATTAGATAGCTTCATAGTAAGTGTATCTGCCGTGTCATCATCAGCTATAGCTATCTCTCTTGTCATTAGTATGTTTCCTGTGTCAAGTCCCTTTGCCATCTTCATAAGAGTTATGCCTGTTACTTCGTCTTCATTAATGATGGCAGCTTGAACAGGCGCCGCTCCTCTGTATTTTGGTAAGAGTGATGCGTGTATATTTATCGCATGATATTTCTTCATATAAAGTATCTCTTCTTTGATTATTTGTCCATATGAGGCTACGACTATGACATCAGCCTCAGTATCTTTAATCTTGGCAATGGATTCACTGCTATTGACATCCTCTGGCTGAAAGACTTCTATGTCATTTTCAAGCGCATAAGTCTTTAGCTCTGAGTAAGTGATTTGCATCTTTCTACCGCGTCTTCTATCCGGCTGCGTAATAAGCATAGCTATCTCAAAGCCATGGTCTTTTAAAGCCTTTAAGGGAGCCAAACTGAATAATGGCGTTCCCATGTAAATGACTTTCATTACTTAGCCTCTTTCATCTTTTGTTCTTTATCTAATTTTGCCTTAAGCTCATCATTTGTATACATTTCTTTAGCTTTGTCAGTGTATAAAATGCCTTTCAAATGATCTGTCTCGTGGCATATTACTCTAGTCAAAAAGCCTTCAGTTTCAAGTTCATGTTCCTTGCCTTCAAGGTCTTGGTACTTCATCTTAAGCTTTTCAGGTCTTTCAACCACACCAGAGTAGCCCGGAACCGATAGACAGCCTTCGTAATCGTCGCAGCTGCCTTCTGTTTCAATTATATCTGGATTTACAAAAACCATAGGTCCTTCGCCTATGTCTATGACTATCATTTGCTTAAGTATACCTACTTGTACTGCAGCAAGACCAACGCCTTCCGCGTGATTCATAGTCTCTATCATGTCATCTGCTAGCTCTTTTAGTCTATCGTCAAAAACTTTAACTAGCTTAGATTGTTTTCTAAGAATTTCATCTTCGTCGTGTCTAATATTTCTAAGTGCCATCTTTACCTCCTATAAAAAATTTCTTGGATTTATATAAATGTTATAATTTACTTTTTTGTTCTTTGCAAATTTGCTTCTGTATAAAATGAAGCGAATATAATCTTTTATCTCTTTCGAATAAGTGTTTGTGTACTTCAATATAATTTGATATCTGTAGCTTGCGTTGATCTTTTCAATCGCGCATTGCATTAGCTTTGATACATTGCATCTGATATCATTTTTATTTAAATAGCTCTCGATATCTCTTCTTAAGTATTCCATCTCAGCTTGGACAATATTTTTGTCAAGGCTAGTGCCGACGATGTATATCATATTGATGAATGGCGGATAGAGAAACTCTTGTCTTAAAGCAATTTCATTTCTATAGAAAGCCTCATAATTGCCCTTCATCGCATAGCTAATGGTCTCATTGTCAACAGCGTAGCTTTGTAGAAGCACTCTGCCTTTTTCATCACGGCCAGCTCTACCAGCCACTTGAGTGATTAAATTATATGTGTCTTCGCTCGCAGAATAGCTCGGGAAGTTTAGATTAGCATCGATTGATACAATGATCGCCGCATCAACATTCTTAAAGTCAAGTCCCTTACTAATCATCTGAGTGCCAATGAGTATATCGACTGCTCCCGAATTCATTTTCTTGTATAAATTGATGTAGTCATCCTCAGTTTTGATCGTGTCGCTGTCTGCTCTAAGTATTTTTGCTTCTGGAAAAGTCTTTCTTAATAGCTCCTCAACCTTCTCTATACCATAGCCGGCGAAGCTTAGGGCCTCAGCGCCGCATCTTGGACATGTCTTTGGAATGTTCTTCACAAGACCGCAGTAGTGACACTTAAGCTTGTTTATACCCTTATGATAGGTCATGCTCACGTCGCAGTTATCGCAAGTAAAGGTGTATCCGCAGCTCTTACAAAATATCTCCTTGTTGTAGCCGCGTCTATTTAAAAAGACTATGCTTTGCTTCTTAGCCTTAAGATTTTCATCAATAACTTCGAAAAATCTCGATGATATCTGACTTATGTTTCCTCTTTGAATCTCATCTATCATATTGACTAGCTCTATATCAGCTTCCTTTTGTCCCTTTGCTTTCTTATCAAGCTCTAAGAGCTCATATATGCCATGCTTAGCATTATAATAAGACGATATCGATGGTGTAGCGCTTGCTAAGAGTAGCGTTGCCCCCTCGCTCATGCTTCTATAATAAGCTACTTCATCTGTTTGGTACTTTGGATTCATATCTGATATGTAGCTTTGATCGTGCTCTTCGTCAATGATTATGAGTCCTAAGTTTCTGCACGGAGCAAATATTGCTGACCTCGCTCCTATGACTATGCTTGGTGAAGTCGATTTTATATCGTTATACTCGTCAAAGCGCTCGGATAGACTAAGCTTTGAGTGAAGCACGTGAACCTTTCTTTGAAAGCGTCCAATAAAGCGCCTAATCGTTTGTGGTGTAAGACTTATTTCGGGTACTAGTACTATAGCATCTTTACCCATTTGAAGACATTTTTCAACAAGATGTAAGTAAATTTCTGTCTTGCCCGAGCCAGTCACGCCTCTTAGTAAAAACTTTTCACCTAAATCATGTTCGAGCGAGCGCTCCATGCGCTTATAAACCTTTTCTTGCTCTTTATTTAGCTTGATCTTTTCATAAGAATCTACATCGTAAGCCCTCTTCCTCGACTCTTGAATAAAATCTTCTCTCACTAAACCCTTTTTCAAAAGGGTTTTGATTGGTGAAGACGATATATTAAGGCTAGTGATTATATTTTTCTCCAAAGCGCTGCCATCGTTGTCCCTTAGATAATCAAGTACGGCTCTTTGCTTTTCACTAACGCCCTCGTCGTAAGTCACGAGGCTAATGTATTTTTCGTAGTGCTCCTTAACTTTTTGCTTAATCTTATACTTTTCACTAATGATATTGTCTTTAATAAGCTTAGTAAAATCATTAAGCGTCATAATTTTAAGCAAATCATCCTTTGTATAAGCCTTATCTTTTTCAAGACCATAGACATCGTCATTGGCATAGTAAAAAAGCTCTAGCTCCTTGATGCCCCCTGGCGGAAATACAAGTCTAAGCGCGTCGTTATAAGTCGAGATGTATCTGTTTCTAAGCCATAGAGCTAGTTCAATCATCTTCTCGTCGATGATGGCTTTGTCATCAAGCACTTTGATTATGGACTTGATCTTTGCTTCGTCAATGTCTACTTCATCACAAGTGTTTAAAACCACAGCGATGCTAGGCTTATTCGACCTACCAAAGGGAACTAAAACTCTTGTACCAACGCTAATGGCTTCATCTGTCTTATAAGTAAAAACTCTATCTAAAACTCTCGATTTTGTATCAATAACAACTTGAACAAACATTAATTTTTCTTTCTATCTTTAAGTAATTCAGCTAGATTATCAAGAATGATATCTGCTAATTCACTCTTCTTCATTAAATCGAATGATGTAGCATTTTTATTTTTATAGACAAAACTTACTTTGTTCTCGTCGCTCTTAAAGCCTGAGCCCTTTAGTGTTATGTCGTTGGCAACTATCATGTCAGCTCCTTTAGAAACTAGCTTTTTCTTTGCGTTCTCAATAACGTTTTCTGATTCAGCCGCAAAGCCAATAACGACTTTACCCTCCTTTTTATCCTTAAGCGACTTAATTATATCATCCGTCTTTTTTATCTTAATATCATGACTATCGTCCACTTCTTTTTTTATCTTTTCAGGACTGTAATTCGCTGGAGTAAAGTCAGCTGGTGCAGCCGCCATAATCAAAGCATCTGCGTCCACAAACTCCTTATTAACCGCTTCATACATATCCTTTGATGAGACAACATTAACTATATTGAATGGATCTTTTATATCAAGGTCATTTGGTCCTATGATTAAAGTGACATTGGCTCCTCTATTGTAAGCCTTTTTTGCAATGTGATAGCCCATCTTACCAGTCGAACGATTTGAGATGTATCTAACAGGGTCTATCGCTTCAACTGTATGACCAGCTGTGACAAGTATCTTGTACTTCTTAAGGTCTTTATTAGCAAGTAAATAATCGATGCGATCAATTATTCTTTCTGGGTCTGGCATCTTACCCTTACCTATGTCGCCACAAGCAAGTAGACCGCAATCTGACTCAAGTATGTCTACGCCCCTATCTTTAAGCGTTTTAATATTTTCTTGTGTAGCTTCATTTTCAAGCATAACTGTGTTCATGGCTGGCACCACAAGTTTTTTTGCCTTGCTAGCTAAAATTGCTAGACTCACCATATCATCACATATGCCATGAGCAAGCTTAGCTATAGTATTTGCTGATGCAGGCGCCACAACAAAGATGTCTGCCCACTTAGCTATCTCTATGTGCATAGGCTTATCTTCGTCAGTAAAGACATCTGTATAAACTTCATTTTTTGAAAGTATCTTAAACGTTTCGCTGCCAACAAATTGAAGCGCATCCCTCGTCATAAGTACTCTTACATTGTGTACTTTTGAAAGCCTCGATACAAGATCTGCCGCTTTGTAAGCTGCTATGCCGCCAGTGACACATACTACAATGTTTTTCTTCATTTTATATATCGTATTCTATCTTGTCTTCAAGATATTCATCCATAGCGATGGATACTGGATTGTGTGACTCAGTGTCAACCTTTGCTTCTGCTCCATCAACTATTTGCCTAGCTCTCTTTGAAAGTATCATAACTAAGGCATATCTCGATAATGTTTCTAAATCTTCTTTATTTTTAATATAAATCATTTGTTTTCCCCCAATACTCTATCTTTTATATATTTGAATCTCTTCGCTCTATGTTGTTCCGCTTTGATTATGGCCTCGATATCTCTAACGGCATCCTCTAAGTAATCGTTCACTACGAAGAAATCATATTCTTCAACGAAGTTTATCTCCTTAAAGCCGTTAGCAATTCTTAGCTCTAAGTCCTTTTCGCTCTCAGTTGCTCTGCCAACCAGCCTTCTCTTTAGCTCCGACATCGATGGCGGTACTAGAAATATGAAAACTACTTCCTTCATCTTCTTTTTGATTTGAAGCGCGCCTTGAACATCAATGTCAAGCAGTACTATCTCGCCCTCTTCTATCTTTTTAGTGATAAAATCTTTTGGCGTACCATAGTAATGGCCGTGAACACTAGCGTATTCCAAGAACTCATCGTTTTCGACTTTCTTTAGAAACTCTTCTTCGCTTAAGAAGAAGTAGCTCTTGCCATCTACTTCGCCTGGACGAGCTTCTCTAGTTGTCGCCGAGACTGAAAAGACTATATCGTCGTTGCGTCTAAACAGTTCGTCAGCAACAGTACCTTTGCCGCAACCAGAAGGCCCAGAAAGAACTATCAAAAACCCTCTTTTCATTTAATTACCTCCATTCAATCTTTCGCTAATAGTTGAAGTCGCTAGCGTTGAAAGAACTATGGACCCGTTATCCATAATGATAACGCTTCTAGTCTTCTTGCCGCAAGTCGCGTCTACGAGTCTGATTGTATCACGATTTTCCATAATTAGTCTCTTTATAGGAGCTGACTCTGGTCCTACAACAGCTATGACCCTATGTTTATTGATTAAATTACCAAATCCTACGTTAATGTACTCCATACTTCACCTACTCTATATTTTGTATTTGCTCTCTAATCTTTTCGATAAGGTTCTTTTGTTCGACACCTATTTTAGAGATATCAATGTTTTTAGTCTTACTTAATATAGTATTTGACTCTCTGTTCATCTCTTGAATTAAAAAATCCATCTTCTTGCCAATGGCCTCATCAGAATTAAGCATGGACTTGAATTGAGATATGTGGCTATACATCCTAACTATCTCTTCGTCGATGGCGTATTTGTCAATTAATAGTGCAAGTTCAAACTCAAGCCTCTTTTCATCAATGATGCTCTTGTCTTCAATAAGTTCATTGTACTTCTTCATAAAGTCTTCTTTGTATTCATCAGTGTAATTGATATATATTTCCTTGATTTTATCTACATTCTCTTCAATTGCAGTGAGATTGTTTAATATGTCGCGTTTAAGGTTTTCTCCTTCTCTTATTCTCATATCGTCAAAGTTATCAAGCGCCTTCTCAAGCGTTTCAAGCATTATATCTAAAAACTCATCATTTTCATAATTGTTCTTCACTACGCTTATTATCTCTTGCTGATTAATAATGTCTTCAAGTTTAATCTCGTCATCAAGGCCAAGCTCTTCCTTAATTAAGCTAAGAGCCTTCATATACTTTCTTAAAAATACTAAATCCACTTCCACATCGTTAGGGTCATCCTCTAAGAATACCACTGTTAGGAAGCAATCTATCTTTGCCCTTGATATTCTCTTTTTAATCGCAAGCCTAATCTTGTCCTCGTACTCGATAAGCGAGCGTGGGCTTCTTAGGTTTAAATCAAAGTATCTGTTGTTCACAGACTTTAGTTCAAATTTTATCTTATACTTTTCACAAACGTATTCACTAGAACCATATGAGGTCATACTCTTTAACATAGTCTCACTCCTTATGTTTATATTATACCATTTATTTATAAAAATATATATAGAATATGACAAATTCTTCATATTTAAATAGACTATCTTTGTATATAATATAAGTAAGGAGTGATTAGATGTCATTTGACGGAATAGTAACAAGAGCCTTGGCTGATGAGTTCAATAGTAATTACATCGGATCGAGGGTCGATAAGATATATCAAACTGAAAAAGATGAGATAATGATCAATATGAGGAGCAAAGATACTTCTTTCAAGGTCTTAGTAAGTGCCTCGAGCAATAACCCGCGCTTCTATGTGAGCAAGGTCAGTAAAGAAAATCCAACTGAAGCGCCACTCTTCTCAATGATACTAAGAAAGAATCTATCTGGCTCGAAGCTTGTTAAAGTCGAGCAATTTGGCTTCGATAGAGCTGCTCAGTTCGTCTTTAAAGGCTACAACGAATTTCACGAAGAAGCTCTTTACTATCTTGTTGTTGAAATCATGGGCAAGTACTCAAACATAATTCTTTGTAACGAAGATCACAAGATTATTGATGCAATAAAAAGAGTTTCGACTATAATGTCAAGCAAGAGAGAGATAGAACCAGGTCTTATATATGAAAGGCCGCCTGTCTTTGATAGAGTCTCACCTATTAGCGTTGATGAAGAAAGGCTTAAAGTGATGATGATGGATAATGCAGAGCTTGAGATTAGAGACTTTCTTATGAGATCCTTCCTTGGTTTAAGTACTGAAATTGCAAACAAAATACTTTTTGATGCAGCTATTGACGAGAAGAACTTAGTAAAAAATCTTGATGATAGCGCTGCGAATAGGCTTGTCTCATCATTCATATCCACATTTGATGAAGTGAGAGAAAATAATTATAGCTTCAATATTTATAAGCTAAGCGAAAGAAAGAGCGCCTACAACGCCATTAGCCTAAATCAATATGCCTCGCTCGAGAAAGAAAATTTTGAAAGTATAAGTGAGCTTCTTGATAAGTACTATTATGAAAAGGACCAAAAGGACAGAATATCGCAGCGTTCGCAAAACATGAGGCGCACTGTAAGCGCTAACCTTAAGAGAGCGAGAAATAAATTACAAAAGCAAAAAGAAGAGATGCTTGAAAGTGCCAATAGAGAGGCTTACAAGGTCTACGCCGACCTTATCTCTTCAAATATACACAAAATAAATAAGGGACTTAAAGAGATAAAGCTTGAGAACTTCTATGACAATATGAATGAGATCACAGTACCTCTTGATCAAAAGCTATCTGCTGTGCAAAATGCGCAAAGATATTACAAGAGATATCAAAAGATGAAGCAAAGAGAGATAGTTTTAGAAAAGCAAATCGAAAATACTGAGGACGAGATAAATTATCTTGAGCTTGTGATGGACGCTATCGATAGAACTGACGATGTAAAGAACCTTGACGAGATATACTTTGAGCTTATTAAGAATAAATACATTAAAAAGGATAAAAAAATAAAAAATAAGCCAAAAAAAATCGCCATACATTCTATTGATTATGACGATACGAGTAAAGTGTATTATGGCAAGAACAATCTGCAAAACGAGTACATCACTTTCAAGGTCGCTGACAAAAACGATGTGTGGATGCACGTCAAGGGCTTTCCTGGCTCGCACGTTGTAATCAAGTCAGATGGCTACCCAAGTGACGAGCTCTTGCTCTTCGCAGCTGAAATTGCCGCAAAAAACTCAAAAGCCAAAGACTCTAACAAGGTTGATGTTGACTTCACTACGAGGAAGAATGTTAAGAAACATCCAAGTGGCAAGACCGGCCTCGTTAACTATGTGAACTTTAAAACCATCACTGTAGATCTTTAGCTTTATATAAATTCGTTTTGATTAGTGCCTCTTTAAAATAAGCTGGCACTTCACTTTCTATTTCTATTAAATTATTTGTAATTGGATGGATGAAACTTACTTTTCTGCAATGTAAGACTTGTCCGTCCATTTTTATTTTGCCACGATAGCCATAAGTCCTATCACCAAGAACAGGATGGTTTAGATAAGCAAGATGCACTCTTATCTGATGCGTTCTTCCCGTCTTGATAACTACCTTTAAATAAGCATAATCATCATTTTGTTTAAGTAAATGGATTTCGGAGATTGCCCTTTTGCCTTCATCTGAAGCACACATCTTGATCTTCTTAATCGGGTCGCGCATTATGCCCTTATCAACTAGAGTCACTTCATCATCAAAATTACCCACGCAGATGGTGATGTACTCTTTGTATATCTCTCTCGACTTGAAGAGATCCTTCATCTTTTCATGCGCTTCATTATTCTTCGCTATTATAAGAAGACCGCTCGTGTCTTTGTCGAGCCTGTGGATGATGCCCGGCCTTGTCTCGTCAATATCGCTTAGTGAAGCAAATCTATATAGCAAGAAATTTACAAGACTTATCTCCTCATCATTTGTAGGATGAACTATAAGTCCCCTTGGTTTGTCGATAACAGCTATGTCATTATCTTCATATAAGACATTTATGTCCATATCGATTTTTTCAAAGCGTTTCGACTCTTTCTCTCTTATCTCTATGATGTCACCTGCATTTAACTTGTAAGACGCTTTTACAGCGCTACCATTGACAGATACGTATCCCTCTTCAATAAGCTTTTTATACATAGATCTCGTTTTGCTATTATCAAAGTTTGCCAAAAATACATCTAATCTTTGACCAGCATCTTCGCTATTAAGCTTAATTTCTTTTGCTTGCATTTTTATCTTTAATCTTTCTATAGATGTAGTAGCCGATAAATAGAACAATGATAACGCACATGTAGCTATCAGCAAGGTTAAAGCAAGGGTATTGATACGAGCCAAACTTAAATGAAATAAAGTCAATAACGTAGCCTCTAAAGGCTCTATCGATGAAATTACCTAAGATGCCTGCTAAGAAAAATGACAAAAATACTTTTTCATATCCCATAAGCGTATCGTACTCTGTTATGAAGATGTATAAAATTATCGCTATTGCAATGAAAGTTACGATGAAGAAGAAAATGTGTCTGCCTTGCATAATGCCAAAGGCGGCTCCTCTATTCTCAACGTAATCAAAAGAAAAAAAGTTTGGAATTATTTCGTATGCAGCTTCGCCCTCTAAGTGAAGCTTGGCAAAGTACTTAGTGACTTGATCCAAGGCTACTGCTAGTACGACTATTAAAAAATAAATCATGTAACACCTACTTTATAATTTTTATAATAAGTTTGAGTTTATCCTTTTTGCTTAGACCTAAGTAGTCACCGACTATGAATCTTCCGCGTCTGCGCATCGATACCATGTCGCCAACTTCAAGCGTCTCGCTAATCTTGTATGTGACTTTGTAATTTACTTTAACAAGGCCTGCCTCGATGGCGTTTTTCGCGTCATTACGAGATAGATTATATACGTTTGATAAAACTAAATCAAGTCTTGCTGATGCGCATGTAACGAGCTTTTCTTCATAATTCACATCTCTTGATATAGGCGTAGCTAAATCTATTACTTCAAGCTCGACGCCATAGTTTTTTATCTTCTCAAGATTAAGTAAAACGTAATCCAAAATCTCGTTTCTGATGTAAAAGTATATAGCTTCGTCATTTATTATGATGTCGCCGAGCTTTTCCCTCTTGATGCCTAGCGAAAGAAGTGAACCTAAAACGGCTTTGTGAGCGATGTCATAATCTTTTTTATCTATCTTAACTAGACTTACATAGTCAGCCGGATTTACCTCGTCCATGTATTCAGGATAAATTAAAATAGCCTTACTTTCAGAATCTTCATTCCCAATAAGGCTAAATCTTATAGTATCATAAGTATTGATAAGCGAAGTGAGTTCTTTCACTTCAAAAGGGTTGTAGAAGTCTGTGCACTCAGTGGACTTAGTCCTTGACACTATCTCACAAAGATCTATAACCCTTCTTGCAATCTCTTTGTTCTCAGTACTTATATGATCTAAATTCTTTGACTTATTCATTAAAATGGAAACATGCCTCTGTTTTTAAGTTCGTCTTTAATACCGTCTATAGCGATGTTCTTTGGTGCTAAAACAAAGATGTCTCTTGTCACTTTTTGAATGCTTCCGTCAATAGCATAGATACCGCCATTGATGAAGTCAAAAATTTGTCTCTTTACACTTGCTTCAAGTTGTTCGAAGTTTACAACAACTGCCTTACCTAATCTTAAGTCATCGATAATAAGTGGTGCTTCGTCATAGCCAAGTGGTTCTTGTACTGTGATAATCATTGCTCCAGTCTTTCTTTGAATAGGAACAATATTTTCCTTTTCCTTCTTCTTTGAGAAGAAAGATGATTCTCTTTGTGGTTCTTCTTCCACTACTTCATCCTCTTCTTCGTCATAGTATTCCTCATCGTATTCGTCGTCATCGCCAAAGCCTAAGAAATACTTTACTTTGTCCATAAAAGCCATAATAAACCTCCTAATAATTTCTTTCGCCAAATATCTTTGAGCCAATCCTCAATATATTTGATCCTTCTTGTATTGCTATTTTATAATCATGTGTCATACCCATGGATAGATACTTTAAGTCAACATTGTCAAAATTCTTTGCCGCCAGCTTTTCCTTTAGCTCGTAAAGGCCTCTGAATGTGTTTCTAACAACAGCCTCATCCTCTGTGAATGGCGCCATCGTCATGAAGCCCACGATATGTAAGTTCTTGTACTCGTGCATCTGTTCTAGGGCCTGTTCTACTTCATCCTTGTAAAAGCCGCTCTTTGACTCTTCCTTCGAGATATTTACTTGCAATAAGCCATCTAGCTCCATATTATTATTTGCTAGCCTTTTGTCAAGCGCTTCGATAAGACTCAAGCTATCAAGTGAATGAATCAGCTTTATCTTGCCTAGAAGCTTGTTAATCTTGTTCTTTTGAAGGCTACCTATCATATGAAAGTCGAAGTCGTCCTTTAAAGCGTCATACTTTTCTTCTATCTCTTGAACTTTGTTCTCTCCAATCTCTTTTAGGCCAAATTCTTTTATCTCTTTGATCCTCTCTACATCGACAGTTTTTGTTACTGCCAAGAGCTTTACTTCATCTTTCTTTCTACCTGCAAGATCAATCTCTTTGTCAATAGATTCTAAAAGATCTATTAAATTTTCTCCTACACTCATTATAGTATGTCGCCCTCCTTTACAGTAGATGGAAATACCACAACTTCGTCATAATATTTTATGCTCTTAAACTTTAGCTTCTTATACTTCATAAGACCGTTATCGTCAGTCCTCATAACGTAGATATTGTCACGGTCGCTGCCAACTAAGAGCACTCTTTTGTATCTTATAGTATTATCTATGTCCTTTATATATACCCCTTTTTCGCTTCCTTTATCAACTAAAGCGCTCTTTGGTAGTTTAAATGTCTTATACTCATCAAAAATGATTTCCATCTTTGAGAATCTATCTTTATAAAGCTCGGATATTCTCTCTCTTATGTTTAATAGAAATTTATAAGTATCTCCAGTTTTTTCTTTCTTAAGTACCCTCGCATAAGTCTTTGTTCCTGTTAAGTCCCACTCAATCAGTACTACGTCGTTCACATTGACATCTTCAAGCTTTTTATCATCTGAAAAAGCAAGTATATTCATAGAGAAATTATCAAGTATCTTGAAATTGTCATTGCTCTTGCCTTGGTTTAGGCTGTAGCTCTTGCTATCTTCAATCAAATCCTTCTCGAATAAGGCATCAAAATTTTCATTTGTATACTTATCTTCAAGTCCATCGATAAAGTAGCTAACTATACCCGACATCGACACTTTTACGGCTGGAGCCTCGCTTCTCTTGCTTTCGTTTAGCTCGTCCTTCATCTCTAAAAGCTTGTCAATGGAGTAGTTTTTAATACTTTCGTAGTATTTATCCTCTTCATCTTCACTGCTATTTAAAATTTGAGAAAGATCTTCGTATCTCTTTTGATTTATGCTTATCTGTAAAGCCTTAATCTTTTTATTCATAGCCTTTTGGTCAAAGCTCTCTTCGCCAGAAGTGTCATAATCAAGATCCTTTAGCCTTTTATTTATTGCATCAATCTTTTTATCGATAAGATCGTTAGCGCTCTTTGTTACACTTAAGTTTTCAAGACCTCTTTTTACCTTTTCGCCTTCTTTAGCTTGTGTCGTGAAATAAGAATTTCTACCCGCTTGATAAACTTCTTCAGTCTTAATAAGTGCTGAGTTCATCGCAACCGAATTATAAAAAACTTCTTCAACAGGCGTCTCAGTCTTGATATCCTTTTTAAAGAAGGATGTGATTATGGTGTTAAAAGCTATGATTATAAATATAAAAGCAACTAGCGCTCCTAAAAAACTTGAGAAGCCTTTGCCGTTCTTCTTATCTATCTTCATACTTTTCCATCTCGTGCTTAAGCGGTCTACCCATAAGTTCAGCTACAACGCTGTCTAGAGGATAGTCTTCGTATAAAAGTTTATACATCATATCAACTATAGGCATCTCAACAGAGTATTTTTCTTTAAGCATGTAAGTCGATTTAGTAGTCTTTATGCCTTCTACAACCATACCAACTTTGTCAATGGCACCTTCTACAGATTGGCCCTCGCCAATATATACGCCACAAGTTTTGTTCCTCGAGTGCTTACTAGTGCAAGTAACGACCAAGTCACCAATACCAGCAAGTCCATAGAAAGTCGATGCCTTAGCGCCAAGCGCAAGTCCAAGCTTAGTTATTTCATGTATACCTCTTGTGATAAGTGCCGCCTTAGTGTTGTCACCGTAGCCTCTTCCCTCACATATACCACTTCCTAAAGCAATAATGTTTTTAGTTGCTCCAGCAAGTTCAACGCCTAAAAGGTCATCGTTAACGTATACTCTTAAATTATCGCTTGAAAATACATCTTGAATTAATTCTGCATCAGATACAGATTTTGAAGCGCTGACTATGGTTGTCGGTATGCCGACAGCAACTTCCTCTGCATGTGATGGACCAGATAATGAAACAAATCTTCCCTTTGGATTGAATTCATAGAAGACTTCGCTCATAGTCTTAAGTGTAGCTATCTCAATACCTTTACTAACATTAACAAAGATCTTATCCTCATTAATATAAGCTTCAATAGTCTTTAAAACATTTCTAAGCTCCTGACTTGGTACCGCAAGCACAACGATATCAGCGTCTTTAACCGCTTCTTCTATATCGTTAAGCAAAACTATATTCTCAGGAATTTTGACTTCCTTCAAATATTTTTTATTCATACGAGTTTCTTTTATTAAGTTGTAAGAATCCTTATTTCTAATGTATAGACTTAATTCTTCTTGACTCTTTGCTAGATGTATAGCTAAGGCTGAACCAAAGCTACCTCCACCTATAATTGAAATTTTCAAAACTCTGCCTCACTTTTTAAATATATAAAATTTATTTTCTTCTCCTTTTGCTAGTCTTTGAATGTTCTTAGCATGCCTTATTATGCCAAGAGCGGCAATTGCAAAGCTAAGAATTACAGCTAAATTTATCTCTTTAAACTTAAGCCATGTGCATACAAAGAAGCCTATGAACATAAGTAAAGACGCTAATGAAACGTATTTTGTGATCAAAACTATAATAAACATTAAAACTATAATCGCTGCTCCGAGCTTATAGTCTATGGCAATTATTCCGCCTACAGTTGTTGAAACGCCTTTGCCTGCGTTAAAATTCAAGTAGAATGGGAAATCGTGGCCAAGGACCGCGCCTAGTAAAGCGATGTACTGAGCATAATCCACTTCAAAGTATCTAGCTAGATACACAGCTAAAACGCCCTTTAATACGTCTAAGAGCAGCGTGATTATACCAAGCTTTGCTCCTAAGACTCTAAACGCGTTAGTAGCGCCAGCATTGTTGCTTCCATAGTCTCTAATGTCCTTCATCTTAAATACTTTGCCTAAGATATAAGAGTTTGAGACCGAGCCGATCAAGTAAGAAAGAAGAAATAATATTACGACCTTCATTACTCGCTCCTGTTCTTATAGTTTATGATTATGGATGTTCCCTCGAAAGGATAAACATTTCTTATTTGATTTTCCAAAAATCTTGTATATGAAAAATGTGTTAGCTCCTTATCATTGACAAATATGGTAAACTCTGGTGGCCTAGTGCCTGACTGTGTTGCGTAAAGTATCTTAAGCCTCTTACCTTTGTCTGATGGCGGCTGATTGATTAGTGTCGCGTTTGCGATTATGTCATTTAATAAACCAGTTGAAAGCCTATGGCTATATGATTCATTTATTTCCATAATCTTGTCAATAAGCTCATCTACCCTCTTACCAGTTAGTGCCGAAATAAATAATATTGGCGCATATGATAAGAACGGCAGATTATTTCTAAGGCTGTCAGTAAATGTTTTCATAGTCTTCGAATCTTTTTCTACTATATCCCATTTATTTACGCAGATGATTATGGCCTTGCCTTGATTGTGAGCGTAGCCAACTACTTTTGAGTCCTGCTCAGTAAAGCCTTCAATCCCGTCTATTAAAAATACGCAGACATCAGCTCTATCAACACTTGAAAGCGTTCTAACTTGCGAGTACGCTTCAACAGAAGAATCAACTCTAGACTTCTTTCTAAGCCCTGCTGTGTCAATGAACATGAATTCTTGTCCTTTTATATTGATGTATGAGTCAATCGCATCCCTTGTAGTTCCAGCGATATCAGTTACTATAACTCTCTCTTCGCCTAAGATTCTATTTGTTAAGGATGATTTGCCAACATTTGGCTTTCCGATAAAAGCGACCTTTAATAAATTTTCTTTCTCTTCAAAGTCTCTGTCTTCAGGGAAGTTCTTTACAATCTCATCAAGAAGGTCCCCTATACCGAGGCCTTGCTCAGCAGATATTGATATCGGTTCGCCTAAAGCAAGTTCATAAACACTGTAAAACTCATCTTTTATCTTGCCCTCAGTCTTGTTTGCGACTAAAATAACCTTTTTATTTGATTTTCTTAATATATTTGCAATCTCATGGTCAAGTGCAGTGGCAGGATTTTTTCCATCAACTACAAAGAGTATCACATCAGACGCTTCGATGGCGATGTTCGCTTGCTTACGAATGTTTGACATGATCTTATCATCATCAAAGGGATCAAGCCCACCAGTGTCGATGATATCAAAAACGTGTTGTTGCCAGCTTGCTTCAGCGTATATCCTGTCTCTCGTTACACCAGGTGTGTCTTCAGTGATAGATATTCTTCTACCCACAATCTTATTAAATAAAGTTGATTTACCAACGTTTGGTTTGCCGACTATACTAACTACAGCTCTATTCATACAGACACCTCCTTATCTTAATTATTATAACACAAAGGCAGGCAGTTTTCAACACTTTAATATCTATTAAGAGATATATTTTCTCATTAATATAGAATTGCTTATACAATTTAGATTAATATCGATTTAGCTATATCGTTTTAAGCGTAAAACGACTTTTCTATTTTATGATTTATGCTTAGATCAATATGCTTCCTATGCCATTATCGCGCATAAAAAAGAAGCGAAAGATATCTTTCGCTTCTAATATAATCTTTATTCGTTTTTTAGAATATACCTTCGTACATTGGGAATCTCTTGCAGATGTCTGATACTCTTTGTCTGATTTGTTTTCTGTCGATTGATGTATCAAATGTATCTCTGAAGATTTCAGCAACTTCTCTCATTTCGTCTTCTTTGAATCCTCTAGTTGTTAAAGCTGGAGTACCAATTCTGATACCGCTTGTAACGAATGGAGATTCAGTTTCGTTAGGTATAGTGTTTTTGTTAACTGCAATACCTATTTCACCAAGCATTGCTTCAGCTTCTTTACCAGTGAAGCCTTTCTTCTTGATATCGATTAGGATTAGGTGGTTATCTGTACCGCCTGAAATTAATCTGAATCCATATTTATCAAGTTCTTTAGCAAGTACTTGAGCGTTGTCACAGATTTGCTTGCAATAATCTTTAAATTCTGGTTTTAGTGCTTCACCAAATGCAACTGCTTTTGCAGCTATAACGTGCATTAGTGGTCCACCTTGGATTCCTGGGAAGATAGCTTTGTCAAGCTTCTTAGCGTTTTCTTCTCTACAAAGTATAGCTCCTCCTCTAGGTCCTCTTAGTGTCTTATGAGTTGTTGTTGTAACGAAATCTGCATAAGGTACTGGAGATGGATGGAAGCCTGTAGCTACTAGACCAGCGATGTGTGCCATGTCTACCATTAGCATAGCGCCTACTTCATCAGCTATTTCTCTGAATTTCTTGAAATCGATGATTCTTGGATAAGCACTTGCACCAGCTACTATTAGCTTTGGTTTTTCTTTTAGAGCTATTTCTCTAACTGTATCATAATTGATAACTTCTGTCTTTGAGTCAACGCCATAAGCAGCAAAGTCAAAGAATGATCCTGAGATGTTAACTGGTGAACCGTGTGTTAAGTGACCACCTTCGTTAAGGTTCATACCTAATACTTTGTCGCCAGGTTTTAATATTGAGAAGTAAACACCGATATTGGCATTAGCTCCTGAGTGTGGTTGAACGTTTGCGTGTTCTGCGTTAAATAACTTACATAGTCTATCTCTAGCAATGTTTTCAGCGATGTCAACTACTTCGCATCCGCCGTAGTATCTTTTTCCTGGATATCCTTCAGCGTATTTGTTAGTTAATTCACTTCCCATTGCTTCCATAACAGCTTTTGAAACATAGTTTTCAGATGCTATCATTTCAAAGTGATCTTGTTGTCTATCGTGTTCCTTTTCGATGACATCAAAAATCTCTTTGTCTGTCTTTTTTAGATTGTCAAAATCCATGTTAATTTCCTCCCTTTAATTAAATTAATTTAGCTTATTTATGATTAATAAATCATTGTCCTCGTTAGAATATCTTTTGTCATATGACTTAACTATGACTAAAGATATTAATAGTAGGACTACACCTATTATTATACTATAAAAATCAGGAACTTTAAAGCTTAATTTATTAAAAATATAGTTTGAAGCAAAAATTCCTATCAAAAATGCTAGTAGTGGCACTAAATAAACCATCATTACCCCTCTTAACATCTTTCTTGAATCGACTTTTATAGATACTAAATCGCCTACATTGTAATTTGCTCTTGGCTTTGCTTTAATTATGTGCTCTTTTGCTTCACATCCAGCAGCACACGATTCGCATGAGCCGCAAGCTGAGTCCCTCTTCATAGAGATTAGCATTTCGCCAGCCTCTATCTTAATAATTCTACCTATGCTTTCATTTTCTTCCATCTAATAGGTCGTTAACAAGCTTAGACGCGATTAATAAGCCGCCTGTAGCTGTTACAAAGGATATCGACCCTGTCACCACCTTATCATCATCCTTTAATTTTTTCTCTATGGGTAGTTCTTTTGAATAAACTACATTTATCTTCTTCTGTGCTTTTTTATCTATCTTTTGTCTTAACTTTCTTGCTAATGGGCAGACGCTCGTCTTATCAAGTGTTGATATCTCAAGCTTAGTCGGATCGAGCTTGTTGCCGCAGCCCATGGCGCTGATAATCTTTATGTCTTTTTCTATACAAGTTTCGATCAGCTCAATTTTATTTTTCAGCATGTCAATGGCGTCAACTACATAATCGTAGTCTCTATCGAAAATCTCATCATTTATCTCTTTCGAATAAATCTTGTCAATGCATCTTATATCGAGTTCGTCATTTATCTTAAGAAGTCTTTCTCTCATGACATCGACTTTTTTCTTGCCAATGGTATCTTCAAGGGCTAATATCTGCCTATTGATATTGGATTCACTTACCGTATCGTAATCAACTATAGTTATATGCTCTATACCAAAGCGAACTAAGGATTCTAAAGTAAAAGAGCCAACGCCGCCTATGCCCACTATTAAGACATTTACATCTTTAAAGCTATTGTAAACTTCGTCTCCTAATACAACTCTCGTCCTAATCGTTCTTTTGGGCTTCATTTATATCAACCTTTATTGATACTTCATGCAATTGCTTGTCATCAACTTCACTTGGCGCGCCTGTTAATAAGTCTGTTGCTGATTGCGTCTTAGGGAAGGCGATAACGTCTTTGATATTGTCATGCTTTGTAAGTAATTGAACGAATCTATCTAGGCCATAAGCAATGCCTCCATGAGGTGGAGCACCGTACTTGAAGGCCTCGATGAAGAAACCAAATTGTTCTTCAGCTCTTTCCTTAGTAAAGCCAAGTGCCTTGAACATCTTTTCTTGTAGATCAGAGTTATTAATTCTTATACTTCCTCCGCCAATTTCTTCGCCGTTGATAACGATGTCATATGCTTTTGCCTTAACAGTATCTTTTCTTTCTTCGATATATGGTATGTCCTCAATCTTAGGATGTGTGAATGGATGGTGCATAGCCATGTATCTGCCTTCTTCTTCACTGTATTCAAATAATGGGAAGTCTGTGATCCAAAGTAGTTCAAACTTATCTGGATCATTTAAATTTAATTCTTTTGCTATTTCATTTCTTAAGTTACCAAGTGTCTTCTTAACAATGGATTTTTTATCTGCTACGAATAAAATTAGGTCGTTGTTCTTTATATCCATCTCTTTAATAAGAGCTTCTTTTTCTTCATCAGTAAAGAATTTTGCTATAGGACCAGTAAATTCATTATCTACATACTTAACCCAAGCAAGTCCCTTTGCTCCGAATGTCTTTGCGAAGTCTTCTAGCTTAGTAATATCTTTTCTAGTGAATTTATCTTGGTAGCCATCAACATTGATTGCGTTAACCATATTACCAGCGTCAACAGTATCTTTAAATACCTTAAATCCGCTGTTTTTAAATATGCTGCTCACGTCATGAATCAAGAAGCCAAATCTTAAGTCCGGTTTATCCACGCCATACTTATCCATCGCTTCATCAAATGGCATTCTTCTTAAAGGAAGCTTGATATCTATGTCAAGAATTTCTTTAAATATATGTGCTATAAGCTTTTCATTGATTGACATAACGTCGTCTTCATCAACAAAGCTCATTTCAATATCGACTTGAGTAAACTCTGGTTGTCTATTGGCTCTAAGGTCTTCGTCTCTGAAGCACTTAGTGATTTGGTAGTATCTATCCATGCCTGAAACCATTAGTAATTGCTTAAACAATTGCGGAGATTGTGGTAAGGCAAAGAACTTTCCAGGGTTAACTCTACTTGGAACGATATAGTCTCTAGCTCCTTCTGGAGTTGATTTGCCAAGTATAGGTGTTTCTATCTCTATAAATCTGTTGTCATTTAAAAAGTCTCTGAAAGCTTTATAAATTTTTGCTCTTGTCATAAGAGTCTTTTGCATGAATGGCTTTCTTAGGTCTAAGAATCTGTATTTTAGTCTCATTTGCTCACCTACATTGTCATCGTCTTTTACGTAAATAGGTGGAGTTTGAGCTGTATCAAGTATTTTAAGCTCTTCGGCTAAAATTTCGATATCGCCAGTTGGGATATGAGGGTTCTTTTGAGATCTCTCTCTAACTTTGCCTCTAACGGCTATAACGTATTCGCCTTTAAGTCCCTTGGCCTTTTCGAAGACATCCTTAGTTATGGTCTCATCAAAAACAACTTGTGATATACCACTGATGTCTCTTATATCAACAAAGATAAGTTGTCCTAAGTTTCTTTGAGTTTGCACCCAACCCATTAGTACAACTTCCCTTTCTATGTCCTTCATCCTTAGTTCCCCGCAGTAGTCACTCCTGCGTAAGTTTCCCATTGTTTCCATAAATATCCTCCCAATAATACTATATATCTTTATTATAAACGTTTTTTATATACAAATCAATGTCTTTGTAATTAAATTTGCGCTCTAAATTGTCCTTGTCAATGTATTTTGATACGGCTCCAGCGCCAAAAGCGTATATGCTTGTCAAATCATTCATCGAAATCACATTGTAAATAGACGCCTTGCCCCTTAATGAAAAAGCAACGTTTTCAAGATTTGAGTTAGTCATCTTCTGCCTGTACATGTAGTAAGGCTCGTAGCCCGCCTCATAAAGCCTGGCATAAATTTCTTTAGATAAATCAATATTTTCGAGCTTAAAGTCATTTTGAGCTAGAACTGCCCTTCTTTTTAGAGCTAAATTGTGTATGGTAATCGACTCAGGCCTCATAGCTATAAGCTTTTTAACCGAGTTAATGTAATCATCTTTGCTTTCACCTTCAAGACCAATGATAAGATCCATATTGATATCAAAATCATATTCTCTAGCAAGTTCATAAACCTTATAAAGCTCATCAAGGCCAGCATTTCTGTGAACTCTTTTGAGCGTCTCTTCATTCATAGTTTGCGGATTGATGCAGATCCTACTTACACCATATTTATCAAGTATATCAAGTAGCTCCTTATCCATAGTATCGGCTCTGCCGCATTCAAAGGTCAGCTCTTTAAATTTATAATTCTCATTAATGTATTTTAAAAGCCTTTGGGTATTAGCCTTATCAATTGCAGATGGCGTCCCGCCACCTATGTATATGCTGTCCGGCTCCGATATATCTCTTCTTTTACTCTCAAATTTCATCTCATCTATCACGGCGTCAATGTACTTATTAAAATCATAAGCCTTCTTTGTAATATCGTTTGTGTAAAATGAACAGTAGGAACAAATCCCCTTACAGAATGGTATGTGTATATACAAGCTGTATTTTGGCTCAAAGTTAAGATGCTGATTTATAAAAGTTCTCTCCATTAGCTCAAACTTTTCATCTGAGATAAAAAATTTTTCTTTAAAGGCCTCTTTATCATCTGCCTTGGCATATAGCTTCAAGGGCTTAATCCCAGTAAGTATACCCCAAGGAAGACTTAGGCCTTCCTTTAAGAACTCCTTATATATAAGAGATTTCATCTCGTTATTTGTAAGTGCATTAAAACCCGTCAGCGTCCTCTCTTTGCCATCTATAGAGAATTTCACACCATCATCCAAAATCTCATAAGCAACACCTGACTTGATGTTTTGAAACTCCCAAAAGAGCTCCTTTATCCTCTTTATACTAGCTTCTCTTAGCATTTACGTAAGGATTATTTGCCCTTTCTTCATCAGATGATGTGTTCATGCTGTGACCTGGATATATTGTGTAATTACCTTCTAAAGCCAAAACTCTATTAACAGAGTCAATTAGTTCAGCTTCATTGCCACCATAAAGGTCGCTTCTACCAACAGAGTGGAAGAATATAGTGTCGCCAACAAATAAGCCGTCCTCAATTTGATATGTCAGGCCGCCCTTTGTATGGCCTGGTGTCTTAATCACATTAACTTCGATATCGCCAAATTTCAAAGTGCCTTCTTCATCAATAGTATGATCTATGTTGATGGGCTCGTCGATATAATTCCTCATCTTGTCATTTAGCATAAAATCAGTTTTTTGCGTCATCTCTAAATCATCTTTAGATATATAAGATGGTGCCCCCGTTAATTTTCTTAAAGCGTTTACGCCCAGAACGTGATCAAAGTGACCATGTGTCAATAGTATTGCCTTTAGATTTAAATTATGCTCTTTGATGTAAGCATATAAATCATCTGCACTGCCGCCAACGTCTATGATAATAGCGTCGCCAGCATCGTTACTGATGATATATGAATTTGATCCATAAACCCCAACATTTTTCTTAAAAATATTCATCTAAAACTCCTTCTTTGAATCTAATAATATAGTAACCGGTCCAGATAGATGTGCGTGTATATGCATATCCGCTCCAAAAACGCCCGATTGATATTTTATTCCACTCGCCTTTAGCTTTTCTTTAAATATTTCGTAATAGCTCTCAGCCTTTTCAGCCTTGGCGCTCTTCATAAAGTTTGGTCTATTGCCCTTTCTCGCGTCACCATATAAGGTGAACTGCGAAACAAGAAGTATCTCGCCGCCTATGTCTTGAACAGATAGATTCATCTTGTCATCTTCGTCAGAAAATATCCTTAGATTAGTCACCTTTTTGAAGATATAATCAAGATCTGCCTCTGTATCGTCGTCCTCAACAGCGATGTAGACCAAAAGGCCGCCATTAATCTTGCTAATTAATTTTTCATCAACTTCTAAACGAGTTGCTTCTACTCTTTGTACAACTGCTCTCATATCTATGACCTGTACACATCCAAAACGCCGTTTATAGTCTTAAGCTTTTGTATCATCTTGTCAAGCTCATCCTTTCCCAATACTTCAAATGTTAAGTATATGAATATATCGCTGATGGTATTGCTCTTCGCGCTAAGTGATTGTATACCAACATTTGCTTCTTTCGCCATAGCAGTTATCTCTGAAAGTATTCCTGTCCTGTCAACCGCTCTAATTGTAACGTTTGCAAGGAACTTTTCACTCGATGCGGCATCCCATTCTGCCTCAAGGCATCTGTCTGAGTCTAAGAAATTGGCAATGTTTGTGCAGTCCTTCCTGTGTATAGAAACACCATAGCCTCTAGTAACAAAACCGATGATTTCATCGCCAGGCACTGGGTTACAGCACTTGGCAAACTTTATCTTCATGCCTTCAAGGCCATCGATCTTAACGCCTGTAGCATCTTTCTTCGATGAAGAGCTCTTTAGGTAATCGTCCTCGTTCTTTGTAAGACCAATATTTTCTATAGCATTTTTAATATTTAAAATCTTATTAATAACTAGTTTTTCTTTAAAATTGCCATAGCCAATTGATGCAAACAAATCACTAATAGAGTTAAGTGAAAGCTCTTTTGCTAATTTATTATAAATCTTTTCATTATCAAGAATATTTGTATCAAGACCAAGCTTTTTCGCCTCTCTGTCAAATAGCTCCTTGCCCTTCTCTATGCTGATGTCTTTTTCTTTAGACTTGAACCATTGTTTAATCTTTTGTTTAGCTCTTGGGCTCTTTACAAATTTTAACCAGTCTCTACTTGGACCAGAAGCTGATTTTTGCGTGATAATCTCAACTATATTACCATTCTTAAGCTTATAGTTTAGTGGGACTATCCTTGAGTCAACTTTGGCTCCAACACAAGTGTTACCAACGCCTGTGTGTACCCTATAGGCAAAGTCGACCGGAGTCGAACCTTCTGGAAGGTCGACAACATCACCATTAGGCGTAAAAACAAAGACCTCGTCATCGAAAAAGTCTATCTTTAACGTATCAATAAACTCTTTTGGATCCTTTAAGTCTTTTTGCCACTCAAGTAATTGCCTTAACCAGTCAAGCTTGTTATCAACGTCCTTGCCTTGAGCCTTGCCGCCCTTATATTTCCAATGCGCAGCAATACCGTATTCAGCCACTTCATGCATTTCATAAGTCCTAATCTGTATCTCGAATATCTCACCAGTGTCAGAAATAACAGTTGTGTGCAAGGATTGATACATGTTTGGCTTAGGCATAGCTATGTAGTCTTTGAATCTGCCTGGAAGTGGCTTCCACATGGAGTGCACTATACCTAAAACAGCGTAGCAGTCCTTAACCGTGTCGACAAGTATCCTCACGGCAATTAAATCATATATACTCTCAAAGCTCTTGTTCTTGCCATTCATCTTCTTGTATATGCTGTAGAAATTCTTCGGTCTACCGCTTATATCGTAGTGAAGCTCTTGCTTATCAAGCTCAGTTGATATAGCCTTTATAATCTCATTGATCTCTTTCTCGCGCTCGCTCCTCTTCTTGTTGATCTTTTCAACCAAGTCGTAGTAGCCTTCTGGATCAAGATACCTTAAAGATAAATCTTCAAGCTCCCACTTAATCTTGAAAATTCCGAGCCTGCCAGCAAGTGGCGCATATATCTCTATAGTTTCCTTAGCCTTTTGCTTTTGCTTTTCTTCGTTCATATACTCAAGCGTACGAAGATTATGTAGTCTATCTGCAAGTTTTACAATTATGACTCTGATATCATTATTCATAGCAAGAATCATCTTTCTAAGGTTTTCCGCTTGAAAATCTTCAGAGCTCTTGTAATTTAATTTATTTAATTTAGTTACGCCATCGACAATATTTGCAATGTCCTCTGAGAACATGTTCTTTACATCATCATAAGTCGCAGGCGTATCCTCAACCACGTCATGAAGAAGCGCCGCTATGATGGTCTCGACGTCCATATCTAGGTCAGCGAGTATGATAGCGACATTGACAGGGTGCATTATATAAGGCTCGCCAGACTTTCTCTTTTGATCCTTATGCATCGCCTTAGCGTATTCATAAGCCTTCATAACAAAGGCAACTTCATCTTCGGTCATGTATTTTTCAATAATTTTAATTAAATCTTCTATCATAAGCTCACCTCCTAAATCTAAAGTGCTTAATATTTATTTCAAGATTCTTATTATTCATGTACTCATTAATCCTAAGATTGTAGCAAATGTCCATAATTATCTCCTTGCCACTTGCTAAATCCTTGTATATATCAGAGTTAAACTGATCTTCGTAGTCTTTTTTAAGTTCATCTTCCTTGTAGAATAGTATAGCCATCATTATATTATCAAGCTTAGTTCTGAATTTTAGCTTTATTACGCTGCGATTCTGTCCAAAAACGCTTATGTCCTTTAAAACAAGATCTTTATCTGCAAATAGTACAGCAGGGTTCTTCTCTCCAAATGGTTTTAACTTTTCAATTGTGTCATAAGTCGAAAATTTTTGAAAATCAATTGGATAAAAGGCATCGATATATATCTTTTCTATCTTATCTTCGTCTGTCAGAGTCGAATTTTCATTTAAAAATCTGACAAAATCGTCATAATTATCAAGCTTAAGCTCTAAGCCCGCCGCCAGTTTATGTCCGCCAAAGCTATTTAAAAGCTCCTTCGCCTTGTTTAGCTCATCGAAGATATTGTATTCTTCGATTGATCTTGCCGAGCCATATAGGACGCCATCTTCTTCGTATAAGGCTATGGCTGGTTTGTAGTACCTTTCCTTAAGCCTTCCAGCGACAATACCCGCGACGCTTCTTTCTATATCTTTGGATTTAACTATGATTATGTCCTTGTCCTCAAAAGCCTCATCCGCTTCTATCTCTTTTATTGCCACATCGTAGCCAAGCTCTGTCAAATCTTTTCTCTCTTGATTAAGAGCGTATAATTCCTTGCAAATGGCAATTATACTATCGTCATCACAAGACTCAAAGGCCGCAATTGCATGGTTTGCATTACTTAACCTGCCTATTGCGTTGACAGATGGTCCCAAAATAAAGCCAATATGAAAAACATTTATCTCTTTATCAACTTTTAACTCGTTCTTCAAGTGATAGAATACCTTGGCTGGTCTTGAGTTCATTAGCTCTAGACCTCTCTTTACAAGGTCACGGTTTTCATCAAGTAGCGGCATGATGTCTGTTATAGTCGCAAAAGCTGCATACTGAATAATTTCATCAATTAAATCAGGATTAAAGTCGTAGTCTTTGCTAATATATGTAATTAATTTAAAAGCGACAAAGGCACCGCATATCTCCTTGAATGGATAGGATGATTTTTCAACTTTTGGGTCAATTATTGCATCTGCTTCAACAGAAATCTCTTTGCCATCTTCAATTTTAGGTAAATGGTGGTCGGTAACAATGACTTTGATGCCATTATCCTTAGCATATTTCACTGCTTCAAAGGCTGATACACCATTGTCACAAGTGATTATGACTGCTACATCATCTTTAATGCAGCCATCAACTATACGCTTATTGATGCCGTAGCCATCCGCCTTTCTGTCAGGCACTTCAAAACTAGCCTCTGCCCCGAAGGACTTAAGACTTCTAAGTAAAAGCGTAGTAGACATGATGCCGTCCGAATCATAGTCACCAACGACTCTAATCTTCTTGTGATTATCTATAGCGTCCTTAATAATTTCGCGCGCCACATCCATATCTGGAAGGCCATCAGTTCTGTAAATCTTTGTGTAATCATCGTTTAAGTAGTCAATGACTTCATCAGCATCGACAACGCCTCTATTACAAAGAACTTTTGCTAGTAGATCATCCTTTACTATGCTCTTAACCGCTGAATAATTCTCAGCATTTCTGTTTTTCAAAAACCATTTTTGCATACAATAACCCCATTATCTATATTAAGTTATTATATCATAAATTGCTTAATATTAAAAGCATTTTTTATAAAGTAAATCAATATAAAAAAGTAATATACAAAATCTTAAAGTTTTGAATATTAGTCCGTGATAAATAAGTACTCAATTCTGTGATAAAAAGAAAAGGCCTAGATATAATCTAGACCATTCTAAAAAGATTGCAGTGTTAAATTTTTATATTGACTTTTTTATAATTCATAAACTTCATCAGCTACTTCATTTAAAAATTCTATGTCATGTGAAACGATAAAAATTATTTTATCCATAGATTTATATTTTTTAATCAGTTCAGATATTTTTATCATATTGGAATAATCCATGCCACTAGTTGGTTCGTCATAATAAACGAAAGTTGAGTCTTTGCACATAACAGATGCGATTGCAAGTCTTTGCTTTTGTCCTCCTGATAAACTCATTGGGTGTCTTTCAATAAATTCGTCCAGGCCTAAATCTTTTAAAATGATTTTTGCCTTTTCTTCATCAAAAATCTTTACACCTAAACTAAGCTCTTTGAATACTTCATCTGTAAATAATTGATGATTTACGTCTTGCATAACAAGTGAAGAGTTTTTCAGTCTTTCTTTTTTAGATAATTTCTCGCCTTTAAAATAAATTTCTTCTTTTGATTTTTTCTCAAGACCAATTAAACATCTTAAGAGAGTTGACTTTCCTTGTCCATTAGATCCTATTATGCCATATATTTTACCAAGCTTGAACGAAATATCTTTTAAGCTTAAACATTCATCATCAGTAAATTTATAGCTAAGATTTTTTATCTGATACTCTCCACCGCCTTTTAAATACGGAACTTCTAATTTACTTAATTCTTTATCTCTTAAGCTTAAAGCATTCAAATCATTTTTGTCTAGCTTTAAAAATTCACTTCTAGTATAAGTTTTTTTAATTTTGCCTTTATCTATTAAAAATACACGGTCAACTATGTCCATCAAATAATAAATTCTATGCTCAGCTACAATTATGCTTATGCCCTTTTCTTTTAGTATCTTTAGCATCTTTGTCAAAACATCTATGCTTTTAATATCCAAATTTGATGATGGCTCATCCATAACTATTATCTTTGTGCCTGCTATATAAGAAGCGGCAATGCAAAGTATTTGTTTTTCACCGCCGGATAGATTAAATATATTTCTGTTCAAAAGATTTTTTATCTGAAATATTTCAAGCATATCACTTAAACGCTTGTCCATCTCTTCCCTTGCAAGACCAATATTTTCCAAATAAAATAATAATTCTAATGTCGTATTAACATTAAAGAAATATGTCTTAGGATTTTGAAAAACAGTTGAGACAAGCATTGAGATTTGATAAAGTTCCAAATCTTTTATATTTTTGCCATCAATAATTATTTCGCCCTTTGTCTTTGCGTTGTCATACCTTACAGCTAGTCCGTTGATAGAATTTATTAAAGATGACTTACCGCTTCCGCTTTTTCCTGTAAATAACACACACTCTCCCTCGGCTATGGATAGTGATATATCATCTATTATATGTTCTTTGCCATAATCAAGGCTTAAATTTTTTATTTCTACCATATTAAGCCTCCCACAATAAGTCCAGCAATTACTAAAACATAGACAAAGTCAATTAACTGTATCTTTACACTGATATATCTGGTCTTGGCAATTGGATTTTCTATTGCCTTTGTTTCTGCCGCTTTAGCAATGTCATCTGCAATGTTTGAAGATATAATTAGTAGCGGCACTGAAACGTATTCAAGATATTTGATTGGATTTTTAAAATTTATACCTCTTACCTTCATAGCCATCTTAATGTTTTTCTTCTCTTCTTTAAAAGATGGAAAGAACCTAAACATAACCGCAATAGGTATGGATAGATTTTTTGAAATTTTAAGCTTATCCATCGATGAAATTATTGCACCTACATCAGAGGTCTTTATCATGAAGCTTGCCGCCATAAATGGTAAAAAGAACATTCTAATCGCTAGAGGTAGACTTAAAAACATTTTAAGTATGGGATTTAATTTAGATAGCAGCGCAATGTTAGGTAAAGAATATAGCACTGTGCATAAAATTAGCCATTTAAATAGTGTTTTTTTGTATCCATTTAAATAAAATAAAATGCCAATAAGAAAAACAATCGCTAACTCAAAACGGATATTTATGCTATTCAGAACAGTTAGACCCGTGATGAATACAACTAATATCTTACTAATGGGGTTTGGATTAAAGGGAGCATTTGAAGAAAAGTTAGGCATTATACAATGCCTGCTTTTTCAAAGTGTTTTTTCAATATAGCCTTTCCTATATATGCTCCAATTATTCCTCCTAGGAAAGCACCTAAGGCTACTAAAGCCATGTGAGGATAAGTTATTAGTTTTTCTAAGGTTGCTGCATAATCATCCCCATACATCTTACACATTTCAATATATTTTTCTTTAGCTAAAAGCATTTGCATTAAGTCTCCACAAATCCATGTGCTAAATACTGCATAAGAAAGCATATTGTATTTAAATGAATTATAATTACCAATCTTTCTAATTAACTCAGCTATTATCATTACAATCAATGAAAACAATGGCAATACATAAGTAGCTCCAAAAGCGAACTGCACAAGTGGTGATATCATGCCGAATATAAATAATGCCCATGGTTTTTGAACTTTAGCCATAAATAACATAACTACAGTTCCTGCAATTATGCCCAATACTGTTGGAATTATTAAAAACAATATTGGAATCATACCCATCATGCCAGTGACAAACATCAACACGTAGTAAATTACGGCAAAAACACCGATACTTACTAAATCTTTTACTTTTAATTTTTTATTATCCATTTTAAACCTCCTAATAAATAAATTCTTCTGCCATTTTTGTTTTTTCTCTTTATTTTATTTTTAATTTTTTACATTCATATTTGAAAGAGCCTTGGCTTGCATTGCTAAACCTACCATTATCATAGTAAAATCCACAACTGGTTCTGCCCACCAAACAGCCCCTGCTCCAAATATTCTTGGCAATATAAGTAAGGCTGGAACAAGTAGTATTAACTGCCTTAGCATTACAATCATTCCAGCTTTTTTCCCATCCCCAATCGCTTGGAAAAAAGTTATTGTCATAATCATAATTCCATAAAGAATAAATACTGAATAGAATATTCTGAAATTATTAACTCCGCTTGAAATTATATCCTGACTTACTTTAAATAAACCAAGTAACTGTTTTGAAAATACTTGTGCTGGTAACCAAAAAATTGCTGCAAGTACTGTTCCTCCTATAGAAAATATCTTCATAGTTTCCTTTACTCTATCGTATTGTTTTGCTCCAAAGTTTGTGCCAATAATCGGCTGTAACCCCTGACTCATTCCCCAAATTGGTATAAATGAAAACCCATAAAATCTCAAAGTTGCTGACATTAATATTGCGTTTGGATCTCCACCATATTTAAAAGCTTGTTTATAAAGTAATGTTTGTTGAACCATGAAAAATACTTGCATGATCATAGCTGATACTCCTACTCCAAACATTTCCTTTGATATATCTTTTTCTTTTTTTATTTTCCCTATTTTTACATTTTCACTTTTATTCTTAAAATAATAAAGAGTAATGACAGCTTGAATTATTTGTGCTGTTACAGTGGCTATAGCTGCTCCCTCAATGGCATAATCACCCATTAATTTCATTAGTATTGGATCAAGAGCTATATTGATAAAGGCACCAAGTCCCATAATAGTCATTGCTCTTTTCATAAGACCTTCACCACGCATTACCATATTAGCTGACTGGGTAAAGTTTACAAATATTGAACCTATAAATATTACTCTTAAATATCTTATTCCTAATGCCTTTATTTCTCCTGTTGCTCCAACTAAATCTAAAAAATATGGTCCTAGAAGTATTCCTCCTATTGTTATAATCGTTGAAAAAAGATAACCCAATAGATAAGATTTCCCATAAGTTTGTCTATAGTATCATTATCACCTTTTCCCATGGCTCTTGATAAAATGGATGCCGAACCTATCCCTATAAGCGTTGCAATCCCATTATTAAAAAATGTAAGTGGCATAGCTATTGAGCAAGCCGCCATAGCATTCTCACCAATTATTTGTCCAGCAAATATTCCATCCATAAGTGGATATAGGCCTATAACTACCATCCCAATTACTGCTGGTATAGATAATTGAAACATTAAAGACAATGGCTTCTTGGTTAACAACTGTTTTTTCATGTTTTGTTTCATTTTTAATCGCCTCAATAAATAAATTCTTCTGCCATTTTTGTTTTTTCTATTAAATTCTTGTAAACTTTTGATTTTTGTAAAAGCTCATCATGTTTGCCTTCACTCTCTACTCTTCCGTTTTCAAGAACTACTATCTTATCCGCATTTTCTACGGATTTCATTCTGTGTGAAATGATGACAACAGTTTTATCTTTAATTAAATTATTTAAAGACTCTTGAATTTTTTTCTCGTTGTCAACATCAAGACTTGCTGCTATCTCATCTAATATTAGTATAGGTGCATCTTTTAAGAAGGCTCTGGCTATTGATAGCCTTTGTCTTTCTCCCCCTGATAGCTCAGCTCCGTTCTCACCGATAACTGTATCGAAACCCTTATCCATTTTTTCTATAAAATCTGTGCAATTCGCAAGTTTTGCTGCTCTTTTAACTTCTTCGTCGCTTGCTTCTTGCTTTCCAAGCCTAATATTTTCCATGACGCTTTGATTAAAGAGAACCACATCTTGGAAAACTATTGATACCTTGTCAAAAAGTGATTCTGTTGATATTTCTTTTATATCTTTGCCATCGATTAAGATTTGTCCCTCGTCGTAATCATAAAGTCTTGATATAAGTTTCAAGATGGTTGTTTTACCGCAGCCGCTTGCGCCTACTAAGGCAGTGACCTCTCCCTGCTTAGCTTTAAAGCTTACTCCATTTAAAACTTTTGCGTCTTTGTTATAAGCAAATTCAACATCTTTTAGATCAATATCAAATTTTTTTAAATTATAGTCTTCGCCCTCTTGTAATTCTTGATTTTGAATTTCTTTTAATCTTTCAATTTTAGGCGATAAATAAAATATCTCCATCATGCCCTTTTTAGATGCATCAAGAGCATCCTTTATCTTCATAGCCGCTAGTAAATAACCTACAAGGTAGAGAGAGCTTATTTCTTTATTAATAATTAGATTTACGCCAACGAATATTACAACAGCAAGGGAAATAAAGCTAAATATTGAAGATATGGACATTATTAAGATGTTTGCAATTTCTGCTTTTAAGTGTACTTTTTCACTTTTATCCATTTTTTCATATAGCTTATCTTTCATTTCCTCTGATAAGCCATAGGCTTTGATCTCCATTTGCATCTCAATATTTTCTTGAAAGCTTTCTGAGTTTTCTCTTAAGACCTTATAATATTCTTTCTCTCCCTTAACTGAATGTTTTTTAGATAGCGGTATAAATATAAAGCTTAGAACCGTTGGTATAATTACAGCTAAACCCATCTTGACATTGCTCACTAGCATCATGATGGATATTAGTGGGAAGAAAAGTACCATGCCGCCGACTTTTGGTATTGAGTGGCTCATTGCATGCTCTATTCCTTCAATGTCAGCCATGATTGTTTGCGCTAGGTCTGAAATATCATGTTTAGAAAAGTATGATAGAGGTAGTTTTGATAAATTTTCCGCTGTTCTAATTCTTAAGTCTGCACTTTCTTGATATGTTGTGCTATATAATTTATCGTATTCGATAGAAAGCAAAATATACATTGCTATCAAGGTCAAAACTGAGAATACTATATAAAAGCCCTTGCTTTCACCAATATTTTCCAAAACTTCTTGTGCAAAAATCATTAGTAATATAGCAGGAAGCATGTTTATACAATAAACGAAAAATGAAGCCAGTGTTGCTTTACTTAAATTTCTCGCTCCTTTATCTGTAAGAGCAAATCTTTTTTTATAAAACTCCTTCATTTGAAACCCTCCATTCATTCGCACTGTTAAACATTTCTTGCAATCTCTTATATTTTGTATCACTTGACATTAATTCTTTGTCAGAACCTCTTTCTATAATTTTTCCACTATCCATTACAATAACTTCATCAAGGTCTTTAATTGTAGATAGTCTGTGTGCAATCATGATAACTGTTTTATCCTTCATCAGATTTTTAAAAGCTTTTTGCAATTCAAACTCGTTATCTGGGTCAATAGACGCCGATGCTTCATCCATAATAATAATTTTGGAATCCTTTAAAATTGCTCTAGCAATTGCAATTCTCTGTTTTTCTCCACCAGATAAATAAACTCCTTTTGAACCTATGATAGTATTTTCTCTTTCTGGGAATTTGTCTAGTATCAAATCGCATCCTGCTAATTTTAAAGCTTTCATAACGTCATCTCTCGTCGCTTCTTTATTAGCCAAAGCGACGTTATCATAAATACTTTTCTTGAATAATTTTGAATCTTGAAAAACAAAGGAAATGGCTTTAATTAAGGCTTCGTCAGAGTATTCACTTATTGCTATGCCGCCTATCTTTATCAATCCTTTATTAACATTGTAAAAGCCTGATATAAGTTTTGCTACTGTTGATTTACCTGATCCAGATGAACCGACTAATGCATAGGACTTTCCTTCTTCTAATTTAAAGGATAAATTTTCAATGACGGCTTTATCGTTATAAGCAAAGCTTACATTGTCAAATTCAATATTATAGTTTTTAAAATTATTGACATTGCCATGCACTAATTTGTCTTTTTGCATATCATTGTAAAGTGCCTCTAAAGTATCTACTGCATAATTGCCTTGAGAAATATACATAGCGTACCACATCATCCTCATAAATGAAACAAAGAGAACTCCTGATAAAAATAAAATCATGATTAGCTCAAGTAAAATCACCTTGGCGCTGCCTAAGCTAGTCATAAAATAAACTATAGGAATAATTAAAATTGCAATCAGTCCAAAAAATAACCACTGATACCAAACATACGGCTTTTTACAAGATAGTGAATAATCATAAGCGTATTTTGAGTAATCTTTTATAGCCTTATAAAAACTTTTAAATGACTCAACATTTGCTCTAAATATCTTTACAACTTGCATTCCTCTTACGTATTCAACAGTTTCAGCGCTTAGTTTAGATAAGGCTTCTTGGTATATCTGCATAAATTTTTGCTCGCCCATCATTGCCCCCAAAATTAAGCCTCCGATTATTGTAAGAGCAAGTAAAGTGATACCAACTCTTATACTTACTATAAAGCCGAGTGCTAGTACTAGTATAGGTGTAACTATTGCCTGAGAGCTATCGGGTATCATGTGAGCTACAACTGCATGAGTTTGCGCGGCGTTGTCATCTATGATCTTTCTTATTTGACCAGATGGATTTAAGTCAAAGAACCTAAAACTTGCTTTCTCTAAGCCGTCTATCCCTCTTTTTCTTAAATTTGTTTCAAGCCTAAATCCCAAGATGTGTGAAAACGTTCCTGAAACAAAATAAAATATTGCCCCACTTGTTAGTGTGATGACAGATTTTAACGCTATGCTCTCTGCACCAGATAAATCTGAATTAATTATTAAATTATCCAGAAATTTGTAGATTAAATAAAATCCATATACCGTAAGCACAGCAGATATAGCAGAAAAAACTATAGCCAAAGCCCCAAGATATTTTTTATCCTGTACATAAGCAAATAGTTTTTTGTAAATCTTCATAATATTATCTCCCTTCTTTGATATTCCTTTTAGATAAAATTTTCTTTGCTAGCAAATATTATCCTTGCTTTTTTATTATACATCAGGTATAATTAGTAATGCAATAGCCGCGGCTAACTAAGTCTATTAGGAATATTGTCTAAAAAGGATAGGTGTATTATGAGATATTATGATTTTGTAAAAGATTATATGAAAGTGGATGAATGTAAAAACAATAAGAAGTACTCAAGTGCAGGCCACACTTTTTGTTGGAATAAAGATAACTTAACTTATGCAGAAGGCCTGTATTGGTTTTATGAAGGAGAAGGCTTCATTATCGATATACATGATTTTTATATTAAAGAAGAAGTAATTCAAAATAGTACCTATAGCATGGCAGACTATATATCAATTTACACAAGCTACATAGTTAGCGCAAATGGAGAAAAATTTAATCCATATCAAACACTTACAGCAAACTCATTATGTACTTTTGATTTTGATAATATACGAGATGATTTTGTTTTTTTATTGCATGAGAATTGTTGTTATCTTGCTGTTTCCATTGGTTTTAAAAAAGAGCTAATAGAAAAACATCTAGCATCTATTAACATTAATCCAGAATTATTTTATTCAGCTTTACTTCAACCGAATCAAATAATTCTTACAAAATCCTTAGAAAAAGTAGCGATGGAAATATTAAATTGTAAGATGGATGCCCCCGCCGCTGATTTTTTCTTTAAAGCTAAAGCAAATGAATGGGTAAGCATTGTAATAGATACCTACCTAAATAGAAAAAAGTATAAAATTGAAATTGATGATGATAAAGCGCTTGAAGATGTCGCTAGATTTTTAGAAGATCATTTCGCAACGAATGTAAATCAAGGTACTCTTGAAAAAATATCTAAAATGAGTGGAACTAAACTAAAAAATCTATTCAAAGAGAAATATGGTCAAAGTATTACAGAGTATACTCAGAGAAAAAGAATGAATGTGGCTGAAACACTTCTACTAAACACAGGGCTGCCTATAAAAGAGATAGCAGAATCTGTTGGATACACATCTGCAAGCAAATTTTCAATTTATTACAAAAGATATAAGGGAAAACTTCCTAGTGAGGTGCGAAATACAAGTTATAATCATGATAGTTTAAGATGTGATCACTGTGACAAATAAAGTATTTTATAAAAGAGAAAAGGCCTAGATTAAATCTAGGCCTTTTAAATGAAATACTTGCAAAGACATTGCGTCATTGACATGAAAAAGAGCTCCAAAATAGGAGCTCAATATAAACTATTTAATTACTCTTCTTGCTGCAACAAACTTATCTAAGTAGTATCCAAAATTAATATCGGATATTACAACGCTCATCATCTTTCCGCTTGATGCGTGAACCATCTTACCGTCGCCTATATATAGACCTGCGTGTGATATGCCTTTGCCGTAAGTGTTGAATAAAAGTATATCGCCTGGTAATAGGTTTTCTTTTTCAACAGGCACTCCACATGAAACAAGTGCTGATGATGATCTTGAAACATTTATGTTTAAAACGTTCTTATAGCAATAGTAAACTAAGCCCGAACAGTCAAAGCTGTCTGGACCAGCTGTTGCGTATACGTATGGCTTGCCTATTTGCGCTTTGGCAAATTCTACAAGGCCCATAACATCTTTGCGTCCAGCGTAAGCTGATCTATCTACGCTTTCTGCTTCTTCTTTTATTTCACTTAAGGAAATGTCATTCTTATGTGCTAGGAATGTGTTAGTGCCATCACTTAATGTGTATGTCTTACCATCATAGCTAAGTATATTAACCTTATCATTCTTCTTTAGTGCAAGTGTTTTATCTCCAGACTTAAGTGTCTTGTTTACCTTTGAGTATGCTTCTGTAGTAGTCGTTTCTTTAATATTTTCCAAGTCTTTAATTTCTACAAAACCAACTCTCATCTTTGAATCTGAAAATATAGATCCATCTGTACCAGTATGTAGAAGCTCGACAATTTCTCCAGGCATTAAGTAATCAAAAGGAGCTACGCCTTGTGAAGCTGATATGCCTGTGAATGAAACTACTCTATACTTATTAGTATCTTTTTGTGTCACAATAAGTGCATCCTTCGCAAGCTTAACAGCCTTGCCGCTTTTACTAACTGTATATGAGTCTTTATCTTCATTTATTATGTTAACAATTTCTTTATCGTCAAATTTTACATTGTCTTTGCTAACGAAAGGTTTAACCATAACGCCGTAGTCTTTAAATCCGATCAGTGATATTAGGAATAAAGAAACTAGCAAGACGCATGATCTGTGATTTGAATTCTTCATTTGCATTACCTCCCTTAGGTAATAGTTATTTTATACTAAATCAGAAAAAAAATCAAGGGTTTTATAAAAATTCCCTTGATTCTTAAATAAATTATTCTATTTTTTCTTAATTTTCATACTTTAGTAGTATGTTATTTTTCTTCTTTCTTAATTATTTCTTTATTATCAATTTCTTTTCTGATTCTAGCCATAAAGTCTTCTAGTGACACTTTCCCTTGGTCGCCCAGATCCCTATGTCTAATAGTAACTGTCTTTGTACTTGCTTCTTCTTCACCTATTATTAGCATGTACTCAACTTTTTCTACTTGTGCTTCTCTTATCTTCTTGCCAATCTTTTCATTTCTGTCGTCAAGAACGGCTCTATATCCATTTGCTTTTAGCTCGTCGTAAACTGATTTTGCGTAGTCATTGAACTTTTCTGATATTGATAATATCTTCACTTGAACTGGCGCAAGCCATAGTGGGAACTTGCCGATAAATTTTTCGATAAGCGCTCCTAAGAATCTTTCTAATGAGCCAAATAAAGCTCTGTGAAGCATAACTGGTCTCTTCTTTTCGCCGTTTTCATCGATATATGTTAAATCGAAGTTAATTGGCATTTGGAAATCTAGTTGTATAGTTCCGCATTGCCAAGTTCTGCCGATAGCGTCCTCTAAGTGGAAGTCAATCTTTGGTCCATAGAAAGCGCCGTCACCTTCGTTGATAGTGTATTCAATGCCTCTCTTTTCAAGTGCTGACTTAAGCGCCGCTTCAGCTATATCCCAAGTTTCTATCTCGCCCATGAAGTCATCTGGTCTTGTTGATAGCTCAACTGTGTATTTAAAATCGAAAGTGCTGTATAAGTAGTCAGCTAGGTCTATCATCTTAAATACTTCGTCTTCAACTTGTGATGGCAAGCAATATACGTGAGCATCGTCTTGAGTAAATGTTCTTACTCTGAATAGTCCATGTAATGTACCAGAAAGTTCGTGTCTGTGTACTTGACCAAACTCAGAAAGTCTTATTGGAAGCTCTTTGTATGAGTGTTGGCTGTTTGCGTAAACTATAGTTGAGCCTGGGCAGTTCATTGGCTTGATTGCATAATCTTGATCATCTATCTTAGTAAAATACATATTTTCTTTATAGTGATCCCAGTGACCGCTTCTGTGCCATAGGTCTTCATTTAAGATGATAGGTGTTAAAATTTCGCCATAACCATTCTTAGCTAAAACGTCTCTCCACCATGATAAAAGCTCGTTTCTAACAACCATTCCGTTTGGATGGAAGAATGGGAATCCTGGTCCTTCGTCATGCATGCTGAATAGATCCATCTCTTTGCCAATCTTTCTGTGGTCTCTAAGCTTTGCTTCTTCAAGTCTTGCTAAATGCTCATCAAGCATCTTCTTCTTAGGGAAGGATACAGCATAAATTCTTTGAAGCATTTCATTGTGCTCGTCGCCTCTCCAATAAGCGCCTGCAATTGAAAGTAGTTTAAAAGCTTTAATCTTTGAGATGTCATAAAGGTGAGGTCCTTTGCATAGGTCAACGAAGTCACCTAATTTATAAAATGATATGTGAGCATCCTCTGGAAGGTCTTCGATTAATTCAACCTTATATTTTTCGCCAAGTTTCTTGAAGTGCTCAATCGCTTCATTTCTAGGCATTTCATATCTTTCAAGAACGCCGCCTTCTTTAACTATGCTAGACATTTCTTTTTCTATCTTTTCAAAATCTTCAGGAACAAATCTATGTTCTGTATCGAAGTCATAGTAGAAACCATCATCAATTGATGGACCTATAGCGAACTTAACGTCCTTATATAATCTTTGTATTGCGTAAGCCATAAGATGGGCTGATGTATGCCAGAATATAGCCTTGCCTTCCTTGTCTTCAAACTTAACGAATTTTACTTTACTATCTTCTTCAAGTATCTCTTGTAGACCCATAGTTGTACCATTGACAACTGCTCCTAAAACATCTCTTAATAATACTTCTGATATGTCCTTACACACATCATAAAGCTTTATTCCTTTTTCATACTCTCTACTTGAGCCATCAGGTAGTGTTACAATAATCTTTGACATTTTTACCTCCTATAATATCTTCATGGTGAAATAAAAAAAGCCCACCATCCCTCAAGGGACGATGAGACCGTGGTTCCACCCTAATTACTTCTTTCTAGAGCTATAACGTGCTCCACTCCGTGATTCCTTTCGGATCCGATTCAAGGTTAGTCTTCATATAAGTGCTTATAGGAAAATCACAGCCAGCATTCCCTCTCTTGATAAGCTTAAGTATACTACTCTTCCTCTCATTATCTTTAAATATTAATTTATTATATACTATCACAAAGACTTTGCTTTGTCAAGAATTTTTTGGCGCATCTAAAAGGAGTCGAACCTTTGGCCTGCCGATCCGGAGTCGGCCGCTCTATCCACTGAGCTATAGATGCAAATAGTTATTAATCATCTTTATGTTAATAGCCTTGTTTATAGTAATGGTTTTGCGATGATTATTTCAATGGATTAGTAAAAGAATTTATGTATAAAAAAAAGAAGTGCGAACACTTCTTTTGGTGCGGGAAAGAGGACTTGAACCCCCACGTCGTTGACACTAGATCCTAAGTCTAGCGCGTCTGCCAATTCCGCCACTCCCGCATATTGGTGATCCATCCGCGACTCGAACGCGGGACACCCTGATTAAAAGTCAGGTGCTCTGGCCGGCTGAGCTAATGGACCAAATTTTTAAAAAAATTATGGGGTGGATAATGAGATTCGAACTCATGACCTCCAGAGCCACAATCTGGCGCCCTAACCAACTAGGCTATACCCACCATATCTCTGGAATTAAGATCACTTACTATCTTCGGCCAAAGTAGTTAGCTCTCTTAACAACTACTTTGCCATTATAACAAATAAAAGAAAGCTTGTCAAGACTTTTTTAAAATTTTCTTAACTTTTCTTTAATTTCTTTTATTTAGGTCTTAGTAAGTGCCTAATCTCATCAAGCACTCGTTAATTATACATCTATTACGTCTCTTTGTCAATAGTTTTTTTAAAAATTCTTTACTTTTTTTTAATTTCAAAACGTCCTAGGTTTTTTTGATTATATAAGAATAGTATTAGCGCTGACATTAAAATTAAAACTATGCCTATATATTCTATAGGTTCAATCTTGTCTCTAAAAATTATAAAGCCAAGTATCGCTGAGAAAATAACTGATGTGTAGTTATATATACTTACCTCGCCCGCTGGTGCATATAGATATGCAATTGTTAATAAATATTGACCTAAGCCTCCAAACACGCCTATTAGAACTAACCATAACCAATCAATTGGAAGTGGGTTCTTATATGTTAGTACTAGTGGTACAATTAAGCAAGCACATGTAACTGCACCAAAAGCAAGCATAATTCTATATGGGTTCTCAGTTTTTCCAAGCGAGCCTATTATAGTATATGCTCCTGCTGCGAAAATTGCTGAGAATATGCCTGATAGTGCTGGAATTAGATTGTAATTACCCGATGGATTTGTTACTAAGTAGGCTCCAATAAAAGCAACGACTAGAGACATGATATGAAATCTTGTTAATTTTTCATTTAAGAATATCGCCGCAAATATCATTACAAAGAAAGGTGAACTCTTTTGTAAAATAGCTGCATTTGCTGTTGGCAAATTCTTTGTCGCATAAAAATACATAACTGCACCGAATAAACCTAAAAAGCCTCTAAAAAATAGAGCAACTCTATGTTCTTTTACAGGAACTAGACTTTCTCCATGTTTTTTAAGCATTACAATGCTAAATATTGACAATAAGAAATTTCTAAAAACAACTTGTAAAAATATGCTTACACCTTCTGATGTAAGTTTAACAGCTATCTGCATTAGTGAAAATGCTAATGCAGAAGCTATCATACATAATATACCCTTGGTTTTATCTTTCATTATTTAAATACAACCTCCATTATTTCTTTATCTAAGTCTAGGCTGCCGTCTTCTTTAAGCTTCATGCTGAAGTCCTTAGTATTGTCACCATTCTTAATAGTGAAAACAAATTTTTCAAGATCCGCATCTGATATAGCTAGCTTAAGTCCAAACTTCTTACCTAATGTAAATGATTCGCCATCTCCCTCAGAGTCCTTTTCCTTGATTATTAAATCAGTCTTGTCTTCCTTAGGTATGATTAAATATTCTTTTGCATCGTCATTTTCACTAAGAAGTAGTTCTTTTACATTGTATGCAGCGAATAAATCTTCTTTATCGTTGTTATTAGTGATGTTTGCTATAGCAAGTAGCTCGCCATCTTTAAAGTCATCAAAGTACTTGATATTAACTTTATCCTTCATATCGCCACTTTCTTCTGGTGTTTCTTCTTCAGCTTTCTTATCGTCAGCCGTATCTTTTTCTTCAGTTTTTTCTGTGCTAGCAGTTTCAGTTTTCTTTTCAGCATCTTTGTTAGCAGGTGCTGAGCAAGCCACGCTTAATAGTGAAAGTGCTAGTAGTAGTGCAATTAGTATCTTTTTCATAATAACCTCCATAAATTGATATCAATAAATATTATACACTTGATGATTGCAATTGTCAACACGTGATATAAGCTATAGCTGCTATAAAAAACTGCCGAGCCATTGCTCAGCAGTCGCTATATAGTTAAATTAATCTAAGTACTGTTACTAGTACTTCTTGTCTAGTCATGTTCTTCTTTGGATTAAATCTTTGCTTGTTATCGCCAAGAAGCAGACCCTTCTTAACAACGCTATCGATTGAAGCAAGAGCCCATTCGCTCGCGTCATTATAAGTAAGTTTATTCTCAAACTTATCCTCAAACTTAATCACGTTCGTAAGCTTATCCAAAATCACGGCTACTTCTTCCCTCGTAATCTTTCTGTCTGGACCAAATGTTTTCGCCTCGTTGTATGTCAGTAGCTTTAATTTATATGCCTTCTTCACGGCAATGGACGACGTATCGCTCACTACTTCATTCTCATAGTCTTTGATGGTCTTCTTATACTCTATGGCCTTGATTAGCGCCTCAACAAATTCTAGTCTGCTAGTAGCCGCCTTCATGTCCTCTCTCATGGACTCAGTTACTAGTCCAAGACTATCTGCCTTGTGTATGAAGTCAACCGCCCATGCATCATAGTTCTTTGCGTTAAGCGTGTGCTTGAATACAATCACATTTGAAAAATCTCCCTTAACCGCGTTTACTATAGGTCTAAGCCTAATCTCAAAGCTTTCTGAAAACTTTATATCATCTTTAAATTTGTGCTCGTACTTGCGAGTTTTTTCGTTATAATTTAGAGTGATGAGATTGTCAAAGTCTTCGCTAAGCCATTTGCCTTTGTCTTTCTTGTAGTCAAGCTCTAAACTTAGATAAGGCTCAGTGCTATCGACTTCGATCTCGATTTTATTATCTTCAAATTTTGCTGCTTTTATGTTTATAGTTTTGCTAGCATCCTCTGCCATTAACTTAGGTGAAACTAAAGAAATTAGCATGGCTGCTAGAATTATAAGTATCGTCTTTCTCATTAAAATATTGCTATAGGGTTACTTGCTATATACATTCTCAAGAAGTAAATCAATAGTAAGTGAACTGGATAGAATGCATAGAAGAAGTATTTAAGACCCTTCCCCCTTTCTCCGTTGTATAAGTACATTAGTGCGAAGGCTGTCATTTGATAGTAAAAGCCATAGAAGTAGCGTGTTGACATGCCGACCATTAAGTTTTGGAACTTATTAAATCTCACAAAGTACATAAGTATAATTAGCATAACGCCAAACATGTCATAGTCAGTCCTTAAGTACTTCGCTGCGAATATACAAGCGATAGTGCCAATTATTCTTATTAGCGGCTGATTGGCAAACTTTTCTATGATGATAAGTGCTGCCAAGCCTAAAAATAAAGTATAGAATACGTTTTGATAGTTTGGATCAAAGACTGTGTTTGAACTCACTAGGTCAAATGGCACTTCTGATATAAATGCAAAGATGAGTAGTCTTAGCGCGTACTTCATTCTGTTTCTTGTATGCATAAAGCCCTGTACTATAAAGAAACAGAATAATGGAAAGGCAATCCTGCCGATGACTATCCTGCCAAAAAACTCTAATTTTTCCATCATCGCGCTTGTTACGTAAGAGCCGCCAATGGTGATGTTTGATGCGCTAATTATATTTTGATACAAGCCTACTTCAAATATGCCGTAAACTAAGTGGTCAACAAGCATTGACAGTATTGCGATAAACTTAAGCTGTGTTTGATTAAGTCCCCAAGGTTTTTTCTTTTCTAATAGATTTGATTGTATATCCATTTTATACTCCAAAATTTATTTTATTGATGATAGGAAAGCCATCTATAACTTCAATTTCACATATCCTAGCGTTTTCTATCTTAAAATTGTAATAAGCTTCTACTTTGTCAACCGCTATCGAAAGCATAGTTCTGATAAAGCCTTCGTGTGAGATGACAACTATGTCCTCACCAAGTTCGACCTTTTCCTCGTAAAACTCTTTCGTGCGCTCCCTTAAATCAGTAAATGATTCGCCGCCAGGGAATTTAAATGTGAATGGCTCTTCAAAGCGCTTCTTTGTCTCTTCTGGATATATTCTTTCGAGCTCTTCGAAAGAATGTCCTTGAAAGTCGCCTAAATCTATCTCCCTAACTCTCTCATCTACTTCATATGACTTAACGCCAAGTAGCTCAGCCGTCTCTTGCGCTCTAAGTAAGTTTGATACAATGACTTTTTTGTCACTAATGTCAGCGTACTCGTCTCTTAAAGTCTTTACTTGAGCCTTGCCATTAGCCGATAGCTTCGTATCGACGCTTGACGTTATCATATTTAAATTGTCTTCAGACTCCCCATGCCTTATTAAATAAAATTTCATTTTGCCCCCTATTTTACAAATAAACTTATTGTTTCTGCTAATTCTACTGATGCGCCTATAGTATCTCCTGTCGCGCCATCTATCTTCTTAAGTGAAATTAAATACAAAAGCACAAATACTGTTGCTTCGATAAGTAAATACACTAAGACTTGATAATCAAATATGATGCTTGCGCATATCACAACTAAGTTCATGAAGTTGATAAGATACGTATTTCTGCTCTCCTTAAATGTCTTGAACAAAGTGCTGCTGTCCGCGCTCCTAAAGTAGATAAACGCATTCATCGCAATGGTCTTTGAGTAAATATATATAAATATGTAGTCCCATTTAAAACCTTGAACTGCAATATCTTTAAAAGCAAAAAATTTTGCCGCAAGTATAATGACTATGCTAATTACACCAAAGGTACCAACTGTAGAATCCTTCATTATGGCCTTCATCCTGTCCTTGCTTCTGTTTGATAAAAATGCGTCAGCCGTGTCAGATAGGCCGTCCATGTGCAAAGCGCCTGTTATGAGTAGATAAAAAATGATGTTTAAGAGAGCCACTAGGTCCATGGATATTTTATCGCGTAAGAATATTGTCGGAACAAAGGTAAATAGTCCTATAATCAGGCCAATAAAAGGAAAAAAGCAAAGCATTGCTCCTATATTTTTCTTATTAAAGTCAACGCCTATATTGATCGGCACCCTCGTCATGAATTGCAGTGCTAGTATTAGTCCCTTCACTTTATCTTCACTCCAATCGACGCGATGACGTAGTAAACCTCGTCCGCATTCTTCGCGATGTATTGATTGACTTTGCCATGCATATCTCTAAATAGCCTCGATAGTTTTGCTTCAGGCACAAGACCAGCGCCTAGTTCTGATGAGACTATGACGATATCGGCATCCATCTCTTTTACCCTTGTAAATAGCGTAGCCACTTCGTCTATCACAAGCTTTTCTACTAAAGATACATCTTCATCATCTATATCCCTAGCTCCTAAGTGATCAAAAAGTATATTCGTAAGCATATTTGTCACGTCATCAAGAAAATAGTACTTAGTCTTCATCTCTATGCTAGCAAAATCCTTATAAGCTTCTATAGTAGTCCACTTAGCATTGCGTCTTGCCTTGTGAAGAGCAATTCTATTTGCAAATTCTTTGTCAATGGCTTTAGCAGTAGCTATGTAAGTTACATCGTCTATACCCTTGTAGATATCTTCAGCAAACTCACTCTTGCCGCTTCTCGCTCCGCCTAGTACAAGCTTAATCATTGTCCTTGTTCATTTCTTTTTCAAGATTTTTAATGTATTCGTCTGCCTTTTTTTGATTGTACTCTCTAAACTTATTTACGATGTAGTCATAACCCTTTGGTCTATGAGGTATCAAGCAGTTTGAGCAGTCCTTAATGCCTGCTGTCATCTTGTAATTGCCTCCGCACTCTTCCATTAGATAAAGAGGGCAGTAACAGAACAAGCAGTTGAAATCCTCAGTGTTATCAACTTTATGACATGGCATGTAAGCGCATTTCTTGTTATTAAAAAATCTATAAGAATCTTCCATAATTAGCCTCCACATAATTAATTACTTCATCAATGCTATGTAAAGCATTTTCTTCTTCCCTTGTAATTATAACACAAATAATATTTGTTTGTAAACAAGCATCGAGTTTAGCGTCAGTTCCGCCGACCTTGCCGCTTTCTTTGCTCACCAAATATTTTATATCGTATCTCTTAATCAAAGCAATGTTCTCTTCAAGGGTGAATGGACCCATCTGAGCAACGATGTTTTTCATCTCTATATGATTATCGTCGCAAACCTTTATGCTCTCAGCGCTTGGTAGTACTCTATAGATAAATCTATTCTTGCCCCTTACTTTTTCAAAATCTTTTATCCTGTTCGAACCAGTTGTGAATAAAAAGTTCTCCTCTCTATCCTTGAGCGAGTCAATATACTTAAAAGCCGCCTCATACGATGGCACTCTAACTATATTATCTTTTTCTTCGTAGTCCAAAACGCTTCTCGCATAACGAAGATAACTTATATTCATCTCCTTAGCTGCCTCTGAAGCGTTCTTAGTTACTTCAACTGCAAATGGATGTGAAGCGTCTATAATCATGTCGATATCGTTTTTTTGAATAAAATCTTTAAAGCCATCCTTATTCATCCTGCCCATGATTAAATCCTTTGACGCATAAAGTTTTTTTCCGCTCTCAGTCGCGACCGAAAGAAATAAATCGTACTTACCTTTAAGTCTTTCGTATATCTCTTCGCCTTCGCTTGTGCCGCCTATGATCAGTATCATAGCTTGTATCCTCTAGGCGTAATGAACTTGCCATTCTTAATGTAGCTTTGGCTATTGCCAATGATGACAGTTGTGTTCATCTCGCAAAAATCATAATCAACATCATCAAGAGTACTTATCCTATAGTCCATGCCTTCTCTTAGAGCATTTTTAACCATGGCAATAGGTGTAGAGCCGTCTCTATACTCCCTAATTATATCGAGTGCTTCTTTTAAGTGGTCCACTCTCTTCTTGCTCTTTGGATTGTATAGAGCGATGACCATATCCGCATCGGCGCAGTTCCTTACCCTCTTAAGAATAAGATCCCAATCAGTAAGTAGGTCCGATAAACTAATTAGAGCTGTGTCATGCATTAGTGGCGCGCCAACAACGCTCGCTGACGAAAAAGCAGCGCTCACACCAGGAACTACCTCGATGCTTATACTTGGATCTATTTCATAAACAAGGCCCGCCATGCCATATAGACCTGAGTCCCCTGTTGAGATGATGGCAACAGTCTTGCCCTTATTGTACTCATCGATAGCGAGCTGACATCTTTCTTTTTCGCCTGTCATGCCAGTTTTGATGATCTCCTTGCCATCTATAAAGTCTTCTACATAAGCAAGATACTTTGTATAAGCAACAATTGTATCCGCTTCTTTAATCGCGTCTACCGCCTTAAAAGTCATATTCTCTTTTGATCCGGGTCCTATGCCCACAACATATAATTTATTCATTTTATATCTCCTCTGTAATTGAAAATGTTATTGAATCGATAATCTTTTTTGATAAAATAATTTTGCCGCCAAGCAGTTTCGCCGCTGCCTCGCTAACTGAGTAAGCGCCTGTGATCTTCTTGACGAAGTCTGATTTTTCTGTGACATCTACCTCGTTAAGTTCATCTGCAGTATAAAAAATTAGCTCTCTATCGTATTTTTTGCAAAGCTCAAGAAGAGCCTCTTCGTCCTTCTTTATATCGATTGAGCCAAAGCGCTTAATCGCCTTTGGATTTATGTCCATCTCCTTAAGTACTTCATGAAACGCTTTCTCCAAAACGTCAGTGGCCGTTCCTCGTCTTAGGCCTATGCCCATATTGTATTTTTTCTTTATTATGGAAAGAGTATTTTCCTCGTCATTTATAATATAGCCTTCACCTTGGATTATGGCGTAGTCTGCTTCACTTTTATTATTTGTGAAATTATCATATTTAAAGTTAAATTCATCTGACTTTAGATAAATCTTTTTATTATTAACTATGGCCCCCATAATTATGGTAAGCGCCTCTCTTGAGTTATAAGCAAAATCATTATCTCTTAAATAAATATCAAGCGCTTCTAAGCCTCTATTGTCTGAGGCTGTAGTAATGACTGGCTCGGCGTTTATGGTCTTAGCAATATCAATAGCAAGTTCATTTGCCCCGCCTATGTGACCAGAAAGAAGCGATATAACGTGCTTTGCCTTGTCGTCAATCACAAGTACTGCTGGGTCTGTGTACTTATCTTTGATTAAAGGAGCAATCTTACGAACCGCTATGCCCGTTGCACTTATGAATATGATTGTATCAAGCGAAGACCATCTATCCTCCAAGACCTTGTCGACGTTTTTATCCTTATAAAAAATTTCTACATCAAAGCCAGCTGCTATAGTCTTAGCTATAGCAAGGCCAGCTTCAGTGTAGGTGATGATGATCTTATTCATTTGCTTTTCTATACTCAGTCGAGAAGCTTGGGTCATAAAGCTTGCTTCTTTCGTAACGCGCGTTAATAAATTTGCCAACAAGTATTAAAGCATGCTTTGTAATATTGTTTTCTTTAGCATCTTTAACAAGATTTGCAATATTGGTATAAATAATTTTTTCATCAGCCCAAGTCGCCTTATAAGCGATGACTACTGGCGTATTTGGATCTTCGTAGCCTTCTAGTAGAGCCTCTTGAACCTTTTCTGTAAGTGAAGCCGAAAGATAAATTGCCATAGATGTCTTGTGCTTAGCAAGCTCAGCTAGCTTTTCAGTCTCAGGCACCTTAGTCCTTCCCTCCATACGAGTGATGATGAGAGTTTGACTAACTTCAGGTAAAGTAAATTCCTTAGCTATCCTTGCGCAAGCAGCTGTTGCGCTTGTAACGCCCGGAATTACTTCGTATTTGTAGCCAAGTAAGTCAAGCGTATCTATTTGCTCCTTTATCGCGCCATATATGCTTGGGTCGCCAGTATGTAGTCTAACAGTGTTTAAGCCAGCTTCCTCTGCCTTGATAAACTCTTCTATAACCTCTTCTAAAGTCATTTTAGCTGAGTCAAATACCTTTGCTCCCTCTTTTATACCAGATAGTATATCCTTCGATACTAAAGAGCCAGCATATATAATTACGTCCGCTGCATTTAATAATTTTAGTCCCTTAACTGTAATTAAGTCACTGTCCCCAGGACCTGCGCCTACAAAACTAATCATTCTTTTCACCTCTCACAATAATCACCGGATTTTCAGCTATCATCATCTCAAGCTTCTCCGCCTTAGACACATTTATCATGTATGTATCAATGTTTTTATAATTTTTCTTTTTTAGTAAATCTTTAAACTCATAAGCATTGTCAAAAATAATGAAGCTCGCGATGACAGTAAAATTATTTTTTTCATCAAGCTTATCCATAATGCTCTCTAAATTTTTTCCTGAGCCGCCGATGTAAACCTTGTTAAAGTCAGCTCCATCCATGCCCTCAGGCGCCTTTCCCTTGATGAGCTTAATATTATCAAGGCCAAATTTTTCAAAATTTTTCTTCGCTACGCTTATGGCCTCGTCATCTCTTTCTATAGTAATGACCTCTTTACAAATCGTGGCCATTTGACAAGTCACGCTGCCCGTGCCCGTACCTATCTCTAAAACTTTGTCGTCTTCGCTCACGTCTAGTAAGCTCACTATTGCGTTTCTCTTTATGAACTTCGTCATTGGCACCTCGCCTCTGATGAAGTCCTCGTCCTTAAACCACTTCATTTATAATAATCACCACCGATAAACTATTTTCTATATCAATCTCATCGTCCGCATCATAAGTCTTAATTATTTCGCCACTTTGCGATAAATTTGTGCCGACGATGTATTTTCTCTTAATATTTTTTTCGTCCAAGTATTTTTTTATAGCCTTTGGATTATTATCCTTATCACAAAGAACCACTACCTTGTCATTATTCATGACAATGGTCTTGAAGCCTTCGTCAAGCTCTCTGCCGTGTAATGAATAAGTTTTTGCCTCGTTCCAATTCACTTGCACCTTGCTCATTAAGTACTGAAAAGCTGTTATAGACGGGATCACCTCGTCAATGGCAATGCCCTCTCGCTTCAAGTAATCAACCGCGCCATAAAATGATGGGTCGCCTGATAATAATAAAACGCCTTCTTTAATATCTTTTAAGTCTTTTACAGAAATTTCATTTATATGACTGAATTCATCTTCAAGCTCTTCCTTGACCCTTTTAAACGCATAGACCTTATTAGCATTTTTTATAGCTTTATAGGCTCTAACGCTCATATATTCACTTTTACCTGGTCCTACTCCAACAACTATTAACAATCTAATACTCCTTTTTCAAACGAATACACTTTTACGCTGGCTTCAAGCGAATCATCTTTTAGATAAGTTTTTACACGTTTCGCACATCCCTCTTCCATAGCGCATAAAACGTCCTTGTATCCAGCGTCATAAAGGTAATTGTAGCACTTTTCTGCTGTAATAAAGGCATCCACTTCCTTAATCACTTCATAAGGCTTATTTAGCATCGCAAGGTAATATACAAAGGCCTCCATACGTGTGTCGGCGTTCTTTGAGTGCGTGTTAAATACACCGATTGAAAGCTTTGCAAATTTACCTATGTGACCCACGAGCGTAATCTTTCTAAAACCAATTTCATACGCCATCTTAAGCGAGTCACCGATGTAGTTGCTCGTTAAAACAACATTTTCTTTTATACCAATGCTATTCGCCTCTTTAAGTCCGTGACTACCTGGCGTAAGAACGATTTCTCTCGAACCTTTATCAAGATAAAGCGTTTTTATCTCTAAATTTATAGTTTTAAGAAGAGCATCTTCGCTCATAGGCTTAACTAGTCCAGTCGAGCCGATTATTGAGATGCCGCCCTCTATACCAATGTTTGGATTGAAGGTCTTCTTACCGATTTCAACACCCATGGGCGTAAATATAGTAACGTCAGCGCCTTTGTCAGTTAAGAGCTCGACCTCTTTAGTAATCATCTCTCTTGGCACCTTGTTTATGGCGTACTCGCCCTTCTTGCCGAAGATTGAATCATTTGTGTAAATGCCAACGCCTTCGCCGCCTTTGATAATGACCTTGCCATCGTCCCTTAAAGAAACTTTTGAAAAGATCTCTATGCCATTGGTTTGGTCTGGGTCGTCACCAGCATCCTTTACAACTGAGCTTATGGCGTAGCCACCCTCCTTTTCATTAGAGTTAATAGCGACGTTTATTGTTTCATTGCAAGGCAAATCAATATCGTATTCACTTACTGGTGCGTCAAGTAAATTTATAAGAGCTGCATGTGTTGCAACAGCCGCGCATGTGCCTGTTGTGTAGCCATATCTAAGGCTTTTGCCATCAACTATATCGTATTTATTCATTTTCTGTATAAAATATATAAAAGCGCGTTAATTATTGATGCTGCTACGTTTGATCCGCCTTTGTTGCCAACTGTCGAGATTTGTGCTATGCCTACTTCTCTAAGCGCTTCCTTTGATTCAGCCGCACCTACAAAGCCTACTGGCACACCAATAACTGCCTTTGGATGAATTTTTTCTTCTTTAATCAGTTCTATAATTCTATATAGAGCGGTTGGCGCGTTTCCTACTGAGTATATGGCGATGTCTTCTCCTATAGTCTTCTCTATCGCTTGGTAGCTTCTTGTTGTGCCTTTTTCTTTAGCAAGCTCCCTTACGTCGTCATCCTTTATGTGATTGATGATCTCGCAATTAAGCTTCTTTAAGCTAGTTTCATTCACGCCAGCCATAGTCATCCTCGTATCAGTATAAATCTTGGCACCATTCTTCAGTGCATCAAGCGCTTCATCAAGAAAATTATTTCTTATATCAATTATGTTTTTGTAATCAAAATCGCCTGTCGAGTGAATCATTCTCTTCACTATAAGCTTTTCTGTATCAGTAAACTTAGTACCTTCAAGCTCCTTATCGATTATGTCCATACTTGTGTTTTCAATATTCATGGGGTTGTTGTCGTAATTATACATCATTTTCACCTCTTAAACTATCTATCTTTTTATAAAAATATTCTTCATCTTGAACAAAGGAAATGTTTTGCTCAATCGCAACGATGTTATCGCCCGCAAAAGAGCTAGTCCAAGTGTCCTCTCTATATGGTTTTTCTACCTTAAATAAATTAAATTCGTTATCACTTAGGCTGCTCTTATGAAATTCTTGTGAATGAAAAATTTTGTCTTGATCAAATAAAAAATTCTTTCTAAGCGCTTTTAAATAAGCGTAGCCAAAGTTATGAAGCCTTTTTTCGCTCACGGCCTTACCTTTTATTAGACTAAGCATCTTGTGCTCGTTAAAGCTTTCTGCCAAGAAATATGTCGCTTCTCCTTCAGTAAATATTTTTCCTCCGTCTTCATAATATTTCTTTATGCTTTCTAATGATTTTGATTTTTCGATTATCTCTAAATAATCTTTTAAGTTGCCGCCGCCAATGTAGAGTAAATCAGCCTCAGGCACTTCTTCCTCCTCTAGTACCGAAAAGTACTTCACAGTAAAATATTTTTCAAGAAAATCAATATTCTCTTTGTAGTAGAAATTAAATGCCTTGTCATAGGCTATCGCTACAGTAGCCATTGACTTTGGAAAATCTTTTTTTGCTTCTGTCTTTGCCACTTCGAAATATGAAAGAAGTTTTTCAAAATCAATTGACTTTTCCAATTTTGCGGCTATCCTATCGAGCTTCTCATCAAAGGCCTTGATATCGCTTGGCAGTTCTAGTCCAAGGTCCTTGTCCTCTATAACAAAGTCCTCGTCCATTTCGATATTGCCAAATACTTCCAAGCCAAGTTCTTTTTCTACTAGCTCCTTATATATAGCATATAATTTTGCGTGCGTTTTATTAAATATGACGCCAACAATATTATCAGCGTAGTCCATAAAACCTTTTAGCTTTGCAATAAGTGAAAACATCTCTCCCTTTGGAGTAAGTACTAAAATTGTTTTAAGTCCCAAAGCCTTTGCATTGGCATAAGTAGATGCCTCCATCGTATTATATATGCCGTCAAGGTAACCCATAACGCCTTCTAGTACGCAGTAGTCTGCATCACTTGCTCCTACTTCAGTCGCGCCACTCTTTTGCATAAAGATGTCGACATTACCATAGTCCCCTTTAGATGCAAAAGAGCCGAGCCTTGAATCGATAAAATCTGGTCCACTCTTAAGGTACTTTACCTTATTATTTTTATTCGCAAGCAGTCTTGCCAAAGCTAAACTTATAGTTGTCTTGCCGCTATTTGAGTTCATTGCGGCTATACATATGCCTTTCACTTCTCTATCTCCCTTAATTTTTCAAGTAAATAATCATTCTCTTCGCGAGTCCTTATTGCAAGGCGCACATAATTATTTTCAATGTTCTTGTAGCCTTGCATCCTTCTTAGAAGTATACCCTTTTCTAGCATAATCTTATACATTTCTTCGCCACTATATTTTTTTAATTTAAGTAAATAGAAATTGGCATCGCTATTTATCATCTCAAAATTATCAAAAGCTTTGTATAAATTTTTTAATCTAGCTCGTTCATCATGATAATATTTTTTTGTTTCGCTTAAATATTCTTCACTATCTGCTAATAGTTTTGCTGCTTCATTTTGTATAAAGCCTGTTGACCAAGCAAGGCTCAATTCATCGTAGTAGTCCTTAAAATCCTTTGGCGCATAGGCAAAGCCAAAGCGCACCCCTGGCAAAGCAAAGGTTTTAGTCATAGCTCTTACAATAATCACGTCCTCACCCTTAAATAATTTTATGCTGTCATAATCATGCAGAGTAAACTCAATAAAGGCCTCGTCAAGTAAAAGTGTCGCTCCATACTCTTTACAAATTTCTTGTGCCTTAATTAGCTCTTCCTTCTTAAGCAATCTGCCATTAGGATTATTTGGGTTAGTGAGGATTAGTAGGTCGCCCTTCTTCAAGACGTTTAATTCGTCAAAATCAATTTTAAAATCCTTATAATTTATTCTAATCAATTCTTTTTTGTAAACACTAGCTCTAAGCTCGTACTCATAGAACGATGGGTCAAAAATAACCACTCGACCTGCCCTGTGTATCGCCTTGTCAATTATCTCTATAGACCCATTGCCCAGGATAATATTAGACGCATCACAAGCCAAGTAAGTGGCTACATTATCTATCGCTTCTCTTGCCTTAATGTCGGGATAAACATTAACATGGTCAAAGTCATCTCTGATAAAGGAGAAAAGTCTTTCGTTCATATTAAATACGTTAATGTTAGAGCTGAAATCTATGAGTTTTTTGTCATAATCATAAAAATTGGCTCCGTGCATAATTTACTTCCTTTTCTTTAAGTAAAATAACGAGATATAGTCGTTATCCTTGCGTATTTCTTCCTCATCTGTTAGATACATTTCGTTTGGCATCGATATTCTCTTAAAATATTCTGCTTCGTAAGTATCTTTAAGCTTTAAAACGGCTTCTTTATTAAGTGTTCCCTTAAGTATAACAGCTCTGTCTGGTTTTGCCGCTTCAACAAGCTCTGTATTGTCGCTTATCACAAGGCTCTCGCCCTTTTCAATAAGCGGCTCAAGGTTCATGGCAGTCAGTGCAACAAAGGATGGCATGCCATTTACTAAATTTATATTTATCTTCTTATCAAGTATCTTTGTTAGATTCATAGGTGTCGAAAAAACTGCCGCATCGCCTATAGTTACGAAACTTACGTCTCTATACTCAGCTAAAGCCTCTTCTAGTTTAACTTTTAAATCATTATATAAAGCTTCGTTAGCACTTTTCATATCAAAAGGCATCTTGATGATTGGCTTGTCACCAATGTAGCTCATAACTGTGTCAAGAGCAAGATTACGGCCTCTGTTATCAAGAACAAAGACAGCATTGGTATTCTTTAAAGTAAGTATAGCCTTGACAGTTAATAAGTCTTCATCGCCAGGTCCTACGCCAACTATGTTTAGTAGCGGCTCTTCCATCGCCTTAACTTTTTCTATACAGTCATTTAATATATACTCCTCTTCGCCAAGACCTTTATCAATAAGTTTTACTTCATAACCAAGCTTTTCTAGTCTTGTCTTGATTGAGTCTTCATCGTCAGGAGCAATATCTTCAAGCATGTGAACGCCTGAAACTAACATGAATGGCCTTAGATATAAAGTTTTTGTATCTTTAGCTAAATTTTTAATTACGCTTTCAAGATCAAGCTCGCCCTCAATGCTCATCATGTGATACTTATCATTGTGCGCTCTGAATGCTTCGTCAATGTCTTCATATATCCTATCGGCAACATGATAAGTGCCATGACCAACATAGATAAATTCTTCGCCTTCATTTAATTTTTGGGCTGTCATGCCATCAATAAGCTTAGCTATATCCTTGCTATTGCTGATAAATGGAGTAGTAAGCCTGTTAGAAACATCTTTAAGCTTCTTATACTCTTTTCCTGGAATGATGTTTGTCGAAACGACTCTTATGTCCTTGTATCCAGCCTCTTTAAGCTTCTTAATAGCTTCGCACTCATCATCAAAAGACATGCCCTTCTTTTCAAGTATCCTCTTAACTATCCTTGAAGTGAAGCATACTTTTACATCGCAGTCCTTAAATTCATTTTTAAAGCCATTAACAAATTTGTCAATAACTCTTTCGTGTTCCCTAAGCCTTGTTGTGCCAAAGAAACTTAATAATATTGCCTTTTTCATATGACCCTCCATAATATGTACTCGAGAGAAAAGGAAAAATAGGAGAAGCGCGCCCTTTTCTCTCGCCGGTTTTTGGAATAAAAAAATCCTTGAATAGGGGTTTCAAGGATATAAAACATACATATTGAGTAAGTTTTTCCTTCCCACCGAAGAAGTAACTTTATACGAACGTTCTTAAGATATCCTGACTTATAGCTCAACCTTGTCTAAACCTTCCCAGTTTCCCAGTGGCATACTTAGACTCGTCACTATTTACAGTAGCGGGGGCTGTCTTGGACTTACACCAAGTTCCCTTATCAAACATTCAAAAATTACATCTATATGATATCATATATGTAAATATTTTTCAAGTGAATTAAAAAATATTTATTAATTTTCTTTTTCGTGATTCAAAACACGGACAAAGGCATTTGAGTGCTATATAATATCAACATACTTTTCAAAAAATAATTTCCTAAAAATTTAGCTTACAAAAAAATGCACAGATGTAAAACGATTGTTTTGACATAAGTGCATTTTTTTATTTTAATATTAATTTTAAATATATAGCTGCGATTACTATGACTAATAAGGCTAGTGCCTTATACATCGCCCTTATGGTGAAGTAGACGCCATTTGTATTCACTTCGCCATCTAAGTCGCCAATATATGGTTTATCGACTATCTTAGAAAAATATTTATGTGGTCCGCCTAAACGAATTTTTAAGAGGCCCGCTATAGGAGCTTCAAGGAAGGCGCTATTTGGACTTGCGTGTGCATATCTATACTTAAAAAACGTTCGACACGCGTAGGCAATGTTTTTATTAAAGATGTTCGTGATTAGTATTAGAATCGCGCTTAATCTTGCTGGCACTAGATTGACCAGGTCATCTATCTTTGCTGCGAAAAAACCAAGATCACCATATTTTTCATTCTTGTAGCCCCACATCGAGTCCATGGTATTAATGAATTTATAAACCAGTCCAAGTGGTGTATATATCGCGATATAGATAAGCGGCGCGATAACGCCATCTGAAGTATTTTCAGCGACTGTTTCAATAGTCGCTTTAAGTATCTCTTCTTCACTTAATTCGCTTGTGTCACGGCCAACTATGTAGGAGAGCCTCTTACGGCCTCTCTCTAGCGAATGGCCTAGCTCTTTTACGACCATATCTGCCTCGAAGTGAAGTGAGCGTGCGGCTAGGCAGACGTAGACCATGTATGAAGTGTAGATTAGATACAAATATTTATTGATCTTAAATAATATTATTGCCAAGTATCCGAATAAAAAGGCAAGGCTCATGTTGAAGAGTACTGCTACTAAGCCAAGTACTTTCAAAAAGCCGCCTCTTGCCCCTGTCCTTCGAATTAATTTTTCTTCAAAGCTAATGACATTACCCATGACTTTAACTGGATGAAAAAAGTTATATGGGTCCCCTAAGATCAAATCAAGCGCCACACCTATTAGTATGGCGATGAGTTTATAAGCCAAGTATTGCATTTAACTTATCTATATCGATGGATTTTGCGAAGACATCAGCTAGTCTATCGATCTCATTATTCATCGCGTCGTGCTCTGCCATGTGAGCGTTGACGGCCTTTTCATAATCGTGAAGCGAGTCCTCGTCCGCTATCTCAAGCTTTGTATATGGCACTATGCCAAGACAGTCAAGACCTGTTAGCTCGTGAAGTTTTTTTATGCCTTCATCAAGTAGGCTCGCATCGCCCCTAAACTTGTTGATGATGTAGCCCTTTATTCTTGATCTATCTTTTTCGTCAAGTATCATGTATGTGCCGTAGATTGAAGCAAAGACGCCGCCCTTATCTATATCTGCGACTATAATTGCGTTACTATCAGCAAGTTCAGCCATGCCAGTATTAACGAAATCATCCTCAAGTAAATTTATCTCAGCTGGTGAGCCGGCTCCTTCTATAATCATGACATCATATTTTTTTTCAAGCTCTTCAAAAACTTCTTTAACCTTAGCTTTTAGTTCTTTCTTAATCGAGTAGTACTCCTTTGTATTCATGTGCTTATATAATTTGCCAAGCACATAGACGTCGCTACCTGTATCTGACGATGGCACTAGAAGTATCGGGTTCATGTACTCGTCCGCCTCTATGCCAGCAGCGTAGGCTTGTATTGCTTGTGCGTTACTAATCAGCTTTCCGTCTTGTAGCTTAAATGAGTTTCTCGACATGTTTTGTGATTTAAACGGACATACCTTGTAGCCCTTGTCTCTGTAGTAGCGGCACATAGCAGTCGCTATCGTCGACTTGCCTGCAGACGATGTCGTTCCATATATCATTATCTTTGCCATTTAAAATTCCTCATCATTGTATTCGATAGTGCCTAAATCAGTTTCTATTGCAATTAAATTCTTCTTCCACTCTCTATATTTAGCCACTTCTTCGCTTATAGACTTAATTAGTATTGACACGCCAAATATTTTAGACGCTATAATGAAAAATGCATTTTGCTTGTATGAATTTGGATACAAAACTATTAGTAGTCCTGAGATGATAAATAGCATATTTTTCTTTTCAATGCCTTTATAATGACCATTGTAATAATCTTTAACAAGGTCCAAAAAGTCATTGATTAGGTCTTGATACTTTGCCAAATCAGTATTTGTTTTGATGGCTTCACCGATGTCACCAATCTTGTTCATGGCTTCATCCTTATTGAAATTACCAATGTTCATGTCTTTTAAAAAATCAAAATTCATATTTACACTCCCTTTTTTAATACAAAATAAAAATTTGATCCTTTTCCGTAACTGCTCTCTACGCCAAACTCTGCCTTATGAAGCAAAAGCACTTCGCGCGCGATGTATAGGCCGAGTCCTGTCGCATACTTTTTGAGCTCATGGTTCGCGCTCGAGATGTAGTAGCGGTCCCAAACCCTCTTGATGTCCTCTTCCTTTATGCCCGTGCCATGGTCAATAACCTCGTATCTAACGCCATTTGCCTCCTCAGTGATTCTTACAAGAACATCTTCATCATCTGGCGAGTAATTTATTGCATTCGATAAGTAATTGTATATAACGCTCCTAATCTTCTTCTCATCGGCCATGACCATGGTAGAGCCACTTACGTCTAATTTAATTCTCTCTCTATTTTCAGCAGTATTTAATTTATCTATAATCTCTTTGGAAATTGCTTCGAGCGAAAGTCTTTCTAAGTTTAATTCGCCAAGGGCGCTCGCGTTCTTTGACGCTTCAAGCATCTCGTTAATCATGCTGTTTAATCTATCTGCCTCTGTGATGATGGTGTCAAGATTATCTTCACGCTTTTCTTTATTGTCACCAGTTATGTCCTTAATCATCTCAGCATATGACTTAATCACGCTTAGAGGCGTCTTGAAGTCATGCGATACGTTAGCAATGATATTCTCGCGAAAGTCCATGGTCCTCTTTAAATCTGCATTTGCGCTCTCAAGGCTCTTCTTTAGCTCTTCAATCTCTTCGTAGCCGCCCTCTTCATCTAAGGAAAAGCTCTTTGTTCCCAAAAATTTGGACGCTTCCGAAAGATTCTTGATTGGCTTAGTAAGTTTCTTTGCCAAAAAATACGAAAGAGCAAGAGCTAAAACTATTGCAACGAGACTTATGTATAAAAGTTCTTCCTTTAGCATCTTCTTTACCGAGCCATCTTCATCGAGATTATCAATGAGCTTCATATATAGTTTTGCATTAACTGTTTCGTATCTCTTTAAAAATACAAGATACTCTCTATCGTCATGCTTTTTGATATAGTCAACGCTATCTTCATTGCTTTTAACAAAATCAAGGTCTTCCTTATCAAGCTCAATTAGATAATTTGGGTACAAAACTAAGCCATGCTCATCAAAAATAATTATGCCGAGTCTAGTTTTAGCCGCAACGCTATTTAAATACGAGACGAGATCAGTTCCTGAATAAGAAGAAATTTCTTTTTCAGTGTTTTGAATGAGCTCCCTCTTCTTTTGCGTGTATATCTCTTTGAAGAAAACTATGTTAAATAGCCACATTGTTGATAGTATCAGTATTGTGAATATCAAAAAGTAGCTGATTAACTTTGTGAATAATGATTTATTCTTCATCCTTTTTCTCCAGCTTGTATCCATAGCCGCGAACCGTACTGATTATCTCCTTCTCAGAGTCAAGAGAGTTTCTAAGCATCTTGATGTGAGTGTCGACAGTTCTATTGTCCCCGAAGAAATCGTAGCCCCAAACATTTTCAAGTATAGTCTCACGCGATAGAGCTATGCCTTCGTTTTGAGCTAGATAAGCAAGTAGCTCATACTCCTTTGGTGTTAAATCAATTTTTTTGTCATTGATAAAAGCTTCTCTCGCATCAAAATCTATTTTCAAGCTGCCATTGTGATAAACATTTGTCTTTACATTGCTCACGTGTCTTGCAAGTATCGCCTTGACCCTCGCCATAACTTCACGTGGGCTAAATGGCTTAACAACGTAATCATCAATACCTATCTCGAAGCCATAAAGCTTGTCATACTCCTCGCCTTTTGCGCTAAGAACAAGAACTGGTACGTCCTTTACTTCCTTAATTCTCTTGTAAGCTGAGAAACCATCTAGCTTTGGCATCATTATATCTAAGATGATAAGGTCTATATCATTATTATTAACTTTGTTAAGAGCGTCGATGCCGTCAACCGCCTCGATCACGTCATAGCCATTAATGACGGAGTACTCCTTAAGTACGTTTCTTATATTTTCATCATCATCAGCTATAAGTATAGCACCCATATCATCACCTCTATCAATTTTTACCCGATAATAATCTTTTTAAACGCTTTATATGCAAGTAGAGCCTTGCATTAACAAGGCCCATATAATTATTTTAAACTGTCTAGGTATTCCTTAAGCTCATCTATATCCAAGATGGCTCTTTCGTTGTCACCAAGTATAAGAGCTGGTATGCCGATATTGCCAGCGCTCTTTGCTTCGTCAAATTCACTCATTGTGTCTCTTGCCTTTAAGAATTTTTTCATGCTCGCAAGATTTTCTGTTATGTCAAGGTACAAGAAGCGTACGCCCGACTCGTCCATCACTTCTTTAAACGGTCCGCAGTCTGGACACATAGAGCTACCGAAAACTATCTTCTTTTGTACTTTACTCATTTCATTTCTCCTTTACTTTAATTTTTCTCTTCGTCTTATCTTAATTGTAATGGTAATGGCAGTTTTTGTCAAGAAAAAAGAAAGAGCTAAGTTAATAGATCTTTCTTCATATCAATATTAATTACTAAATATACCGAGCTTATCTGAAATAAATTCTTGCTTGCCGTCTCCATCTATCTTTATGGTGTAAACGCTTTGAACACCATAGCCCTTGTCACTATCTCCTCTATTCATAAGAAGTGCAGAATATAATTTGCCATCTTCAATATCATAAGTGACATCAGTAAGTATCATATCATCTTCTTTGTGCGCAGACTTTTTATTAAGTTTAACTTCATTAATAAAGCCAGATTTAAAGTTTTCAAGCTCTGCAATCTTTTCTTTGATGTACTCTTCATCAGCTACTTCATCAAAAGTTTTATTAAAGGCTTCATCAGAGACGAATGAGCTTGGTGCTTTCCAATCAAAGTCTTTATATTCCTTTTCAAGTGCATATTCTTTGCCTTCATTCCACCTTGTCAATTCAATTTTAAATATAGGCATCTCAATATTATTTTCTATGCTAATATCATCAATCGCATCTCTATCCACGTTATCCAAAACTATATCGTTCTCTTTAATCTTCTTAATGTCATCCAAGCTCACATTGCCCGCTGTAATTATGATAGGCTTCATCTCACTTGTATCGACATAGTTAATGCCATCTTCCCTTTCAAGCTTATAATCATTAACAGTTATCACTATGGACTTAAGGAAGTCTTTATAATAAATTTTTCCTATGCTATTTACATAGTTTTTGCTAAAGACTGAGTTTTGATACTCACCATCAACAAAGCTGTTCTTGACATTGTATACAAGATCTTTAACATTCCAGGCGCCACTCTTAGCTGATGAGCTAATTCTTGAATAATCCTTCCAATACTTCATTATATCGACGTCATCAAGGTAAATGCTTCCAGTGAATTCATCAGCGGCAAAGAATTTGTGATTATAATATAAATCCATATGCAAAGTTGATTCGCTCCACTTGCCATCTCTATAAACAAAGGCTTTCACATCACGCGTATAGGGAAAGCTAAGTACTCCAAATCTAATAAAAAAGATTACTGCCAATATGATTATAAGTATTATTGTTTTCTTTTTCATATTGAACGCCTCCTTACTTAAGATAATTATATCACATTTAGAAATATTTGCGCAAAAAAAGAAAGACCATATAGATCTTTCTTTATAAACTATTTTATTACTACTGTAAATATTTTGTTCTTAACGTAAATTTCTTTAACGATGTTCTTGCCTTGCTTTGACTTTTCAAAAAGTTCGTGCGCATAAACTTTTTCTTTTACTTCGTCTTCAGAGGCATCTCTATCAATCTCAACAGTGTATCTAACCTTGCCGTTGAATTGAACTGGTATCTCTATAGTTTTGATTATAGTTTTTTCTTCATCAAAGCTTGGCCAAGTTGATTTATAAAGCTCTGTATCAAAGCCAACCATCTCATTGATTTCTTCAGTGATGTGTGGCGCGATTGGATAAAGAAGTGTGATATATGTCTTAAGCTCTTTTCTTGTGATGCTGCCCTTTGAAGTAATTTTGTTAAGTAGCTCCATAAGTTTAGCAACTGCTGTATTGAATTTTAAGTTTTCGAAGTCTTCTGAAACTTTCTTAATAGTGATGTGAAAATCTTGTTCTAAGTCTTTAGAATAGTTTTCGTCGTCGTTCACTATTTCCATCAAGCGATAAACTCTTTCAAGGAACTTTCTTGAGCCTTGTATACCTGTCTCTGACCACATAGCAACTTTTTCGTAGTCGCCCATAAACATTTCAAAAACTCTTAGTGTGTCTGCGCCATATTGTTCAACTATGTCATCTGTATTTATTACGTTGCCTCTTGACTTACTCATCTTTTCTCCGTCTTGAGCAAGTAGCATGCCATGTGATGTTCTCTTTTGATATGGTTCGCTTGTTGGCACTACGCCTATATCATATAAGAATTTATTCCAAAATCTTGAGTAAAGTAAGTGAAGTGTAGTGTGCTCCATACCTCCATTGTACCAATCAACTGGCATCCAGTACTTAAGCGCGTCCATGGATGCTGGTGCAGTGCTGCACTTTGGATCAGTATATCTTAAGAAGTACCAGCTTGATCCTGCCCAGTTAGGCATAGTGTCTGTCTCTCTCTTAGCAGGTCCGCCGCAATGAGGGCAAGTTGTGTTAACAAAGCTATCGATCTTAGCTAGAGGCGACTCACCTGTATCAGTTGGTTCATAGGCTTCAACGTCTGGAAGTGTAAGTGGTAGATCCTCTTCATTAAGTGGCACCCAACCGCATTTTTCGCAGTATACCATAGGTATAGGTTCTCCCCAATATCTTTGTCTTGAGAATACCCAGTCTCTTAGCTTGTAGTTTGTCTTAACAACGCCTACTTTTTTATCTTCAAAATATTTAATAATCTTTTTCTTTGCTTCGTCAACTGATAGACCATTTAAAAAGTCTGAGTTAACTAAAGTGCCTTTTTGTGTATCAGTATAAGCTTCTTTACTAATGTCGCCACCAGAGATAACTTCTTTTATCTCTTCGCCAAAGGCTTTTGCAAAGTCATAATCCCTTTGGTCATGACCAGGTACTGCCATGATGGCGCCTGTGCCATAAGTCATTAAAACATAGTCCGATACGTAGATGGAAATTTTTTCTCCATTAGCAGGGTTAATGGCTGTTAGACCATCAATTCTAACGCCTGTCTTTTCTTTAACAAGCTCTGTTCTTTCAAAATCAGATTTTAATTTTGCCTTATTTTGATATTCATGAACTTCGTCAATATTTTTGATCTTGTCTTTATACTTTTCTATAAGCGGATGCTCTGGTGAGATAACCATGTATGATACACCAAAGATGGTATCTGGTCTAGTTGTATAAACTTTTAGCTTGTCATCCACTTCATCTATATCAAAATCAAGCTCCATACCGTGGCTTCTGCCTATCCAGTTAACTTGTTGCGTCTTAACTCTATCGATGAAATCAACTGTGTCAAGGTCATCGATAAGTCTGTCAGCATACTTAGTTATAGCAAGCATCCATTGTGTTTTAACTCTGTGTTCAACTGTATGTCCGCATCTTTCGCAGTGGCCTTGAATAACTTCTTCGTTTGCAAGACCAATCTTACAGCTTGGGCACCAGTTAATGTTCATTTCCTTTTTATAAGCAAGACCCTTTTTGAATAATTGTATAAATATCCATTGAGTCCACTTATAATATTCTGGATCAGTTGTATTAATCTCTCTGTCCCAGTCAAATGAAAGACCTAGTGATGTCAATTGATGTTTGAAGTGAGCAACATTTCTCTTAGTAACATCCTTTGGATTCATTTTGTGCTTGATGGCATAATTTTCTGTTGGTAGGCCAAATGCGTCCCAGCCCATTGGATACAAAACGTTGTATCCTTCAAGTCTTCTCTTTCTAGCAACTATATCAAGCGCTGTGTAACTCCTTGGGTGACCAACGTGTAGGCCCTCTCCTGATGGGTATGGGAACTCTACCATCAAAAAGTATTTTGGCTTGTCCGAATCATTTTCTGCGTGAAACGCTTTATTGTCTGCCCAAATCTTTTGCCATTTGCCTTCGACATCTTTATGATTATATTCTTTCATAGCGCCCTCCTAAAATTCACAGTGATGAACTGTTCTTGGGAATGGTAGGACGTCTCTGATATTTTCAATACCTGTTATATACATGATAAGTCTTTCAAAGCCAAGACCATAGCCAGAGTGAACTACTGAGCCATATTTTCTAAGGTCCATATACCAAGTATATGAATCCATATCAAGACCTAATTCATTAATTCTCTTTTCAAGCTTATCGTAGTCTTCTTCCCTTTGTGAACCGCCGACAATTTCGCCAATGCCAGGAACTAAGCAGTCCATAGCAGCAACTGTCTTATTGTCTGGGTTGAGCTTCATGTAGAAGGCCTTGATGTCCTTTGGATAATCAGTTACGAAGATTGGTTTTTTGAATATTTGTTCAGTTAAATATCTTTCGTGTTCTGTTTGTAGGTCCATGCCCCACTCTACTTTAACATCAAATTTTTCTTCATGTTCTTTTAGTATTTCTATAGCTCTAGTATAAGTAACTCTTTCGAAATCTGAGTTTCTAACGTGATTTAATCTATCGATTAGACCCTTGTCAACGAATTGATTACAGAATTCTATTTCTTCCTTAGCATTTTCCATAACATAGTTAATTACGTACTTAAGCATCGCTTCAGCTACATCCATGTTTTGATTGTTATCCATGAACGCCATTTCAGGCTCTATCATCCAAAATTCTGCTGCGTGTCTAGTTGTATTGGAGTTTTCTGCTCTAAATGTTGGTCCAAATGTATATATTTTTGAGAAAGCCATGGCAAATGTTTCGCCCTCAAGTTGACCTGATACTGTTAGGTGAGTTGGCTTGTCAAAGAAGTCTTGGCTGTAGTCAACAGAGCCATCTTCTGTTCTTGGTGGATTGTCAATGTCAAGTGTAGTTACTTGGAACATTTCGCCTGCGCCTTCAGCGTCTGATGCTGTAAGTATTGGTGTGTGTACGTAAACGAAGTCTTGTTCGTTGAAAAATTTGTGTATAGCAAAGGCTGCTAGTGATCTAATTCTATAAGCTGCTCTAAAAAGGTTAGCTCTTGGTCTTAAATGAGCTATGCTTCTTAAGAATTCCATTGAGTGACGCTTATTTTGTAGTGGATAATCAGCTGTCGAGTCGCCTAAGACTTCAATCTCTTCTGCCTTGATCTCAAACGCTTGTTTATTGTTTGGTGTAAGAACTAGCTTGCCCTTTACTCTGATTGACGCACTTAGATATAGCTTTGATACTCTTTCAAAGTTTTCTAGTGTGTTATCATAAACGACTTGAACACTATTAAAGAAGGATCCGTCATTAATTTCAATGAAGCCGAATTCTTTTTGTGCTCTTAAATTTTTTATCCAAGCTTGAACCTCAACAGTCTTGCCGTCAAGCTCCTTGTAGCTCTTATAAAGTTCTCTAATATCCATACTCTCACTCCTATTTATAATCTTCTACTGTAATCGTTTCAATTACAACGTCTTCAAGAGGTTTGTCGTTTTCATTAACTTGTGATTTTGCAATCTCGTCAACAACGTCCATGCCCTCATAAACTTCGCCAAAAACTGTGTGCTTGTAATCAAGCCAGAATGCGCCGCCTATCTTTTTATAAGCGTCAACAACAGCCTTTGGATATCCCTTTTCTTCGCCAGCTTCTTCCATTTGCTTAATGATGTCATCTTGAACAGCTTGGCCTTGTACTATGAAGAATTGTGATCCGTTAGTATTAGGACCAGCGTTTGCCATGCATAGAGCGCCTCTGAAGTTTCTTGTGTTTATATCAAATTCATCTTCAAATGCATCGCCCCAGATACTTTCTCCGCCAGTGCCGTTACCATTTGGGTCGCCGCCTTGTATCATAAAGCCATTTATAACTCTATGGAAAATTAAATTGTCATAGTATTTATCTTCAGCATGTTTAGTAAAGTTCTCAACTGCCTTTGGAGCTACTTCAGGGAATAGTTTTACCTTGATATCGCCCTTATTAGTCTTGATAGTCGCAAGCTTGTCTCCTGCTTTTGGGTTTTGTAGTTGAACAAGTTCTGCATCGTCTGTAGTTACTTCGCTTTCGCTTCTTTCTTTTTTCATTTCACTCTCACCGCCATTGTCATTATTTTTGCTACATGCTGTTAAGCTCAGGCACATAGCCATCGTTAGTAATAATAAAATTATCTTTTTCATAATTCCTCCTACTTAAGTATTCTTTTTTGACTCACTATATTTACATCCAAGTCTAAAATATTTTCCTTAATTATGTCGCCTACGTTTATAGGTGCTTTCGCGCGCAAGTCAAATATTTCTTTTAATATTGCTTGATGATAAATTTTCTTGACCTTCTTATCAGTCTTTACAGGTAAACCCGAAACCATCTGACTATCTATCCTAATCTTGCCATAAACGTAGTCATCCTCTTCTTCAAGAAGGCTTTTTGCGTAATTATATCCTCTTCCGCAACGATTGCCAGAAATTTCTTCACCATTGATTTTTATTCTGCAGCAAACTGGGCAGCAGACGCATTGTACTATCATGCTATCACCTTCGGTTCTATCTCTTTTTTAAGTATAATCTTAAACCAAACATAAGCAACTACACCTTTTAATATTGACGATAGTGATATAGCTATCCATACGCCATTCAGGCCATAGAATTTCATAAATACCATTGCAAATGGTATACGCATTAAATTTAGAACTACGCCTGAATAAGATGGCTCCTTCGTTCTGCCTATGCCATTGAAAAATCCTGTTACACCTATCTCTATAACCATGAATAATTGTGAATATCCAAGTATTCTTAAGTAGTCGGCTCCTGCCTGCATCGCAACTGGGTCGTCTGGTAAGAACGCTGCAAATATCGGCTGAGCAAATACTATAAGTAATAGTGATGTAGCCGTTCCTAGTGTCGCCATGATTCGCATGGACTTTTTAAAGCCAAGAACTATCCTATCATAAGTGCCTTTGCCATAGTTTTGTCCAGTAAAAGCAGTGTTAGCAACAGAAAAACCGTTTGCCGTCATCCAAGATATTGACTCAATTTGCGAGCCTATCGACATGGCTGAAACTGCATAGGCGCCAAGCTTTGTTAAGTAGCCTGTTAAGACCATAGATACTGATGCATGACACGCTTCCATAAGCGTCATTGGTACGCCAAGTTTAAGTATATGCATAGTTATTTCTGATGGCACTTTCTTTAGATAATTTACTCTTACATAGATCAGATCATTCTTAAAGCCTATGTAGATATATATAAGGAAGATTACTAAAGTCGCTATAACAGATGCAATCGCTGTACCCATCGCTCCCATGTGAAAAACGAAGATGAAAACTGGGTCCAAGACCATGTTTATAAGTAAACCTATGGAGCTAATTATAAATGGAGTCTTGCTGTTACCCATGCTATTGAATGTCGAAGCAAATAATGGGTTTAAGAACATAAATACTAGTCCAAAAGCAATCGCCACCATGTATTCACTTGCTAATTGTTGAACCGCCGCATCGCCTTCTTTGAATGAGTATAGGCCGATTAGCTCATTATGAAATATTATAAATATGGCTGTGATTGTCATGGCGATTAAAAATCCTAGTCTAAAGCCACCACCAATATAATTCTTTGTATTTTCTAAATCCGATTTACCAAAGCTTTGTGAAACGCCGACGGATAGACCTACCTGGCAAAGTATGATCAGTGAACTTATTAGCCAAAGGTACTGACCGACTATGCCGACAGCTGCAACAGCTTGTGTACCGACTTTGCCGAGCCAAAACATATCCGTGATTTGGTATGACATCTGTAGTAAAGATGTCCCCATCAAGGGAATCGCTAGCTTAAACAGTATCGGCGATATCTCTCCTTGTGTTAAGTCTCTAGTCTCTGTCATCTACACATCTCCTTGATCGGTCGTTATAATCACGCCGTTATCAGTCAATGCTAAGGTGTGCTCGAATTGAACGCATTTGCTGCCGTCCTTTGTTCTAGCAGTCCAGCCATTCTTATCAAGCTTCATCGCTGCTGAGCCCATGCAAATCATTGGCTCTATCGTAAAGGCCATGCCCTTAACAATTCTTGGTCCTTTTACGCCAGCATTGTAGTGAAAAACTTGTGGATCTTCGTGCATGTTCTTGCCGATGCCGTGGCCAATAAATTCTTTTACTATAGAATATCCCTTAGGTCTTGTAAATGCTTCGATGCACTTACCTATCTCGCCAATCCTGACATTTTCATCAACAATGCTTATAGCTTTGTACATAGCCTCTCTTGTATGGTCAAATAGCTTTTGATCCTCATCAGAAAGTTTTCCTACAGCGTATGACCAGCAAGAGTCCGCCATCCAGCCTTTGTAATTGACAACCATGTCGATGGAGATGATGTCACCATCTTTAAGAATTACATCCTTACTTGGAAAGCCGTGGCATATCTCGTCATTAACTGATGCGCATATAGCGTAAGGAAAGCCTTGATAACCTTTTTGCTCAGGGTAAGCGCCTTGACTCACTATGAAGTCATCAACAAAGTCGTTTAACTCCATAGTCGTAACGCCCTCTTTAACCTTATCTCTTAGTGCATGATGAACGCTAATAAGTATCTTGCCAGCGTCAATCATCTTATTAATTTGATCTTTTGTCTTTAAATATATCATATAATACTCCTTTTAAGTCTATTCTATTATTATATATATTTTATCCCAATATGTCAAGAAGTTCACAGCATATAGACAATATATCTATTAACTGTGAACTTCTTGTAAAGCTCTTATTAAATTATCTGATTCTTAAAGTGTTTATTACTGATAATAGTGTTACGCCTACATCACCAAAGACCGCTACCCATAGAGGTAATTGTATGAATAAAGCTAGTATGATGATGGCCGCCTTGACAAAGCCAGTGAAGATTAAGTTTTCAATTATAATCTTGTTAACGAACTGCGATGTGTCAAAGATGTTTACTATCTTTTCAATCTTATCATCCATGATAACTATGTCCGACGCTTCGATGGCTGCATCAGAGCCAAGTGCGCCCATGCTTAGGCCAATGTCCGCCCTCTTAATAACTGGTGAGTCATTGATACCGTCACCAACAAAGGCTACGAGGCCGTCCTTATTTTGCTCTTTCTCGAAGAATTTTATCTTGTCTTCAGGAAGCAGTTCTGCCTCAAATGAATCAATGCCTAAATCGCGAGCGACCTTCTCAGCATATATCTTCGTATCGCCTGTAAGCATAACTGGCTTAACATTTCTTTCTTTTAATTCGCGAACAAGATTCTTTGTCTCGTCCTTTATCTCATCTTCTATATATAGATGCGCGATTAGCTTATCATCAAGATAAGTGTCAAGAACTTTGTATTCACTTTCTTTTTCGCTCGTAATAACCTTAACGCTGCCAAATTTTGTTTCAGCTGCAACGCCATTCTTAAGGCTTGTGTAAGAAATTATCTCTTCTTTATTTATAGCCTCTCTATCGTCAAGTATAGCGCTTGCTATAGGATGCTTTGAATGATACTCAGCAAGTCTTGCTAAGTGCAGAGCCTCTTTCTCATCCATGCCAATGGCTTCGACGCGAACTAGCTTAAACTTGCCGCTAGTTAGTGTACCAGTCTTGTCAAAACAGAATGTCTTTATATTTCTAAATTGATCTAAGAATTTTGTTCCTTTGAAAAGAATACCGTTCTTGCTCATCTTGCCTATACCAGAGAAATATGCTAATGGCACTGAAATAATGATTGCGCATGGGCACGATACTATAAGAAAGGCGAAGCATGTGTGAAGAGCTTCCTTAAGCGGCATTATATTTAGTAATGGTGCTAATAATGCAATCATTGCCGCGATAACAACGACGATAGGTGTATAGATCCTAGCAAATCTCGAAACGCCTGTCTCAAGATTAGCCTTGTCACTTTGTGAGCTTCTAACAAGCTCTTGTATTCTAGCTGCTGTTGAGTTCTTCGCAAGTTTAGTAGTCTCAATAATTAAGTAGCCTTCCTTAACTATAGCGCCTGAGTAAACCTCACTATTGATATCAACATAAACTGGTTCTGACTCGCCGCTTATGTGAGCGTTATCAACCTTTGCGCTTCCTTCAATAACAGTGCCGTCTATGGCGATGGACTCGCCTTCACGAACTATTATCTTAGAGCCAATAGCAACGTCTGCTGGTTCAGATTGAATTTCTTTGCCATTATCCAAAACTGTTGCAAAAACTGGTGACTTAACTATAAGCTCCTTAATCTTGTCTTTTGACTTATCAACTGCTATGTCACTAATTATTTCTCCGATTTGATATAAAAGTGATACCAAAACTGCTTCTAGATACTCGCCTATGAATATGGCGCCTATGGTAGCGACACTCATTAAAAACTCTTCAGCAAGTACACCATGAAAAGCGCCTTTAACGCCGTTGATGATGATGTCGTATGAGATGACGATGTATGCTATGGCGAAGAAGACCATCTTGTATGGGCTGTCTATGAATAAAAACGCTGCTAAGGCAAGTAGCGATACTGCTATCCTTAGTAAAAAGACTTTTGAAAAGCCCTCTTCCTCTTCTTCTTCGCTCTCTTCTTCACCGCGTGTAACTAAGACGTCTGGCTCTAAGTCATTAATGTATTTAGTAATCTCTCTTAAAGCTGCCTCGCTATCTGCTCCGTCTTTCATTTCAATACTAAGAGTAGTATTTATAAAGTCTAGACTTGCGCTTTCGACCGATGCATGATCATTTGCAAAGCGCTCTATCTTTTGTGCGCAATTAGCGCAAGTAAGTCCATTTAAAAATAATTTTTCCATTGCTGCCTCCTAATCTATGTCTTTTAAATTTATATAAATGCTACGTTCATATGTATATACACATAAACATATATTTATATATCAATACTAATATAGCACATATATATTCAAAATGCAAGAGTTTTTTTAAAATTTTTTAATTCTTTTAACAGTTTTGTATACATTTAAGACGCGCTATATGTTATAATCAAGATATGTAGTAAAGGAGGAAACATGCAAGAAATTATCGAACTGAAAAATTTAAAGAAAGCATTTAAGATCGGTAAAGAAAGTCTTCTTGTACTTAAAGGCATTGACCTAACTCTATATAAGGAGCAAGCGATATGCATTGTTGGACCATCTGGTTCAGGTAAATCTACTCTTTTAAATATGATGGCTGGACTTGAAAAGCCAACGTCTGGGGAGATAGTTGTCGGCGGTATACACATAGAGAATCTTAACGAGGATGACCTAACTAAGTTTAGGCAACTCAATGTAGGCTTCGTGTTTCAATCGTATAACCTCATCCCTACCCTAACAGCACTTGAAAATGTTGGATTGGGTTTGATATTTAAAGGCATACCTAAGAAAGAAAGAGATGAGCGTAGCGCGTATCTACTAGAGAAGGTTGGTTTGAAGGATAGAATGAAGCACAAACCAAGTGAGATGAGTGGTGGTCAGCAGCAAAGAGTAAGTATAGCGAGAGCTTTTGTAAATAAACCGAAGATAGTCTTTGCGGACGAACCAACAGGTAACCTTGATACTAAGACTAGTGTCGAGATTATGGAACTGATGACTACTATGACGAAGAAGGATAAACAGACGCTTATCATAGTAACTCATGACTTAGAAACAGCCGTCTACTCAGACAGAATCGTTCACGTGCGTGACGGTCTAATCGAGAAGGACGAAGTGAACAGAAATAAAAAGGAGGCAGAATTAAGTGAAGAAGATATTTAGCATATTATTAATAGCTGTAATGATGATAAGCAGCTTGAGTGTGAATATTTATGCTGGTAAACCTGAAGAAAAAGAAACAGTTAAACCAATCGAGGATGAAACTTTAGTTACTGGTGGAGCAAAGGAGCTTAGACAAGGTGATGAAGAAGATATTACATTCAGATTACCGGGAAATGATAAAAATACAATAACCGATATTTCCGCTAGTACTGACAGTCCTAACAACTGCTACGTTGTTAATACTATAGGTGGAAAAGGTTATGTAACTGTAACTATAAAAATACCAACTGCTGCTGAACAAGGTACTTATAAACTTTCTGTTAGAGGTAAATATAAAAGTGGTACCGAAGAAAAATATGTAAGTGGCTCAACAAATGTTAGAGTCAATGTTGTTAAGAGAGATACTCCAGGCAAAGATGAAGAAATTAATCTAATTTCAAGATCAACAACTGAATTAAATCCTGGCGAAGAAGCATCTATTTACTTTGAAACTGAAAGACCATTCTTTGGACTTAGCTTTTATGGACTAAGAGCAACAAGTGACAGCCCTAATAACTGCTACATCACAAACACTTATGGTGGCCGTAGCGACGTAGAACTTAGAGTTAGAATACCTCAAAGCGCTGAAGCAGGCACTTATAAAGTGTCTGTCACAGGAAAAGCAAGAATTGATGGTGAAACAGTAAAAGTATATGGAGAAGCTTATGTAAGAGTAAACGGCGGCAGTCAAAACAAGGCTCAACTAAAAATAAACAGAGTTGACGTTCTTCCTGAAGCAAATATTGTACCAGGCTCATATGTAGCCTTTGGCTATGAAATCGAAAATATTTCCGATGTTTTAGCAAAGAACGTTGAATTAAACATCTTTGGCCTTGCTGAAGCAGGTCTATCTGTTAGAGGCGGCACTACTACTCAAAAAGTTAAAGCAATCGAACCAGGTAAAAAAACATACGTTTACTATGAGATGAACGTAGGCAAGACTGCTAAATTTGGTTCCTATGAAATAAAAACTTCACTAAGCTATGAAAGTGAATTTAATAAAGAGCCAATCAAAGAAGAAACATCTGCCTTTATTAATATAGGTGGAGATGCTTCTCAAGACTCACAATTAATTATACAAGACCTAAAATTCCCAGCAGCAACACTTGGCGTTAACAAAACATTCGATGTAAGCTTTAAGATAAGAAATCAAGGTCAATCAGTTGCTAAGAGGATTAGAGCAAGCGCTAAGAGCGACGATCCATCAGGCGTTGTATCAAGAACAGTCTCCGACATACTTGTAAGAGACCTAGCTCCTGGCGAAGAAGAAACAGTTAGCTACAAGTTCTTTACAACAAAGGGCGGCTCGACTAAGAACTACCCTATCAATATTAAGATAGAATATCTTGATGATTTTACTGAAAATAAAGAACCAAAAACTGTTGAACAAATCGTCGGCGTCTTCCTAAACAATCCAGAAAGCATTGGCGATGGTAAAGACGCGAAAAAATCAACACCTAAATTAATTATAGACAGATACGAATTCACTCCAAAGCTTCCACTTGCTGGAAATGAGTTCGAAATGAATCTATCATTCTATAATACAAACGCGAAAAAAGCAGTAAAAAACATTAAGATAGATCTAACTAGTCAAGACACTACAGATAGTAACTCAAACACATCAGGCTCATCAGTCTTCACTCCAGTTGATAGCTCAAATACCTTCTACATTGGTAGGATAGCTCCAAATGGCAAAGTTGAAAAAACTATCAAAATGTTTGTTGTGCCAGACGCTACAGCAAAGACATATACTATCACAGCTAATTTTGAATATGAAGACGACGAAAATAACGAGTACAAATCAAGTGAAAATATTGGCGTGCCAGTTTATCAAGAATCAAAACTTGACATAGACCCAATAAATTATCAAACAAATGCCTTTGTTGGTGACAATATCCCTATCACAGCAAACTTCTACAACACAGGTAAAGTTACTCTATATAACTTCAAGGTGACTTTAACAGCTGATAACGCCACTATTAATAACGGCACATACTATATTGGTAACTTCAACTCCGGTGGACAAGACATTTACGAAGGCTCAATCATGCCGAACGAACCAGGTGAAGTAAAAGCTCAATTAAAATTCACATATGAGGACTCAACTGGTGAAGTCAAAGAACAAATTGAAGACATAAACATCACTGTTGATGAAGCTCCACCTATGGACCCAGAGCTTGGACCAGATGGCATGCCGATGCCAGACGGCAATATGGCTGTAGACGTGCCATGGTATAAGAATCCGCTATTTTATATACCAACTGCTCTAGTCTTATTAGGAGCAATCGGCTTTGTAATATTTAAAAAGATTAAAAATAAAAATAAAGAAAAGGATTTGAAGATAGATGAAGACTAAAGATCTAATATTGATGAGTTTGAGAAATCTTAATCGTCGTAAATTAAGAACATTCTTAACAGTATTAGGTGTAGTTATTGGCTCCATATCCATCATCATGATGATATCCTTAGGCTTCGGTATGACGGACTCGACTAAGAAGCAGCTTGCATCAGCCGGCTCCTTGACGCAGATCGACATCTACCCTGCCAATAGATATGGTGGCATGGATGAGGAAGATGGCAAGAAGAAAAAAACTGACAAGGTGGCTAAGCTTGACGACGCAACTGTTGAAAAGCTAAAAAAGATTCCGCATGTAGAAGCAGTTCTTGCCACTGAGCAGTTCGAAGCACAGATCAACGTCAAGAACCTACAAGGCTACGCGAGCATCGTGGGCGTTGACCCAGTTGAATACGCGAAGTTAGATATAAAGCTTGACAGCGGTAGAATGCTTCAAGAAGGCGATGTGAATCAAGTAGTCATGGGCCGAGACGTGCTTAGATGGCTAAGCAACCCGCAAAGGCCTCGTATGGGAGCCTCGCAGCAAGAAGAAAGAGACCCTCTTACAACGAAGATGTTTTTAACGCTTAATCAAGCTGGTGGATACGACCCAGAAGGTAATAGCAATGAGGCTAACAAGCCTAAGCAAAAATATCAAATTGAAGCAGTCGGCGTATTTAGAGATGACGACTACGAAAATAATTATTATATCGTTATGCCGATAGATTATCTTAGAAAGATGAAAAAGGATGCCAAAAAATTACAAGCTGGTAATAGGCAAAACGGCTACAATGACTATATGTTTGGCGGACGTGAAGATAAGGAAAACAAATACAATAACATCAAGGTAAAAGTCGATAGCGTTGACAATGTTCAAAAGGTTCAAGAGCAAATCGAAGCTATGGGCCTTAAGCCGCACTCGCTAAACGATATCCTAGTCGAAATCAATAACTCATCTAAAACACAAAGACTGATACTTGGCGGTATCGGCGCCGTATCCTTACTTGTTGCAGCCATCGGTATCTCGAATACCATGGTCATGAGTATATATGAAAGAACTAAAGAGATTGGCGTTATGAAAGTTATAGGCGCGAGCGTCTCCGATATTAAAAAGATGTTCCTTACTGAATCAGCTTTCATCGGTCTACTTGGCGGCCTCATCGGTATAGTCCTCAGCTTCGCGATAAGCGCCCTCATTAACTACTTGGGCGTGAAATATGGCTTCGCTGCCAATATGTCTGGAGGCGGCTACTCGCCAGACTTTGATCCGACTCAGCTAAAGATGTCAATCATACCAGCTTGGCTAGCACTAGCGTCCTTAGTGTTCTCAGCACTTATAGGTATAGTGTCAGGTTACTTCCCTGCTAAGAAAGCAACTAAGCTAAGTGCACTTGAAGCGATGAGACAAAACTAAATAGATAAAGGCAAAAGAGTGAGCAAATTAAATCTGCCCACTCTTTTTCGCACAAAATGGCGATGGACTCATCCATCGCCAATATTTATCTTTATAATCTATTTCTTCTTCTCTGCCTTAACATCTTGTACTAAAAATACTGTGTTAAGCGCTCTGCCTGCATTTCTATAGTACTTGCCATTCGCATACATAGCGCTCGATGCGCCGCCATCAAGGTTAAAGGCGTCAGTGCAGCCAAGGTCTTGCATTATACCTGTGACTTGTGCCATGGTGCCCGAAGTAGTCACCATGACTAATTGATTTGACTTATTTATGCCTATCAAAGTTCTTGCGCCTGCGCCAGTCGTCATCTTTGCTTCCATGCCCTTAACATAAGTTTCGTATACGCTCTTTGAGTTTTCTATTAGTAAAGGTCCTGCCGATATTATCTCACTTACCTTTGTATATGGAATCTTTTCGCCATTGTAATCAAAATCAGTTTCAGTCACAAAGCCGTCTTTAGTCTTCTTTGACAAAACTAATTCAAGTTCAACAGTTCTTCCCTCTTGAAATCTATCAGAAATATATTTATCGTCACAAGCCTCTTTGCCATAGTAAATTATGTAGCCATTCTTTGGTAAAACCATGTTTTCAGATGATTTATATACTTTACTTACTTTATTATCAACAACTTCTATAACAGTGCCGCCGCCAAACTTAGTAGCTACATTTCTGTATGAATTATATACGTAAGCGCCTTTTTCGCTTGTTAGATTGCCATTGACATTCCAAATTTCAAAAGTATTTGCCTTATTTGGTATAGTCCAATCATTCTCCCTAAGTCCGTCAAGATATCCATTGTAACGAAGAAAGCCTTGTACTATCTTGAATTTATTCTTGTCAAAAACAAGTAGAGACGCGTGATCACCAGACATGTTGATCATCTTGCCCTCAGTCATTTGCGTGCCATATGGGTAATAGCCGCCCTTGTACGCTTCAAAATAGTTTGCGTTTATCGCAGCTCTTGGCTTGTATGACGCAATAAAGTTTTTAAAATTCGTTACGCCAACTTGCTTCATATTTGGCTTAACCACCTTAAAAGCAGTAGTATCATCAGCTGTAACAGTAATTACATTGCAGCTTCTGTTTCTAAGCTTCACTTGCTTTACTTCAGTTTTAGCTAGTAGATTTACTTGACTTGCAAACATCATTATGGCCATGACTAGCGCCAATATTTTCTTCTTCATAATATTACCTCTCTTCGTTTACTTTATTCTATTATATAAGAAAGGCAAAAAAATTGCAAGAGAAAAGCCAAGATTTCTCTTGGCATATCTAATATTCATTATTATTCTTTAAATTTTCCCTATACTTTAGCAAAATTTCATATATCTCATCAAAGTCTTTGCTCTCACAGATGGCATTCTTCACCTTAGCTGCGTTTCTTAAGCCTTTGATGTACTGTAAGAGCTGCTTCTTCATATTGTTTTTTAATAGCTCCTTTGGATATAGTTCTAGATCTAGGTCCATGTGCCTTAGTGCAACGTCTATCTTTTGGTATTCTTCCGAAATATACTCTTCGCCTTTTAAGTAGCTAGCTATCTCTTTAAATAAGAATGGATTTGCAAGCGCCCCTCTGCCTATAGCAACGCCCTCTGCCCCTGTCACTTCAAGTATTTTTTTATAATCATCAAGGCTCGCCACATCACCATTAGCAATGACGGGTATATCGACTGCATCTACAATCTTTTTGATGTAGTCCCAATTTGCCTTACCTGTGTAGAAGGCCTCTCTAGTCCTTCCGTGAACAGTGATTGCATCCGCTCCCGCCTCTTCTATCGCCTTAGCGTTTTCGACTCCATTTAGGTGCTCATCGTCCCAGCCGATGCGTATCTTTACGGTGATGGGCCTCTCTGAAACGCTCTTCGCAGCTTTTACTACGCTATATACTTTTTCTGTATCTTTTAAAAGCGCACTGCCATCGCCATTCTTCGTAATCTTCGGCATAGGACAACCCATGTTAATGTCTATGATATCGATGTCCATAGCGTTTAAGTGATCTTCAATCGCTCTTTTATAGTCATCCTCATCGCTTCCAAAGATTTGAACCGCGTAGATGGCTTCGTCCTTTATCCTCTTTGTTAGATCCAAGGTCTTTTTGTCGTCATGAACAAGGCCCTTGACGTTAACCATCTCGGAGACTGTCATACCAGCGCCTAGCTCACAGGCTATGTGCCTAAAAGCATAGTCAGTAAAGCCTGCCATCGGCGCCAAGACTAGTGAATTTTTTATCTCAAAATTCGATATTTTAAGCATGATTCATCTTGTATATTTCGTAAAGGCCTAATAATGTTAGATTTGGCTCGATAAGATTAACATATTCGCTATGAACTGCGACTTTTTCAGCAAGTCCGCCTGTTGCAACGATTAGGACCTCGTCTTTAGTCTTTCCTATCTCTTGTAAAATCTTCTTTATGATATAGTCCATCTCCCCAATCTTTGAGTTCATAATGCCGCTTTTGATGCTCTCAACAGTGTTTTTGCCAAGAACGTGCTCTGGCATTTCAAGCTCAACGCGTGGAAGCTTTGATGTTCTCTCAGATAGAGCGTCCATCGATATCTTAAAGCCTGGCGTAATTATGCCGCCTAAGTAATCACCTTTTTCATTTAAGTAGTGATAAGTGTTTGCTGTACCTAAGTCTATAACTATAGCGGGCTTATTTGTGATGGCTCTAACGGCTACTGAGTTTACTATATTGTCCGAGCCAACCTCCTTTGGATTGTCCATAACGATGTTGATCTTTGTCTTAAGGTTTTTGCCGACAAGCTCTGCGTCGACCCCAAAATATTTTTTGATTGCATCAATCAGTGGTCCTGTCACAGGCGGCACCACCGATGAGATGATGGCAGCATTTATATCTTTCGCGTCAACTTTTGCAAAATCTAAAAAGTCATGAAAGATGATACCGTATTCATCCAAAGTTTTATCCTTATCAGTCGATAGCCTAAAGCTTTCTTTCATATTATTATCGTCGAACAAGCCTAAAACTATGTTAGTATTGCCGACATCCATTGCTAATAGCATAATTATCTCCTCTCAATTGTTAGTACTCTTGAAGCAATAACAGTCACCGCTACTATGGCTATAATGAGTTCAGGAATTGCGTTTGTTGTTGCAATCGCTAGTATATAGCCCTTCGAAGCACCAGAATCTAGTCCCAGCGCTCCCTCTATAAACGTGCCATAGATTAAATACATAAATGAAAGTACAAGTCCAGTGTTTACAAGCGTTCCAACGAAAGTCGGCACGACTATGTCAAGTCTGTACTTTTTCGAGCCTTTGATAATAAAGGCAAGTATCATAAGTGTAAGCAGCAAAAATACTGCGTTAACAACTTTGATTATGGTCTTGATCTCGGGACTTCCGACATATAGGATGACCCATCTTAAGTAGTAGATGAAGATCAGTGTAAAGACTGTTAGAGTGATTGCTTTGTTAGTTTTTTCATCTCTTTTACTCATAAATTTAAATACAAGACCCGATAGTAGTCCTATCAAAACTCTTGGCACAACCGCTATAATCGGGTTTAAAAATACTAGGGATATAGGATTTGGCTTGATGATAGCATTGATTATGCTTGTTATGCCAAAAACAAATCCGACTATGGCCCCAATAAGTGGACCTTCTAGTATACCCGCCAAGATGACTGGTATATGTAGTGTCGTTGCATTAGTTAGGCCAACTGGCACGAAGCCTATCGGCGTAAATGCGAATAGTAGTACGATAGCTATGTATATAGCTGTGTACGCAACTCTTTTTGAGTTCTTGCTCATGTTCATAAAATTACCTCCATTCCGGTTCGCTAAGGATACCGTTTGTTTTACGATAAATATTATAGCACAAAAGCCATCGCCATTGCAATGATTAAAAAAATAAGCAGCCAATATAATGACTGCTTACTCTGTAATAATATAGTTTACTAATTAATTCTTTTTATTGTAGTATTGTTCCTACTAAAATACCGTACCAGTTACCTAATACGTAACCAAGTGTACCAACTAATAGTGCTGGAACGATAAGTGCTTGCCAGCCCTTAGATACAGCCATAGCTGCTGCTGTTGTTGGTCCACCAACGTTTGCGTTTGAAGCAATGATAACTTCTTCGATTGAGAATTTGAATATCTTGCCAAATAGTAGTGATATGATTAAGTTTGTGAATACTATGATAGCTGCTAGTGCTAATAGTAGTGGAGATTGTTCGATGATTAACTTTAATGAAGCTGGTGCTCCGATTACAGCGAAGAATAAATAGATTAAGAAAGTACCGATTTCTTGGCTGCCGTTAATCTTTTCGAAGAAGCCGCTAAATACTGATGCAAGTATCATAGTGATAGTTGTCATGATTAGGTATTTGTTACCTAATAGACCGTTAAATAATTGCAATACAAAGTTGCTTGTAGGTATAACTGATCTTAAGAATGAAGCAATAAAGTCAGATACAGTAACAATTAGGAAGGCACTTGCAACTACTGTTGCTATATCAAGTAACGATATATCCTTTGCTCCCCAATATTGAGCTGCCATAGTCTTGCTGCTGTCTTTAAGATCAGAGTTCTTTTCAAGTTCATCGATGTATGGATGTTTGTAAGCTTTTTGTATGAATGTCATACCTGGTAGAGCTATAAGCACGAAGAAGTATAAAGCCATAAGTAGGTTATCTGCAACTAGTGCCGCACTTGTAATTGATTGATCAACTGCATAGTTGTCAGCCATAGCTACGAAGTTAACGCTACCGCCTGTGTATGTTCCTGTGAACATAGGGATAATATTGCCAATATCTGATATAGCCCCTCTTAAAATATAAAATGCTGCGAAAGAACCAAGTATAGTTCCTAATGAACTTAGTAGGTAAATAATGAATACTCTTCCTGATTCTTTAGCAATCTTCTTGATATTTGCTTTGAATAATAGCATAGGTACTGCTAGAGGTACTACATAGTCCCATACCGCATCATAAACTGGTGCACCAGCTGGGATTAGGTTCACGTTTGATAGTATCATAGTGATAGTTAACGCTAGGATACAACCTGTTACCTTGTTTGCCCATTTGTACTTTTGTTCTAGGAATATAGCTAGAGCTGCTGAGCAGGCTAAAACTGTCCATAGAGCCCAAGTATTCTCAGGCGAAATAAAACTTGCTAAAAACATAAAATCACTCCTTTATAGTAAACTATTACAATAATAATTATATCACTAGATAAATATTTTTTCAAGTATAAATGCTCATTTGTATAAATTTTTCTTATTCTTTATTGAGTATTTTGTAAATTAATCAATAGTGAGTAGCCCATACTAATGCTTTTGCACACCATAGTGCATTCGCGCGACAGATGTCATTAGCCCGTCGTATGCCATCTGCTCGTCATATGTCACCCGCTCGTCATATGCCATCTGCTCGTCATATGTCACCCGCTCGTCATATGCCATCTGCCCGTCGTATGCCATCTGCTCGTCATATACCATCTGCTAGAAACTTGCTTAGCAAAGCTATTGGCAATATAAAAAAGCACCTGCCTAAGCAAGTGCTCTATATACTATTCACCAAGAACTGCTAAAAATTCTTGTCTATTGATTGTTTCTTTTTCAAGAAGTGTTTGTGCTAATTTTTCAAGCTTATCTTTATGCTCTAAAAGTATTTGAGTCGCTTCTTCTTTTGCTTTTAAGATAAAGTCTTTGATCTCTTGATCTATGGCGTATTGAACTTCTTCTGAATAAACTTTTGTTCTGCCATAGTCCCTGCCGATGAAAACGTTTTCGCCTTCATTGTCATAGCAAACTGGTCCAAGCTTTTCGCTCATACCGTAGACAGTAACCATGTTTTTCGCAAGATCTGTAGCTCTTTCGATGTCGTTTGATGCGCCTGTAGATATATCTTTAAAGATAATCTCTTCGGCAATTCTACCACCAAGTAAGGACTTAAGCATATTCTCCATCATGGACTTAGTTGTGTAATTAAAGTCTTCTTTTGGAAGATATTCTGTGAAGCCGCCTGCCCTGCCTCTAGGAACTATAGTTATCATGTTAACTGGATATAGCTCGTCTGTGTAGTGACTAACTATTGCGTGGCCTGCTTCGTGGTAGGCAACTATCTGTCTTTCTTTTTCTATGACTGTTTGTGATTTCTTTTCTGGTCCTGCGACTACCTTGATTGACGCCTCTTGAACAAGTCTCATAGGTATCTTATCAAGATTTTCTCTAGCTGTTAATAGAGCCGCTTCATTTAGAAGATTCTCTAAATCTGCTGGTGAGAAGCCTACTGTTTTCTTAGCAATATTTTCTAAATCGACATCTTCATCTATCTTTTTGTTCTTTGCGTGAACTTCAAGTATTGCCTTTCTCGCCTTTACGTCAGGAAGTGAAACGTAGATATTTCTATCGAATCTACCTGGTCTTAATAAGGCTTTATCAAGTATGTCAGGTCTATTAGTTGCCGCCATAACGATGATGCCTTCGTTTTGCGAGAAGCCGTCCATCTCTACAAGGAGTTGATTAAGTGTTTGCTCTCTTTCGTCGTTACCGCCGCCAAGGCCTGCGCCTCTTTGTCTACCAACAGCATCGATTTCATCGATAAAGACTATGCATGGAGCATTCTTCTTCGCTGTTTGGAATAAATCTCTAACTCTTGAAGCACCAACGCCGACAAACATTTCCACAAAGTCTGAACCACTTATAGTGTAGAATGGCACGCCTGCTTCGCCAGCAACGGCCTTAGATAGATATGTTTTACCTGTACCTGGCTCACCAACTAGCAAAACGCCTTTTGGTATTCTCGCGCCAAGTTTAATATACTTCATAGGATTTTTTAAGAAGTCAACTATTTCAAATAGCTCTTCTTTTTCTTCGACAAGGCCTGCAACGTCCGCAAATTTAACGACTTTACCATTGACAGTTTTGGACTCTCTTGCTCTGGATCTGCCAAAGTTTTGAGGGCTCGTTCCATCTTGACCTCTTGGTGAGACCAAGGCTCTCATGATAAAGATGAAGAATATCATTGATCCAAGCATCATTAGTATGTTTATCATCATCGAGTTATCCTTAGGCATAGTAACGTCGTATTGAAGCTTGTCAGATATAACTCTGTCTTTTACATAATCATCGTAGATAGACTTCCATACATTCGGGTCTACCTCTACGTAATCGCTCTTGCCATCGTTCTTTGTATATTTAAATCCGTAGCCTTCTTGGCTAATTCTCTTTACTTTTCCATCTTTAATATCGTTTATGAAGGTATTGACATTAGCCCTGTCCTCTTCAAAAAAGCTGCCCGAGAAAAATCTCAGTGACACGAAGACAAGTATCAATATAAATGCATAAACAATTATATTTCTCATTGAAGATCTTCTCAATTTATTCCTCCTCATCTAAACAAGTTTCGTCTAAAACTCCAATATATGGCAGATTCCTTAAGTGCTCGTTATAATCAAGGCCGTAGCCGATTATGAACTTATCAGGTATTTCAAAGCCAACGTAGTCAACTTTTATATCTACGACTCTTCTTTCGCTCTTGTTAAGTAGTGTAACTATCTTAACTGATTTTGCTCCCTTATTTAAAAGGTACTCGTGAAGACACTTTAGAGTAAATCCTGAGTCGATGATATCTTCGATAATCAGTATGTCTTCGCCTTTTGGATCAAACTCCATATCTAGCTTTATGTTTACCTTGCCATCTGATTTAGTCTTGTTTCCGTAGCTTGACGCTCTCATAAAGTCTACTCTAAGCTCGTGATTATCAACGTTTTTTATTAAATCGCCCATAAATACAAAGGATCCCTTTAGTATACCAACGAAGATTGGGCTCTTGCCTTTGTAATTCTCAGTCAATTGTTTTGCTAGTTCTAAAACTTTTGCTTGAATTTCTTCTTCTGTGAACATTATTTCTTTAATTCTATAAGCCATCATTACCCTCCATTATAACGTTAAGATAGTTTTTAGTTTTGCTACTTGCTCTATATTTATCAGCGATGTCGTAGCCCACAACGTAGGCTATCTCGTCACCATTCATCAGAAACAAAACTTTACTTCTATCGTCCGAAGACACTTTTTTATCAACAAAGTAGTCCTTAATCTTCTTAGAACCCTTCATGCCGAAGGGGTTAAACCTATCGCCACTGCGTCTATTTCTAAGACTAAGCTTACCCGTCAATAAATCGTAATCTAGGTACTTTTTGCTAAGTATTTTATCACTTAATACAAATTTAAATTTACTGCCATAAATATTGTATACTTTATCCAATTTAAAGTCAAGCGATATTTCTTCTGAAAGCTCATTAATATCAAGCTTTTTGAATATAGTTTTGTCAAAATCATTCACAAGATAATGCTTGCCATCTATATCATATTTTTTACCCGAATCGAGATTAATTAAATTAATCATGTCCTCGATATTGTCTTTGCTAATATTGTTTAAATAATTTAAATTCTCTCTTAAAAATTTTCTTAAGACAAGAGTCTTTTCGTAGTGACCAAGCTCATTAAAGCTCTCTCTATCAATGGTATTAGACTTAACAATGTTAATGTACTTATCGTTAATAATATCTTCGAGATAAATATTATTCTCTTTTGCAATGGACGCGAGCCTCGACATAGACGAAACGATATTCTCATTAAAATTCTTCTTGATAAATGGAATAATCTCGTTACGAATCATGTTCCTTTTGTAATCGTTAGTGAAGTTCGTCGAGTCATCGACATATTGGATATTATTTTCCTTTAAAAAATCAAGTATCTCTGTCTTTTCAAAGCAAAGTATTGGCCTTACGTAAAAGTCCCTTCTTAATGGAATCGATTCAAGTCCATCAAGACCAGTCCCTCTAAATATATTCAGGAATATGGTCTCGGCTACATCGTTTTCATTGTGAGCTATGGCAACCTTATCTGCCTTGTGCTTTTCTTTGACCTCTTCGAAGAAAAGGTATCTTAGCTTGCGGCCCGCCTCTTCACAAGTAAGTGAGTGCTCCTTGGCATAGCCTGCCATGTCGATGTGCTCTACTTCATATATAAGGTCATGCTTCTTAGCGAGATTCTTTACAAAGTCTTCGTCTCTTTGTGCTTCAGCGCCTCTAAGGCCATGATTAACGTGACAGACAATGATATTCAGCTCGTAATCACTTTTGATTGCTAAAAGCATTTCAAGCATAAAAACAGAGTCAGAGCCGCCTGATACAGCGCTGACTATGGTATCGCCCTTATCGATTAAATTATTTTCTTCGATGAAATTTTTGAACTTTTCTAAACTATTCATAATAACCTCGCCCTTAGAAAAAATATATAAAGTAAAATTAAAGGCTGAACAAATTGTTCAACCTTGCTAAATTCATATTGCTTAAGAAGCTATCTATCGTAATTACCCTTCTTTGAGTGATAGCTGCTCCTTCTGTTTTCTTTAAACTTCATTTGATCCATCTTCTCAGTACTTTCTTTTAAAAATCTTGAAATCTTATCTTCGAAGCTTAAATCTTGAGACTCTGTCTTTTCTCCTTCCCAAGTGTAGACCTTTCTAGCTTGTGGCTTAGAAAAATCTTTTCTTGGCTTTGAGAAATCTTTTTTATTATTAAAATCTCTTTGCTTAACAAATTCTTTTTTTGGAAGAGTTTGCTTAATTGACAAACTTAGCTTTCCGTTCTCATTTGACAAAACTTTGGCTTTAACCTCTTGTCCCTTCTCTAAAACATCTGAAACGTTTTCCACGTAATCATTTGATATCTCCGAGATATGTACAAGACCATTTTGCCCACCTTCTATTTCGATAAAAGCACCGAAATTAGTAATATTAACAACTTTTCCACTCACGATGTCTCCAACTGAAAGCGTCATAAAAAACAAAATCCTCCTTAATTATTATTTGTTTTCCTTAAATATATCTGTGTCGACTTTGTCAACAACTTTTATTTCTTTAGGCTTAATCATGCCTAATTCATCTCTAGCTATTAGTTCAATAAATTCTTGAGTTTTAGACTTAGAAAGCAATACCTTTACGTCTGATATTTCGTCCTTAAGTTCTGCAATCTCCTCTTGCTTTGCCTTATCTTCTTTCACTAATTTATTGTAAGTTACTACTTGATTATATAAGTGGATTGACACAATTAATAATAAGGATATAACGCCTAACTTAAATGCTGTAATACCACCTTTTTTAGTTTTTTTCATAATCATCACTCCTTACAAATCATAGCTCTTTATACATCAGCTTAGCTTGATCCTTGTTTGGACTCTCCATCAAGGATAAAACCTCATAGCTTCTGTGATCATCGTTAAACGTTGTCGTTATAACGTCGCCTACTTTTAATTCGTCGCCAGGCTTAGCTACTTTTGAATTTATAAGTATCTTGCCGCTCTTCGCAGCATCATTAGCTACTGTTCTTCTCTTAATAATTCTCGATAGTTTTAAAAACTTATCAAGTCTCATGAAATCACCCTTATGTACATCGTAGAAAGTCAGGCATAGCCTGACTTTTTACTTATTCTGCTAAAATAAACTTCCCTTAGGGTCTAGCTTATTTTCTTTTTCCTTTAGTGTTAACTGTTTCTTTTAAAGTCTTACCAGCTTTGAAAACAGGTGCTTTTGATGCAGGAATCTTAATTTTTTGCTTAGGATCTCTAGGGTTTCTTCCTTCTCTAGCTTTTCTGTCCTTTACTTCGAAAGTACCAAAGCCTACTAGTTGAACCTTTTCACCCTTTTTAAGTGTTTCAGTAACAACACCTGTAAAAGCGTTTAGACAAGCTTCAACGTCCTTTTTAGTCATTTCAGTTTTTTCAGCCATAGCTGCAACTAATTGAGATTTGTTCATAATAAATCCTCCTTTTAAAAGTGCTTTGAAAAGCCATTTGCGGCTCTTCTATACTTATATTATAACCTATTTTCGCTAAAAATCAAGGTTTTTTTGCATTTTTTTCTAATTTTATTGAAAAAATAGCGATTTTTTTGCTATTTTGTGATAAAATCTTCTATTTTTACCAATTTTAACAAAAGTGCAAGACCTGCATAAACTATAATTCCAAACGAAATCGATAGCGATGTCGATATCAAAAGTGAAAATCTCATGCTTAAAAGTTCATATACTATCTTAACCGAGACAGCCATAATTATGCTTATAGCTAAAACTTTTATCGCGTATGATAATAAATTATATTTTTTATCAACTATCTTTTCTAGATCGATGTAGTTTAACACCATAGCTACTAAAAATGCGACGTCTGTACTTATTGCTGCACCTTTTACATTAAAGTAGCTGATACCTGTTAGTATATATGTTAAAACAATTTTAACGAGTGAACCGATTACAAGGTTCTTAACTGGCTTTTCTGGGCTTCCTACCGCTTGAAGTATGGCCGTAAGTATCTGTATCATGCATAAGCAGATAAGGCTTATTGATAGTATGCTAAGTAGCTCAGCTGTGCCGTTTATGGCCTCAGGCGAGTTATTGTAGTATATTAAGGATATGATTGGTTTACTTAGTGCAATAAAGCCTAACGCACATGGAAAGGCAAAAAGGCAAGTGAACTTAAGTCCACTATATATCGTTTGATGCATTTTTTCATGGTCATTTTTAACCATGTAAGCAGAAACTAGTGGTACTATACTCATTGACAAGGCTATGGATATAGCTTGAGGCATGTTAATAAGTGTTGTCGCCATACCCTTTAGCCAGCCAAACATATCGTTCGCCTCTGCCATAGTGTAGCCTATGTCTGTTAATCTCATAAAGACTAGCTTTGTATCGATAAAGTCCATAAGTGGATTGATCGACGCGCCTATGGTGATGGGAACTGCTATGGTTAAGATGTCTCTTATTACTTCTTTATCGTCATAGATAAAGCCGCTCTCATCAAGTCTTTCTTCTCCCTTATATGATTTATAATTAAATAAAAATACTATAAGCAAAAATAAAAAGCCAAAGAAGGCTCCGATTGAACCGCCTGATTGTGCTGCACCTGCTGCAACGGCTACGCCATACATCTTTAGGGCGTACTTTGTAAGCATTAGCCCAAAGATTAGTTTAAACAGCTGCTCTATAACTTGTGAAATGGCTGTTGGCACCATATTGTCTTTGCCTTGATAAAAGCCTCTAAATGATGACATTAAAGGTGCAAATATAAGGGCTGGTATAAGTGCGACTAAGGAGTACCAGCTGTTTTCATTTTGCAAAAAGCCAACTATTTGGTGGCTGAAAACGTAAACAAAGAGCGCACTCGCTATGCCCAGTATGAACATAAGCTTTGTCGACTCTCTGAATACTTTATGTGCTGCCTTTACTCTTCCTAGGGCATAATTCTCTGAAACAAGCTTGGCGACCGCTATCGGTAGGCCCGCTGTTGATATAGTTAAGAGTATTTGATACACAGGATAAGCCGCTTGATAGTAGCCAATCCCTGTATCCATGATGATGTTTGTTATAGGTATTCTATATACAGCGCCTATGATCTTAACTAAGATGCCCGCTATAACAAGAATAAAGGTATTCTTAAAAAATTTATTTGTTTTTTTCTTTTCCATATATTAATCTACGAAGTAGTAGCCTACCCCCCATTTAGTCTTTAAAAATTTTGGTCTCTTGCTGCTTTCTTCTATCTTGTTTCTAAGCCTTCTTATGTGAACGTCAACAGTCCTTTCATCGCCGTAGAATTGATAGCCCCAAACCTTTTCCAATAGGTCCTTTCTCGAGAAAACAACTTCTTTATTTGAAGCAAGTATATAGAGTAAATCAAATTCCTTGCCTGTTAGTGAAATTTCTACTCCATCTTTAAAAAGTTTTCTGCCAATGGTGTTTATGGTGAAGTGATTAAACTCAAGTATATTGTTCTTCGAATCGTCATTTGCGCCTTGAACTCTTCTAAACAAGGACTTCATCCTCGCTTTAAGCTCAAGAATATTGTAAGGCTTAACTAAAAAGTCGTCTGCACCATATTCAAGCGCAAGTATCTTTTTAATCTCTTCCTTATTATTTGTCGATATGATTATGGCGACGTTTGAGTCCCTTCTGATGTCTTGGCATAGATTGAGACCGCTCTTGTCTGGCAAGTCTATCTCCATAATTATTAAATTGTACTCATTTGGCTTAAGAAGCTTTTGTGCCTCTTCAGCGCTATATGCTGTATCTATAAGATACTCATCTTGTTCTAGACTGTATTTGAGACCCTGAACAAAGGTTTCATCACTATCTATTAATAAAATCTTTTGCATATATACTCCTACCTTTTTAATACTCTCTTATCGCCAAGCCTCTTAGTTAAATTGGCCTTGTCAAAATCTTCAAGCAAAGCAAGCGATATCTTTCTATTTGACGAGATAAGGTCCCTGTACTCTGCTAGACTTATCTCTTGATTCTTATTTAAATACTTAATTAGCTCTTCTCTTGCATTTAAGAAGGCTTTGTAACTTATAAAGTCATCTTGAAGTCTGTAGATGCTCTTGCTAGCTTGTAAATCTTGTAGTGCTTCATTTAAAAATTCTGAATTGATCTTGAGTTTATCTTGTATTGCATCTTTTGTAATACCGTCGTATTTTGCTTCTTCTATCATATTCAAAACCATATTCATGGACTTTTTGTCTTCATCCGACAAGCTTGGTGCGTAGCCCTTGATTGAGACTAACTCGCCATTTAGCTCTAAACTTCCTTCGTCAAGTATTAGCTTAAGAAGGCTTTCATATAGCTTTTGATTGTTATTAAGCTTCTTAAAGAATCTATTTTTAATCTCTTCTTTGAAAATTCCTCTCCTAAGTGGATATTTTTCGTAGTATTTATTTAAGTGAACTATTAGTTCTTCATTCACATTGTGTATATATCTTAATGATACAGGATAGATGCCGTTCTTTAATTCATATATAGCGATGGCTCCATCATCTACAAGTTCCTTTAGCTCTTTGTCAACTAAGTCCTCAGACTTACTTAATAATTTAGCGATTTCTTTTTTATTTAAGAAATCATCTTGTCTTGTGTAGATAAGATTGTTTAGAACATCAGTATCTGAGCCCTTTTCATTTATCTTAAACTCTTCAACGGCTTCTTCGTCGAAACGCTTTTTCTTCTTTGGATTAGTTTCAAGTATCACGCCGCCCGCTATAGTTGACATAGGTGAGTAGAATCTTAAAATGAATCTATCCATCCTCTTGCAAACTGTTTCGCTCTCAAGAATCAATTGCGCATAGCCTTCTTCGCCCGGATTAAGTACGTCTCTATCTAATAGCACGACCCTTGCAAGTATCTCTTCAGTGCCTAAGTATAAGAAGACTCTTGATCCATTCTTTATAGCTCTCTCTTGATCCTTAATGCACTCGATTTTTACGTCAATTAGATTAGTGTTCTTAAGTGCATCAGGAAGACTTATAACGCTGCCCCTATGTATATCTTCTTTCTTAACGCCAGGGATGTTTAGAGCGCATCTTTGTGAAGCGTAAGCCACATCTTGTGACTCTTGGTGCACTTGAATGGATCTGATCTTAGTCTTTATTCTCTCTGGATATATCTCAATCTCATCTTGTAAAGATAGTTTCCCGTCCATAAGCGTGCCTGTAACTATGGTACCAAAGCCTGATATAACGAAGACCCTGTCAATAGGCAGCCTTGGTGTATCGTTCTTTTCTTCTTTTTCAAAGCTATCGGCGTGCTTCCTCAATATATTTTTAATATCATCAATGCCTTCTAAAGTCTTGTTAGAAACCCTAACTATTTCAGAATTTTCAAGAAAAGTGCCTTTAAGACTGTCTCTTATGTCTGATGTGACAAGCTCTATCCACTCTTCATCGACTAAATCAGTCTTAGTTAAAGCAACAAAGCCGTGCTCAACGCCAAGCATAGTAAGTATGTTTAAGTGCTCGATGGTTTGAGGCATAACGCCTTCATCGGCCGCAATGACAAGCATAACAAGGTCCATACCGCTAACGCCTTGAACCATGTTTTTAATAAATTTCTCATGACCAGGCACGTCAACGATACCTACTCTTAAATCCTTTTCTAGATCAAAGTAAGTAAAGCCAAGCTCTATCGATATCCCCCTCTTTTGCTCTTCCTTTAACCTGTCAGTTTGTCTGCCAGTCAGGGCGCGTATTAAAGAAGTTTTCCCGTGGTCAACGTGACCCGCAGTTCCAAGTATTAAATGTTTCACTATCTCTCTCCTAAAATCCCCTTAAGTTCATTCGCAATAATTTCGTATTCTTCTTCGTCAATAGTCCTTAAATCAAGCAAGATCTTGTCCTTGTATATCCTAGTAATGATCGGTACTTCAAGCTTTCTAAGCCCTTCTTCAAGCTTTGCAGCTGATATATTTTTTGGATCAATTTCAATTGCCTTTGACTTGATAAATTGGTTTGGAAGTGAGCCGCCGCCTACTTCGGAGGCTGTTTCAACTATATTTAGTTCAGCTCCAGCCATACCTTCAAGAATTGAGAATAGTTTTTCTGCTCTCTTCTCAATTGATTCGAAAGACTCAGTAATCATCTTTATAGTCGGTATCTCAAATGTTTTGTTCTTGTCAATATAATAGTTTAGTATTGTTTCAAGAGCTGCTATAGTCATCTTGTCCACACGTAGCGCTCTAAGTAATTGATTCTTTTTGATTTGGCTGATGTATTTTTCCTTGCCTACTATAATGCCCGCTTGTGGTCCGCCTAAAAGCTTGTCACCACTAAAAGTAACTACATCGACACCACTTGCAACTGATTCCATAACAGTTGGTTCGTGCTCAAGACCATAGTCCTCAAGATTGATTAAAACACCTGAGCCAAGGTCCTCAATTAGAGGCAAATCGCCTTTTATAGTCGCAATTTCACTTGCGCTAACGCTTTCAGTAAAGCCTAAAATTTTGTAATTTGATGTGTGAACCTTTAGTATTGCGCCTGTCTCTTCATTTATAGCGTTTTCATAATCTCTTAGGTGAGTCTTATTTGTTGTTCCGACCTCCCTAAGCGTCGCCAAACTTCTCTCGCAAACGTCAGGTATTCTAAATGATCCGCCTATCTCGATAAGTTCGCCTCTTGAAGTGATTACTTCCTTGTTCTTACTAAGTGTATCAAGTACAAGCATAACAGCTGCAGCATTGTTATTTACGACAAGAGCCGCCTCTGCTCCAGTAATCTTTTTAAGCTTTTCTTCTATATGAGTGTATCTTAGTCCTCTTTCGCCTCTGTCTAAGTCATACTCAAGGTTTGAGTAGCTTGATAATAGCCTCATAATATTTTCTTGAGCCGATTTTGGCAGTTTTGATCTGCCAAGATTAGTATGGATGATGACACCTGTCGCATTTATAACTGGTCTAAGGCTATAATTAAGCTCATCAGCTAGCCTTTGTGCGACAGCCTTGTCAATATTTTTAAGTCTCTCTCTAAGTCCGTCCTCATCAAGACCATTCTTAATTTCGTCTCTCATCTCATCTAAGATAGTTCTTATAGTATCGTTGATCAGTTTTGCATCGTGAAGCTCAAATAATTTCTTAATCTCTTCATTTTCCATAACTTGATCAACGCCTGGAATCATTCTAAATAAATTCATATCACACCTACTTAATTAAAATATATTTATCGTCAAATTTTTTTGCCTTTGCAATAATATTTACATCAAATGGAAGGTCTATCCTTTCCATATAAGTCTTCGCATCCTCTTCTGATAGCGATATCAACAGTCCTCCAGAAGTTTGTGGGTCAAATAATAGGTCTTCCATCTCTCTTTTGATATCAGTATCTATCCTAAAGTTATCACCAACAAAAACTCTGTTATCGTAAGCACCTGCTGGCACAAGGCCCATCATCGCATAATCAAGTGCTCCCTTTAGTACAGGTAATTTCTCTGTATATAGTTCAACTGTAACATCAGTATTTCTAAGCATTTCGTATACGTGACCCATAAGTCCAAAGCCTGTTATATCAGTACATGCGTGTACATCAAGGCCTTCCATAGCGTCCTTCGCCTTCTTATTAAGCGTTTTCATTACTAAAACTGCTTCATCTAAGGAGTCCTTATCGCATATATCGCCCTTAACAGCTGTGTTTATGATGCCTAGTCCAAGTGGCTTAGTTAATATTAGGACGTCGCCCTCTTTAACGCCAGTATTTCTCAAAACTTTGTCAGGATGAACAAAACCAGTAACGCTCATGCCGTACTTAAGCTCATCGTCTTGAACAGTGTGTCCGCCTATTAGCAAGGCACCTGCCTCCTTAACCTTGTCAAAGCCGCCCTTTAATATTAGCTTTAATACATTTGGTGACAAACAGTTTGGGAAGCACGAGATATTCATCGCAAGTATCGGCTCTCCGCCCATGGCATAGACGTCTGAAAGTGAGTTTGCTGCTGCTATTTGCCCAAATGTATATGGATCGTCAACTATTGGCGTAAAAAAGTCCAAAGTTTCTATGATGGCTCTGTCCTCGCTAACCTTGTAAACAGCTGCGTCATCGCTTGTTTCCAAGCCTACTAATAGGTCTGGATCTGGCGAATTTTTTTCTAGTCCTTTTAATATTTGATCTAAAACCTCCGGTTTAACCTTAGCCGCTCAACCCGATGTTTTAGCGAAACTTGTTAATTTTACATTTATATCATTACTCATACAATCACCTTCCGTTTACGCTTATGTAATCTTTCATATTCTTAAACTTATTCTCTCCGATTCCTTCTATGTTCATGATATCTTCAATCTTTTTAAACTTCTTTTTCTCTCTATAATCAATAATCTTTTGCGCAGTCTTTTCACCAACGCTCGGTATTGATGTGAGCTCATTTAGATCAGCCGTGTTGATATTGATCTTTTTCGTTTGAACAGCGCTTGCCGCATGACTTGTTTCGTCTGTATTATTAGATGCACCCTTAGCAGGAACAATGATTCTTTCCTCATCAACTAGCTTTTCAGATAGATTGATTAAGTCGATGTCAGCGTCCTCAGTAAGACCGCCCGCCTCTTTAACAAGGTCGTCCATACGAGTGCCAGCCTTCATCTTGTATACACCAGGCTTTTTAATCTCGCCAGTGATGTGAGTGTAGATGTAGCCCTCTTCAGCATCAGCCTCGCTCAAAGAGTCCTTGGACCCAGTGTCAAAAGCTCTATCGACCTTGACCTCGCCATCGCTTTGATTAAAGAAGTCTTTATTCATTATATTTATAAATACTATTATCAGTATGACTATAAGAAATATCTTTAGTCCCTTTTTGATTTTATCGATGTCCATAGAATCACCAGATATATTATACCATAAATTTGATAAAAATGAAACAACTTTATGAACTTTTATTCATAAAGCTTTATGATGCTTGCAATTGCTTATTCTTATAGTAAATTGTTTAAATAAAATAAAAGTCTAACTTGTATGAACAAATTAGACTTTATAAATATACTTTATCTCTTAATAACTAATCCACTTTTAATTTACATTTAACTGATTGAGAATTGCCATCTCCATCGTATTTGTTTATTGTCATTGTTATATATTCACTCTTATTAGCTAGTCCTATAATTGATTGTGCTTCGCTACATTTAGCTCCTTCAGGAGTTTCTTGTGGATACTTAGCTACATCCCCTGGGTAACTTTCAGCTACTTCTCCTTTTTCATCAACTACTGTTACATCTAAACCAGGATCTAAACCAAAGAATAGTCCATCAGAAAAATCACTCTTATATCCTAAGTTCTCATAACTATATGTTACTATTACAACTTGTTCAGGTTTTTTGTCTGAAAATTCATTTCTTTCATCTGTACTTTTTACAGAATTAATAGTTAATTTCCATTGATTTTCTACAGTCCAAGTATCACCAATGCCCATAACTGTCTCTGCATCAGACTCTGTATTGTTATCAGAGCTTGATGTTTCATTTTCTGACGATGTAGAACTGCTTTCTGACTGATTTTCTACTTTTGTAATTGTGCCGGAATTGTCTTTTCCTCCATCTGAAAATAAAACAATTAGTCCAATTATGGATAAAACAATAGCTATAATAGCTAGCACTTTACCTTTCTTCTTTACAATAGCAATAATACCTAATACTATTCCTATAACCCCACAAATTAACGACATATCTTTAAAAATTGAAAAAGATACTAATAAGCATATTATGCCTAAAATCAAAGATGCAATTGCCACTACATTCACTCCTTTTTTATTACTTTATTAAATCATAACATAAAAAAAAATCAATACTATTTTATAAAAACCACATAAAAAAAGCCTATAGACTAAGTCTATAAGCAATGTGGTGGAGATGAGGGGAGTCGAACCCCTGTCCGAAAACCCTTCCTAAAGAACTTCTCCGAGCGCAGCTTTTTATCAAACTTCACTAAGACCAATTTAAAAAGCAAAATAAAGTCTTAGCTAGCTTTGAAATAATCTTTTAGCTTTTAAGCTTGGCTAAAAGATTTTCTCGTCTAAGTTGACCCAATATAAAGCCGAACGAGAAAACTCTATATTGAGAGCCGCCTAACTAGGCAGCGTATGCAAAATTATTGTTTTCTGCGTTTATATTTTTTTGACAGATGTGACGTATCCATCGACCCGGCTCGCTATTCTAAATTCCAAATCCCCGTCGAAACCAAAATTCATCCCCGTACTATTAATTTTTACCCAAAATCTCTCTAAATATAACTTTGATAATAATTTAAGGTGCGCAAGGCACCCTAAACTATATATCCATTTGATAAATTCTATAAGTTATGTTGATCTTTGCACCAAAGCTTTCAACGTCGTTCATCATATCTTTGTTGTATTCCCAAATTGTTGATCCTTCAAGCTCTGTATAGCCTTTCTTGATTGCGTTGATGTATGTCTTTAGGTACATAACGCTTGTAACACCCTTCTTTTGATACTCAGGCACTACGAATAAAACGAAAAATCTAATTCTATCAATCTTTCTCTTGTGATACAAAAACTTTATAAAGCCAAATGGAAGTAGTCTTCCTTTCATCTTTTTGATGGCTTGGTTGTAGTCTGGTAGAGTTATGTTAAAACCGATAGGCTCGTTTGTTTCGTTGTCTCTTGCGATAAATATAAGCTCTGGATCGGCATATGGTTTTAGCTGCTTAACTACCTTTCTGATCTCTTCTTCATCAAGTGGAGCGAAGTCATCCCATTCTTTAGGCATAGCTTTTTCAATTACATGCATAATATCTGCTGCATCGCTGTCAAGTCTACTAAAATCAATATTGTCCACTCTAAAATTGAACTTCTTCATTGCATATGGAACAAGTTTTTCGAATCTTTCAATATTAGCATTTTTAATTTTGTCTTTATATGCGTAGCAATCAAAGTACTTTTCGAAGCCATATTTCACGAAGAAATCATTGTAGTAGCTCTTGTTGTATGTGTTCATTATGTATGGTTGATCCTCGAAGTTATCGACTATAAAGCCTCTGTTGTCCTCGCCGCCTGGTAGTGAAACTGGTCCTTTTACCTTATTCATGCCGTGCGCCCTAAGGTATTCTACTGCTGCATCAAGAAGTTTCTCAGCGTATTCATAATTATTTTCACACTCAAATTGTGAGATGTAACCTTCTTTAAAACCGTGGTAATCGTTGACAATTTCGTTGATTCCGACCAAAAGTCTTCCAACTACTTTATCCCCATCATAGCAGATAAACTTTGTATTTGGTCCTGCGTTGTTTAGGTCGTTATCCACTCCTTGTAAATATTTTAAATATTCTTTTCTAATTGGTGGAACAAAGTTTTTGTCCCCTTCATATAAGTCATAGATAAAATATGCAAATTCCTTTAATGTTTTTTTGTCAGTAACTTCTTTTACGCTAATCATTGTTACCACTCCTTTTTATTTCTAAAAGCTCATAGACATCCGAGCTTAAATATTTTTTACAAGCCGAAAAATCATTTTCGTAGCACTCTCTGACCTTCGATGCGCTAATAACTTCGCCATCTATAGTCTTTCTCTCTATAAATTCACATTCAATACCATATTCAGAAAGTATTTTCTTCATCATTTCATTGTATTTTTCAGTAACTTTGTCAATAGGCTCTGTGCCGAAGTACCTCTTTTTGATATTCAAATCCTTTGCAATGCGCTTTGCGAATATCTTTGCATCAAGCTCTGTATACACCTTAAGCTTATCTGTATCCTTCTTCAAAAAATATGTTGGGAAGGTCGCTCTAGATATGATGTAGGGGCCTGATTTATAGACATGAACCCTATCATTATCTTGATAATGCTTTTTAACTATCTCATATCTATCCCTAGTACTAAAGTATGAGGCATCCTCTTCCAAAACGAAGATGATTAAGTCCCTATCTTCTTCCAAGGCTTTATCTACTAGGTACTCATGACCAAGTGTGAGTGGATTTGCATTCATGACTATGGCATTGTACTCATCTTTATCAAGATCTTTCTTGATAGTCTCTATCCAGTCCTTGTACTTGAAGAAACCGCCTTCTAAGAGAACAACATCATCAGTCTTTTCAATAACATCCATAGATAGTGAAGTGAAAATATTTTCATTCTTTGCCTTAGTAAAGACAAAGTAACTTCTATATCCTTTGGCAATGATTTCTTCAAGCGCACTATTAATAAGCTCTATCGCTAGTCCCTCGCCTTGATATTTATCATCGATGTAGAAGAATTTAATTAAATTTTTCTTTACTGATACTGTCGCGATTATTTCTCCTGCATCTCTTATAATGTAGCTCGCATCAAGATCTTCATAGATAACTTCTTTTTCTAATAAAAATTCTTTAAGGGTCTTTTCACTTGATGAGCCCTTAATTATTTTATCTACATAAAACATGATTAATCCACTATAACGCCGCCGCCTACTACAGTTCTGCCATCGTATACAACGAGGCTCTGTGAAAGAGTTATCGCTCTTTGCGGCTCTTCAAAAGTAACTGTGTAAGTACCGCCGTCATTCTTCTTTACTTTTGCTTTTTCATCATTTGATCTATATCTAACTTTTGCTGTATATACCTTGTCTTCAGCGATTTCATCAATTGAAATCCAGTTCACATCTTTAATTACAGCAGTCTTTTTAAATAAATCCTCTTCTGGTCCAAGAATGATTTCGTTATTAACTGGATCTATCTTAGTCACAAAAGCTCTTTGACCTAAGGCAACATTTAGTCCGCGTCTTTGGCCTATAGTGTAGTTTCTAATGCCATCGTGCTCGCCTAAAACTTTGCCGTTCTTATCTTTAATTAGGCCCTTCTTGCTAATATTTTTAGAATATTTATTTAAAAAAGCCTTATAATCATCATTTGCAATAAAGCAAATCTCTTGCGAATCCTTTTTATTGTATACAGGTATGCCCGCTTCCTTCGCTATGGCCCTAGTTTTATCCTTATCCATAGCTCCAACTGGGAATATCGCGTCTCTCAGCTGTTCTTGCTTAATATTGTATAGGAAATAGCTTTGATCTTTTCTAATGTTTGTAGATTTTTGAAGATAGTGAATGCCATTTGCCTCATATTTTTCAACATAGTGACCAGTCGCAATAAAGTCAGCATCGAAGTTCTTCATCTCATCGTGAAATCTTTTGAACTTGATGTTTTTATTGCAGAAGATGCAAGGGTTTGGCGTGTGGCCAAGCTCGTACTCACGGATGAATGGCTCAATTACCTTCTCTTTGAAGTCTTCCTTGTAATCAACCACGTGATGCTCTATGCCAAGGTAGTCAGATACTCTCTTTGCATCCTCTATCATCTTTGTGTAATTGTCTTTAATAATATCGTCGCATAAATTAAATGTGATGGCTACTACATCGTAACCAGCCTCTTTTAGTAAATATGCGCTGACGGAGCTATCTACCCCGCCCGATAAAGCTATTAAAACTCTCTTCAAACTATTTCGTCTCTCTTTCTATCAAATCAACTAAATCTTTTGCTAATTTTTTTAATTCATCTTCATCTTCGCCCTCAAGCATGACCCTTAGAAGCGGCTCAGTGCCTGATGGTCTGATGACTACCCTCATGTCGGGGTTGTTCTTAGTTAAATCATCTATAGCGTTTTTAACGCTTTTTATATCTAAAACTTTATTTTTTATCTCGTTAGTAACTTTTGCGTTTAAAAGTACTTGTGGATATGTCTTCATAAGTCCGTTTAATTCAGCAGCTGTCTTTTTAAGCTCGGTCATGGCATTGATTAAAAATATCGCGCTTAAAAGGCCATCGCCAGTATTTTGATAATCCTTTAGTATTATGTGGCCCGATTGTTCGCCGCCAAGCGATAAATCGTCCTTGATTAGTTCAGCTAGAACATATCTATCGCCAACGCTAGTCACATCAAGCTCTACGCCAATAGTATCAAGGTACTTCTTAAGGCCAATGTTTGACATGATAGTCGCAACAAGTTTATTCTTCTTAAGCTTATCATGCTTTTTCAAATATGTCACAAGCGCTGCTAATATATGGTCTCCGTCCATAATCTTGCCTTCGTTATCAACTACTAATAATCTATCTGCATCGCCGTCAAAGGCTATGCCTATATCTGCCTTACTGTCTTTAACAGTTTCTATAAGCGATTCCAGGTGAGTTGAACCGCAGTTTAAATTTATGTTTCTGCCATTTGGCTCGTCATGAATGTATATCATTTCAGCGCCTGATTCATTTAAAACTTCTTTTGCAGTCACGTAATTTGCTCCATTAGACATGTCGCAAACAATTTTAAGGCCGCTGTAGTCCTTCATAAGTGAGCGTAAATAGCTTATATACTCAGTTTTATCAATCTCATCAGTGATGTAATTGCCGAAGCGCTCTGGCTTTTTTAGATCTTTGTCATTTAGCATATTCGTTTCAATCGCTTCTTCTACTTCATCTGCTAGCTTGTAGCCGTCCTTGTTAAAAACCTTTATGCCGTTGTATTCATAAGGGTTATGCGATGCTGAGACAACGATGCCGAATAAAGAATCATTCTTGCTAATTATGTAGCTTGCTTCTGGCGTCGATGTTACGTTTAAATCATATACATCAAGTCCCATAGATGTGATGGCTGCTGCAAGTGATAGCTTTATCATGTCCTTAGACTCTCTTGTGTCGCTCGCTATAAAAACTTTTTTGCCCTCACCGCCAATAAAGTAGTCCGCTATATATTTGCCTAATTTGTATGAAAATTCACTAGTTAAAAACTCGCCAGCGACGCCCCTGACGCCGTCTGTGCCAAATAATTTCTTCATTATTCTTCCTCCATATATTCCTTAAGAAGCGGGAGCAAAGTTTCTCTGTCGTTCTCAAGCTCGCCCAAACTCACCATTTCTTTAATTTTTCCAAGTGCGTGCGCAAATTTTTTGCCTGGCGCATAGCCCATGGCAATCAAATCGTCGCCGCTAACAGCAAGTTTCAGCTCGCCGCTTTTGTCAAGACTGTCTTCTATCTCTTTTATGTAAGTCTCAAATTTTGTGATATTATCAAGCTCGCGGCCCGGTCTCGTAGCAATACTATCTGCCCTAATTAAATCAAGGTAGCGATAAATGTTCTCCTTGCCATAGTAATTATAAAGCCTTCTCACAGCTTTTATCCCAAAGTTCGGGTCCTGCTTCATGTGCTTTAAAATGAGGTCATGAACTAGGTTTATGGTCTTCTTGTCATAATTAAAGACTTTTAAAATATCTACTGCCATCTCGGCGCCGACTTTGTCGTGATCGTAATAGTGCGAGACATTCCTATCTTCAGAACGGGTTAATGGTTTTGCCACGTCATGAAATAAAGCTGCAAGACGCGTTGGCAAATCTTTTTCAGTCGCTTCAACCGCCTTCATCGTATGAGTAAATAAATCATAGCTATGATAAGGATTGTTCTGGTCGTAGTCAAATTCATTGTCAAGCTCAGGAAGGACTGCCTTCAAAATGCCCAGCTCGTGCATAAGTATAAAAGCGTAATGTGCATTGTCAAGGAGCAAAATCTTGTTGAACTCTTCACGAAATTTGTCCTTTGAAAGAGTTTTTACATAAGGTGCATATTTTTTCGCAGCCTTAAAAGTCTCATCTTCTATCTCAAAGCCAAGCTTCGACGCAAAGCGCACTAAACGCAGTATTCTTAAGTAGTCCTTTGCAAAACTTTCATACGGATCAATAACAGTTCTTAAAATTTTCGCATCAAGATCTTTTTTTGCGTCCAGAAAATCATAAATATTTTTACTCTCATCCATTAACATAGTGTTTATGGTGAAGTCGCGCCTAATAAGGTCTTCTTTGACATCGCTCGTAAAACTTAAAGTGCTCGGGTGCCTGCCATCAGCGTAGTCATCCTCACGCCTAAATGTAGTTATCTCGATTGCATTCTCGCCCTTAATCTTGACAGAGCCATATTTCATAAATTTAGTATCTAGCTCATAATCACTTAAAAGATTTATTATCTCATCAGGCCTCTTCGCCGTGCATATATCTATGTCGTAGACATCCTTGCATAGCAAATAGTCCCTCACAGCACCTCCAACAATGTATGAGGAACCACCTAATCTTTTCAAGATATCAATCGCGTAATCTAAATTTTTCATAATATACAATAGATTATATCACATTCACAAGAAAAAATCAAAAATATCTAAAAGAAAAACAGCCACATGATGTAGCTGTTAATCCATTATAATATTTCTTTTAACTTATCGCTTTCGTATAAATAATAATCCTCTACTCTATCGACCTCATAATCAAAGTCATCGATGACCTTGTCAAGTACTTCTCTGTTCTTGATCGAAGTGGCTAAGCTATTGCCACAGGATGAAGAAAGATCTCTTGGTGTCGGTATGATGAGTGATTCGATGCCGAGCTCTTTGAGTTTATTATTTAGCATAAGGCACGACGATATCGAATAGAATGTTACTATGACAACGTTATTTTGTTGCTTTAAGCTCAAAGTCTTCTCCGTCTTCTTTAACTGCTACAGTGTAGCCAGCATTTTCAAGATATCTTGTAACATTTTCTTTAGCAACTTCTATGTCAACTAGAACTGTAAAGTCCTTTGTGCCTTTGTCTGCTTCGTTTTTAGCTAAAATAACTGGTTCTGGACAAGAAAGTCCTCTTGCATCAATAATATTATTTGCCATTGTGAGCTCCTTTCTTTCTTTCAGCTATGATGAAGTATGCTGCGATTATAACGAATACAAATCCGATGATAACTGCAACTCTACCATTAGCAGTTGTTCCCTTACCTGATGAAGCTAAGCCAAAGTTGTGTGATGCAGCTGCTCCGCATATAAGACCGATAACTGTCATGAATGCGTCTGTATCGCCTTGTGAAGCAAGTATTGTTTGTCTGATTGGGCAGCCACCAAGTAATACAGCTGTTAAACCAACTAAGCCCATGGATAAGAAGTTCCATAAGTGTTCTGAGTGAGCTACTGGTTGAGCTTCGAAGCCAAAATTAAATTGACCTAGGCAAAGGTTTAGAACTAAGTTTGCTAGTACTATACCAAGTATACCATATAGGAAGTGATAGTCCTTGATTAGTATTGCATCTCTAAATCCTGCTGCTGTACAAAGTCTTGTTCTTTGTAAAATGCCACCAACGATTAAACCTGCTACTAATGAAATTATGAATGGCGCATGCATTGATCCAGGTCCTTCTGTTGAGAAGTGGATGAATGCTGGTTTTGCTAGTGCTAAGATAAGTAATACAACTGCAAATATTGGCATAATAAGTCCAGATAATTTTGATTGATCATGGTTTCTGCCTAAAGAGTAACCTTTCTTAATAAATACAATACCAACTCCAATACCTGCGATAAAGCCTAATAAACCTACTACAGCGTTCATGTCTCCAGCGCCGATTCTTAGAAGCATTCTAAGTGGGCAGCCTAAGAATACTAAAGCGCCTATCATCATCACGAAGCCGTAAACGAAGCGAAGTGCTGGGTTTGATCCGCCCTTGGCTCTGAATTCGCCCTTAGCCATAGAAATGATGAAAGCACCTAAAATAAAACCGATGATTTCAGGTCTTATATATTGAACAACTCCTGCAGAGTGTAGTCCCAGTGCGCCTGCTATGTCTCTAAAAAAGCATGCAACACAGATACCCATGTTAGCTGGGTTGCCAAAGTGCATAAGTAAAGCTCCAATTATACCAATAATAGCGCCTCCTATGAAGATAGTCAAATTTTGTTTTTTCTTCATAATATCCCTCCTTTATATGAGTATATCACAAGAAAAGGCTATTTTTCGATGTATTAAAAAATTTTATAGTTCCAGCCTTTATTATAAGATATAATTATTAAGATTTTTCTATATGAGCATGATTATGGTCTAGCTACTATTTAAAATATTTATAATGAGGCCCATATATATAAAATTATTCTATACTTATTGAATGTGAATTCTTTATGATATATAATTTAATTAATACTAATACTATGGTAAAATTTAAGAGAGGTGGATTATGCATTACATAGGAATTGATATAGGATCAACTGCTTCAAAGGCTGTTATCCTAGATGAAAACAAGGAAAAAGTATTGCACGAAAAGATCATGCCAAGTGGCTGGAACAGTAAAGAAACTGGTGAAGAGATTAAAAATTGGATCAAATCACTAGGCTACGGCGAAGATGATGTGAAGATCACCGCGACTGGCTACGGAAGAATCAGTGTGCCTTATGCGGACAAAACTGTTACTGAAATCACTTGTCATGCTAAAGGCGCTCACTTTTTAAATCCTGAAGACATGACTGTTGTTGACATAGGTGGACAAGATACTAAGGTTATGCTTGTGCAAAACTCAAATGTAATGGACTTTATTATGAATGACAAGTGCTCTGCAGGTACTGGAAAGTTCTTGGAAGTTATGGCCAATAGGCTTGGACTTTCATTAGAAGAAATGTTTGAGTACGCTAAGAGAGGCCAATCTGTAAACATATCATCTGTATGTACAGTATTTGCTGAATCAGAAGTAATCTCGCTTATGGGTAAAGGCACTCCTCGTGAAGACATCGCAAGAGGTGTTGTTGACTCGATAGTTAAGAAAGTCGCTGCACTAGCAACAAGAAAAAATGCATCAGATAATTACTTCTTAACTGGTGGTTTCTGCGACTCAGAATTTACAGTTGAACTTTTAAGCGAAAAACTTGGTGCACCTGTAAAAACACATCCAGATGCAAGATTTGCTGGAGCCATAGGTGCTGCACTGCTTGCAAAATAATGATAGACGTAGAATTCTTTAAAGAATTAAGGCGTAAGGCTTATGTCGATGCTGTCACATTTAAAATGAGTGAGAATAACGTCATAGGCTACTTTGCTAAAGACATCGACGAGGCATTTTTAATGAGCTATGGATTAGTTCCCTACCCAATCGAATCGACTGACACAGAGATTTTAGCTTATGGTGAGTACAACACTTGCGATATGATCAGCGCGACGACCATTTACATGACAACAAAGAAGTGCCCACTAATCTATTCTTCCAAAATCTTTTTGATTGAGGATATTTGCAAAAAATTCACTGAAGTCTTTAGTGCTAGTTGCGACAAATATATCTATGAATATAGTGGGGATATTGCAGGAACTGATATTGACGGCGTAATAAAGTCTGTCTACGGCTTTAATTTTGATGAGAAAAAATACAAGCAAATGAAAAAAATATTTTCTAAAATCGATGAGCTACTATTGGCAATAGAAAAAAAGCTTGAGCCATATGAGTATAATATTGTTAAATACTACATTCGTTATGTGGCTGAACCTGAGAAAAGAGTAAAAATTCTCGAAAGGGTTTTAGAAGATAATCAAAACAACATTAATATTAAAATGAATAAATGTATTAATGTCGCCTGTCCAGAAATAATTCTGGATGAACTCAAAGGCCCTATATCTGAGAGCTACAAAAACATTGACCTAGCTCCAAGGGGCTGCATATTAAAAGGAGGAAAAAATGGATAAGAATCATGAAATGTGGACTAATCTAGGCATGGACGTTGAAAAACACGATATGCTATGTGAAGTTTTACCAGGAGCTTTTGGAGACGTATTCCTAAGCCAAGAAAACAGACCAAAGGGTATGGACTACTGGAACATGGTAGTTGGCGATATCCACGGTATTAGACCAGCTGAATTAATCGAACACCAAAAGAATGGTGGCAAGGTAGTTGGTACTTTCTGTATACACGTACCAGACGAAGTGCCTATAGCTGCTGGAGCAATAGTTACAGGTCTTTGCAGTGGATCTCAATTCTGGGTGCCAGGCGGAGAAAAGAAGCTTCCTACAGCAACTTGCCCACTAATCAAAGCTTCACTAGGAGCAAGATTTGACAGAACTTGCCCATTCTTCAGAATAGCTGACCTATTCGTTGGTGAAACTACTTGTGACGGCAAGAAAAAAGCTTGGGAAATACTTGCTGAAGATGCACCAATGTTTATCATGGACATACCTCAAATGAAGAGAGACGAAGACTTCGAAAAATGGGAAGCTGAAATTAAACGCTACATGAAGAGAATCGAAGAGCTTACAGGCAATGAAATTACTGAAGAAGGACTAAGAAAAGCTATACATATTGTTAACAACAAGAGAAGAGCTTTGAAGAGACTTAACGAATTTAGAAAGAACGATCTAATTCCAATAAGTGGTAGAGATGTTCTAGTAATCACACAAGTTGCTTTCTATGACGATCCAGAAAGAACTACAGAAATGATTAACAAGCTTTGTGACGAACTTGAAGAAAGAGTTAAGAACAAAGTTTCAGTTTACAAACCAGGTGCAAAGAGAATACTTCTTACAGGTACTCCACTTTCTATTCCAAACTGGAAGATGCACCAAATCATCGAATCACTTGGAGCAGCTGTTGTCTGCGAAGAAATGTGTACAGGAATTCGTTACAGCTACAAACTTGTTGAAGAAGATGCGGGTGCAGATATGGATACTATGGTTCATAATCTTGCACAAAGATACCTTGGCAGCATAAACTGCGCTTGCTTCACACCAAACACAGCAAGAATCGACGACATAGTAAGACTTGCTAAAGAATACAAGGCAGATGGCGTTATCGACCTTAACCTTAAGTTCTGTAACCTATATGACACAGAAGGCTACTTCGTAGAAAAAGAACTTAACAAGCTAGGTATACCAGTTATGGGTATAGAAACAGACTACACAGACGAAGACGCAGAACAATTAAAGACAAGAATCGGCGCTTTCTTAGAAATGCTTGACTAATTTAATGAAAGAGCTAAGAAACTACATTCTTTTAGGCGATTCAGCTTCGGCTACAAAATTATACTATCTACTTAAAGATAATGGCTTTGAAGTAACCATAGCACCAACACCGAGAAATGCAGACCATTGCTGTGGTTTATGCATTATATACGAAGCTAAAGATAGAGAAAAGATAGCGATGCTCGCTGAGAAAAATTCTATAAAGATAGATAGATTCTGGGAAGACATCGTAAGAGATGATCCAAATAGAATGAGATTTTGCTAATATCAAAGGGATAGACCAGTGGTCTATCCCTTGATTTTTGTTATACCTATCTAATAATTGTTAAAATTATAGCGAGCATTATTAAGCCTAAACCAAGAACAAATTCTATCAGGCCTAGTTTTTTAGCATAAGAAGAATCTTTTCTTTTATATACAACATCTAAGTTAAAAGAATTTATCAAAGAATATTTCTTTCTAAAATAAATAAGATATCCGAATGTAGAAAAGACTGTACCTAAGATAAATAATAATATTTTCAAAATCAACATAAGTTTCTCCACCCCTTAATATAAGCTATACCTCTTTATTCAGTAATATCGTTTTAAAATTTATACCATTTAAGTAATAATAGTCAACAGATTTGAATGGTTTATTTTTTAGAGCGTAATCAAGAAATATCTTTTCCACTTCCCAATGTGGACTTTCGTAGAATTCCTCCTCGCTCATAAACTTAAGAGTGCCTTCAGAACATTCTTTAACCACACCAGCATAATCATCGCTGTAATATACATACATAGTTTCATAAGTGCCAGAACCTATGTCAATGTAGCGAACCTCGCCCATGTAATAGAATGTATTAAGACTAAGATTTGTCTCTTCATAGACCTCGCGCACAATGCACTCATCCTTTGACTCGCCCGACTCAATCTTTCCACCCACGCCAATGTACTTGCCATGATTAATATCGTTCTTCTTTTTATTTCTGTATAAGAACAAAAACTTATTAGTAATCTTGTCCTTGATATATATAACAGTGTAAGCTTGTTTTAATTTCATAATAAATTATCGTTTATTTACAAAATTTATTCCAAAAATCTACCCAGCTGCCATGTACTTCTCTTTGGTCAATGTAAATAAAAGTATCTTCATCATACCAATCATGGTTAACTATATCGTCAATAGTCTCAGGAACAAAAAAGTTGAAAAATTCTTTCTTGAACGAACTTCCATACTGTAAATAATATGCACCTACCATCTTTGTAAAATTGGTTTTCTTTACATCTTGTGGTTTATACAAAAGTGCTTCTCCGACCTGATTTAAATCAGGGCTTACTTCAAGAAAAACTAAACTTAAATCATCTTCCTTATAGCCAAGTATAAAACTTCTGTATTTATAGGAAACGGTACGAAGCACTACGAAATTCGCACCACTAATATCTTCTGAATAAGCATAAACTATTTTATATTCCGAACCATTATCTACTTGCTTATCAAAAATTTCTCTCATGCGATTTTTGTTTTCATTGCTTTTTACATTATCTAACTCAACTGTTTTTTCCCCACCAAATAAATTAAACAATCCCATTTTATTGCCTCCTATCATAATTTTAATTTCTTCTGTTAGTTATAGTATTTTTGCGTTATTCCATTTATTAAGTCAGTATAAACAAACTCAATAATTCCATTCTCTTCAAAAAGCCTTAAATGATAATGTATTTTTAAGCCGCTAACTCCTAAAGCATCTAACAGATCTTGTGCCGTCTTTGCTGTAATGCCAAGCATTATAATTATTTTCAATCTTGCAGGATTACTTACTAAATTAATCTCTTTTAGTGTGCTTAATATGTGAACCTCTTTCATTTTCACATCATACTTACCATCTTTAGATATAAAATAGCATAAATTAATTCAACAGTCAAGTATTTTTTAACGTTAAGTTATATTTATTTTATCTATAATTATCCTTGGAAAATAAAAAAGCTACTAAGTATAATACTTAGTAGCATAATCTAATTTATTCAAACAAACATTCTTCAATTAATTCTTTATTCTTAAGCTTTTCTAACCACTTTTTTGGAATGGCTTCAATGCCATAAATAATTCCAGCAAGGCCTCCTGTGACTGCAGCTGTCGTATCTGTATCGCTTCCAAGATTAACTGCTTTTAAAACTGCATCCTTATAATTATCTGTATTTAATATACACCATAGTGACGCTTTTAGAGTGTCAAGTACAAAACCACCTGATTTAATCTCGCTTTCATCAACATATTTTATGCTATCATCAATATATTTTTTGCCATTTATTAATTTTCTTGCTATATGAATATATTCTATGCAAGCATTTTTTGATATCTCATGGGCGTGTGTTATAGCTGAAACATTGGCAATATCTTCATCTGATGCATCTGTAAATGCTAGTGGAAGTATCCTCATAATTGATCCATTACCATTGTCATGAAAGCCGTCCAAACCATGTCCAAGCTCAATAGCTCCGCGCGTTGTGCCTCCTACATCAAATACTTCACCATTTGCAGTGAATTTGTCTTCATATAACCACGCTTCAAAATTCTTACGTATCTCTTTTAAATCAATGAATCCCCTGTCCTTAATTGACTTTGCTGTGGCTAGTGTTAGCGATGTATCGTCAGACCATGTGCCTGCCTCTTGATTCCATGTGCCGTGGCCAATCATATCTGTGCAATTATATGTGTGTCTTTCTTTGAACTCGTATGGCACGCCTAAAGCATCTCCAATCGCAAAACCAAATATAGCTGATTTTAATTTTGACATGAATCTCCCTCCATATTCATAGTGATTTGTATACGAAAAAGGACCAAGTAATTGAAAATACTTAGTCCTAGGCTGGCGCATCATGAGGGAGTCGAACCCCCGACCTTCTGGTTCGTAGCCAGACACTCTATCCAGCTGAGCTAATGATGCAAAAAAGCAGCAAAAGAATATTAATTTTTGCTGCTATGGCGCGACTAGGAGGAGTCGAACCCCCGGCACACGGATTAGAAGTCCGTTGCTCTATCCAGCTGAGCTATAGTCGCATGTAACGTATGGAGCGGGTGAAGGGAATCGGACCCTCGCAACCAGCTTGGAAGGCTGGGGCTCTACCACTGAGCTACACCCGCAAATTTTGCGGTATTAAAAAAGAATATGGAGCGGAAAACGAGATTCGAACTCGCGACCCTCGCCTTGGCAAGGCGATGCTCTACCACTGAGCCATTTCCGCATATGGTGGAAGAGAGTGGATTTGAACCACTGAAAGCTTAGCTAACGGATTTACAGTCCGCCCCCTTTAGCCACTTGGGTACTCTTCCATAAGGCAATATTAATAAAAGATTTGGAGCCGGCAGGAGGACTTGAACCCCTAACCTACTGATTACAAGTCAGTTGCTCTACCAATTGAGCTATGCCGGCACTTAGGCAATATTTATCGCCTAATCTTTTACTGGCGACCCGGATGGGGCTCGAACCCACGACCTCTAGCGTGACAGGCTAGCATTCTAAACCAACTGAACTACCGGGCCATGCATGGTGGACGATATAGGGCTCGAACCTATGACCCCCTGCTTGTAAGGCAGATGCTCTCCCAGCTGAGCTAATCGTCCATGCATAATGTTTTTTATTAAATAAAAATGGTGACCCTACCGGGATTCGAACCCGGGTAACCGCCGTGAAAGGGCGGTGTCTTGAACCGCTTGACCATAGGGCCATATTGTATGTATTATAGCATATATTAATTTTTAAGGCAACTAAATTATATAAATAATTATGGTTGCGGGAGCAGGATTTCATTGACCTAACTTAGTGAGCACGCTAGGGCGAACTCTAGTAGGTCAAGTGCAACCTGTTTCCCAAATGAACGAACAAAGTGAAGTTCGTTTGGCTTGAAACAGTCTGCTGAACCGTCTTTTTGATATCTATTTAAGGATCTCATCTATCCCCGTAATCGTTATGGTTGCGGGAGCAGGATTTGAACCTGCGACCTTCGGGTTATGAGCCCGACGAGCTGCCAGCTGCTCCATCCCGCGATGTCTTTTTGGTGCCGAGGATCGGAATCGAACCGATACGACCTTTAAGGGTCGCAGGATTTTAAGTCCTGTGCGTCTGCCTGTTCCGCCACCCCGGCTCATTTGGCGCTTGTGGTAAGACTCGAACTTACAACCTACCGGTTAACAGCCGGTTGCTCTGCCATTGAGCTACACAAGCTTATTTAAGTGGCGGCTACCTATTATCCCAGGTCGTCTCCAACCAAGTACCTTCAGCGTTAAGAGCCTTAACTTCCGTGTTC